>NZ_CP064187.1:1240000-1550000 GCF_015353075.1 Rhizobium sp. 007 | reverse complement strand
GCAAAGGCAGCCCCCAGTGCGTATTCTCATCAGGCGTCGAAATCCAGGGGCAGCCTCGGCGGCTTGCGCTTGGCGGCCATCAGGAGATCGAGTTCGGTCGCCGACGGTCCGAATTTTTCATAGAGCCGCTTGGCCTCCTTTTCATCCAAACGGTATTTCCGGGCGAATTCGCTTATGCTGTAAGGCCGGCCGCGCAACACTCTGCGCGTCGGCACCGTCTGATTGGCAGAGTCGGCCATGGCAACCTCCTTTATACAACCCGGAAGTTAGGGCGCTCAGGGCCGTTGGGAAGCTTGCTGAAGCCCGAAAAGCGACAGACGAAAGGCTCGAATCGTCGAGAGAGGTGCCATGCCCTCCGCGGCGCATAGCGAAACACTCGCCGTCGGTTGGTGTGGGAGACTCCTTTGAATGATGCCTCGGATCGAAACGCATACGGTGGATATTAACCGGCTATTATCCTTACCGGTTCATTGAAATGGACCGACTCAACGAAAGCCGATCAACGTTATCGGGCCGTAGAACACCCCTCCCCGCTACGGCAGGAGACCTGGCAATCGGGCTACAGGAGGCCCGCGGCTGGGTCTCCGCCATTACAGTTCTCGGATCCGGAAATGTAAAAGGTCCACTCGACGGCAGGCCCGACTGTCAGCAATTCTGCTGCTTCTTAGCCGGTCCGCATCGCGTCCATGATTTGATCTGTGGTTTGTCGAAGTCCCCGCTTGGAGACATACTGCTCAGCCGTATGCAGCCTATGTGCCGCAAGGGCTTCCGCAACCTTCTCAGTCTCTTTTCGTTCCGCCGTTAGCTTGCTGTCCAAGTACTTTTCCAGGCACCGAAGAGCAAGCCGAACACGCAAAAGAAGAACAGCACTGTGTACATGATTTGCTGGCTGGTCATTTTTTTCATCGCCTTGCTACCCCCGCCCCCCAAAAATAATCCATGTGTCACTTCCAAGTCACTCGACAATAAAGGTCAAGTATGTTGAGTATTTCTTGCTTGGCTAATCAACTTTCTGGGACTTGCGATACTTGCATGACACAAATCCGAAATGCACTTCTGACCGTTGAGGCATGGGCGCGATATCCTGTGTCCGACTCTGAGGAACTGGACGCCAACTTGCCGGGTCTCAGTGAGGCCTGGGAGATGGATCTAGTTGAGGAAAACAGTTCCGGCTTCGACCCCTGCATGCATTTCTCATTGACCCGCGCTGGTGTAGAGTTCCTTCACGGCCCTCAACCTTCGCTAAGTGATGTAATTTTTAGGTCGGCACGACGCCTATTCGGTCATATCGTTGGATATCCCATCGCCTGAACGAATGTCTTGAACGCGGTCAAGATTGCCACCTTAGCCGTGCCGTTCGCCCAATTGATATGCAGACCGTCGCCGACGCCGTAGTCAGCCTTGAATACATTGCTGTCGCGGGCGGTCGAGACGATGTCGGCTAGTTCGAAGACCGTGCCGAAGTCGCCAATGGCGGACTGGGAACGCGGCCAGCGGCGGTCGGCATTAACCAACGATGCCATGAGACGGCCAGTATAGCAGGGTGTCATCACCGACTGGACGCCCGAGAACGCGCCGTCAACTGCGCGTCGTTCTTGTTATCCGCTCTAACGCCCTGTCAAGCCGCTCATGCAGGCCGTCGATGCGGTTACCCGCGCGAAGCAATTGAGCGGTGTGCTCCTGCATGCCGGCCTTGGATTGAGGCGCGCGAGGGGATGGCATTGGAGCGCAACAAATATCCCGCCTGCATTGTTATTTCATTTGATTCTAAATTAGACTTTAGTAGTGTTCTCGCATTAGGAGCGGGAGGATTTCCATGGAACGCGTTGAGCCGGAAAATGCAGATTCCGATATGGCAACGAAGGTCTGGTCGGTGACCGAGTTCTGCGCGCGACATCGATTGGACGAGGAAGAAGAAACGAGACTACTTCAGCTGTTTGGTCCATTCGCGACTGCATGCGAACTCATGCACAACGCCAAACGGGCACCGAAGTGGCGGTAATCCGTGCGACATGGGTACGGGCGCGTCCTGCTTCGTTTCCCTTGGAGAGGGCTGCTCGATAGCGGCCTCTGAATTCGTTTTGTATTTGTAACCGGATTTTTCCCGGAATTGGTGCGCACCGTGCTACGCCGGTGGCATTGCTGGTCGCAATGTTATCGTTAATAGCTGTTAACTTTCTCATATTCATCCCTCCTAAAATATGGTACCGCGGTTCACCGTTTGGAGACTTTGCGATGCGACGTTTCAATCTTCGACATGAAGTCGATGACAAGTGGCTTGTTGTGGATGGGCTCACGATGGAGCCTGCCACGCTTGGTGACGTGAAGGTGAGTGGCATGTCTTGGGCCGAGGCCTGTGACTTTGTCGACTTGATGAACTCTCTGGATGCTATCGAACGAGATTCGAGCCGCTATGCAGCAACTTTCGCTGCGGAGTGATTTTCGTTCGCTGCCTACGGCGCTCCCCGGCGCCACTTTGCCCTTTCGTAAAGCGTGTCATGCACCTTCCCGGCCCGCAGCGTATGTGAAGCGCCTTCCGTCGGATGTTTCCATCAGCCGCAGTCCGTAAAGCCGCGCGTCCGCGCTCAGCGCAAGATCGAATAGAGCAAGGGTTCACACCCCGCCGCCTGGAGCGGCTACGGGTTCCAGCTTCATAACTCTCATTGATCAGCCGACCAACGTGCGGGTGCGATAGATGTTCCTAGCGCGAATAACGGCACAAACACCCAAACACCACTGCGGCAGCGAGAACGAAAAAGCCGATTACTGCACCCCAAGTCCCGAAGAACAAGAAGCCCAGGACGAGGACGAGCAATGCAAGTGGACCTGCGATCAGCCCGACTAAATTTCTGGACATGACCTCATTGCCAAAACCATCTCTCCGGCCGTAGGACATTGCACCCGGTGTATTAACCGTTGATTGTGGCGATGACTGCAACGGGCCCGGAAGCTGCCAAGGAGCCGCTTCCGCTTCGCGCCCGCCAGCAGCGGTCATTGAGGCAAATTCAGATGTGCATGGTATTTGAACGCCACGAAGCGCAGAAAATGATCAGAATCGAGCAAATGGTGAGGATCGAGCGCGCGCGGCGGCACTCTGCCGGTTAACGTCCCTGTCGTCACAACAGGGATTTTTTGGAATGACCTCAGGACTCGCAACGAAACGCCGGACGTTTTTGACCGGCGTGGCGGCAGTTGCCGCAACATCGATGTTCGCTTCGGCCATCTCTATGCGACAGGCCGTCGCTCAACAATCGGGCCGTGCTCCGATCATGCGGCCGATCCCGAGAACGGGGGAGATGATCCCGGCGGTCGGCCTCGGCACATTCGAGACCTTCGACATCCGCCCAGGCGAACCGCGCGACCATGTGGGCGAGGTAATCCGGCTGTTCCATGAACATGGTGGAAGGGTCATCGACACATCGCCACTTTATGGAATGTCTGAAGTGTGCGTCGGCGATTTCATCATCGATCTTGACATCGCCGACGACATCTTCATCACCAATAAGACCTGGACCACCGGCGACTATCTTTCCGACAACAGCCATTCGGAACGGCAGCTCAGGCAGTCGCGGGAAAGGCTGTGGCGGGATCGGATCGATGTGCTGCAGGTTCACAGTCTCGAAAATCACGACCAGGTCCGTCACTGGCTGGCGCAGAAAAAGGCCGAGGGGTCTGTACGCTATATCGGGATCACGCAGTGGAGCCCGGAATACTATGACACCATGGAGCGTCTGGTGAACACGGGCACGCTGGATTTCGTCCAGGTCGCCTATACGATCCTGACGCGTGCCGCCGAACAACGGTTGCTCGATGCCTGCGCCGCCAACGGTGTAGCCGTCCAGGTCAACATCCCGTTCGAAAAGGCGCGGCTCTTTACGCCTGTGGCGGGACAACCAGTTCCAGACTTTGCCCAGGAGATGGGTATCGAGACCTGGGCGCAGTATTTCCTGAAATGGATCATCTCCCATCCGGCCGTCACAAATGTTATCCCCGCGACCAGCCAGCCACAGCACGTCGTCGACAACATGGGCGCGCTCTACGGCGACCTGCCCGACCGGGCGATGCGTGAACGCATGGTGGATTATTATGCCGGGCTGACAGGCGTCGCGGACGCGCTTAAACAGCCTCCTTATCCTGGAAAAAAATATGGTGGCGTCGTCACATGGCCTTTCCCGCAACCGCCCCAACGTACCTGACACTCATCCTTATTGCGCTTCCGGCCGCCGCAATGGCCGGGAGCGACCGTGTCACGATTGAAGGTTTCGCTATCGACAGGAGCGAGGTCACTATCGCCGATTTCGCCGTCTTCGCTAACGCGACTAAGCTGAGGACGGCTGCTGAACGCAATGGTGGCGGTCACGAATGGGGAAGCGGATGGGAACGTCGTCCAGGCTGGTCGTTTCGCAGGCCGTTCGGCAAAGCACCGCAAGAAGTGGCCGAACCTGCCGTACATGTGAGTTGGTATGAGGCACGTGACTATTGCGCATCAGTCGGCGGCCGACTGCCGGCTCGCGCCGAGTGGCAGCGTGCCGCCTATCGTGAATATGGTAGTGGATCGGCGGCGGGCTTCGTAGTCGGGAAAACGTATTCCTATCCGACGGGAGATACTCCTGAAGGGGCGAATACGAACGGTAGCGATCCTTGGCTTCAGCATGCCTCGACGGGAACCACTCGCCAGGGCGTGAACGGCCTTTACGACATGGGTGGCAACGTGTGGGAATGGCTCGCCGACCGCAACGGTGACAACGCGATCACGGCTGGCGGCTCGTGGTGGTACGGCCCAGACAAGATGCGGGAAGAAGCCATGCAGTGGAAGTCTGCCGACTTCTATGTCGCCTACATCGGCTTCCGGTGCGCCTACGACCTGAAATCGTAGCTTCACCTGCCGCGAGCCACGAAAACCTTTCAAGCACTCAACCCTCACGCACTTTTGAACAGCCGGGGTTGAAGACCTACGATTTCCTAAATGCATACGCCCGCAACCAGTCGTATCGTTCAGCATCTCACCTGCAAGATGTGCCTTGCAGGCGTATGGCTGGAGCGGGGCGTCGATGCAACAGAAGACCAGGATCGAAGGCTGGCAATTGACCCAGCCGCCTCAGGATCATCTGCGAATAGAGTGGCCGGGCGGTCGTTTCGAAACCGCGCGGCGGGGGCAGACAGGAGAAGTCGAAGGCAAGATAGCACCAGACTTCCATCTGGTCATGGTGACGCTGAATGGCGGCGCAGCGCATCATGCATTTCGAACCGACGACGGATTTCGCTATGAGGGCCGCGACGTGAAGGGCATGGTTTCCTTTCTGCCTGCAGGCTGCAATCGCGAGCTTGTGCTCCGCGACGTCGCATGGGAATGGGGTGCGATTGCCATCGATCCGGTTGTGGGAAGCCCAAAGCTCCGTAACGCCAAGTCATTCCTCGTTGATCGCGACGACTTCATTTATGGCATGACGGCGCAGATGTGCGGCCTCTATCATCGTGAAGGCAATCTGGATGTGACCTACTGCTCGACGATGGCTCTTGCTCTTTCCGAGTACCTCTCGAACAGAGTTGCAGGACGCGGTCAGCGCGGGACGTCGGTAAAGAACGCTCTAACGAGACGACAACTTCGTGACACCTACGAGAGAATTGATGCAAGGCTGGCAGAACCGATTTCGATCTCTGACCTGTCACTCCCACTTGGCATCTCGGAGGGGCACTTCTTCCGGACTTTTCGCGGAGCAACAGGCCAAACGCCTTTGGAAGTGATATCCCGCCGCCGCATGGACCGTGCAGCTCGTCTTTTGAGGGAAACGGACCTGCCTATCATCGAGGTCGCCGCGCTCTGCGGGATCGAGAGTCCGAGCCATTTTGCGCGGTTGTTCCGCGCTCACAAAGGCCATTCGCCCTCACGCTGGCGAAACAAATAAATTAACTGACCCCGTTCCAATATCGACCGCGGGCGAACTCTGTGGCGCGGCTCCGCCCATCGTCTCATTTCCTTTGATATCGATCATTGGTGTCGCTTTGAGTGGCGAGTTCAACGGTCGCTGCAACACACTCTGCAAACCTCTCCGCTGGGGTCTGATAAAGCAAGGTCTTTCTCGGACGTTCGTTGACCCGCACACCGCGCCCCGAGATCGCCCTTCGCCTCCCCCTTCGAGGAGGTCAATCCAGCACGGACCAGTAACTCCACAAGAGCTACTCCGCTCCTGCGCTCCGCATCATCCAACTGAAGCGTCGGCAGCCCCCAGCGGCCTCACCGTGCCCGAACGCCCGTCTCGCCGTACCCCCATGTACGCGCCTGCGATGCCGAGGACGAAGGCGAAGCCGCTACCCCATCTCAATTGGATAACCATCGAGGCCATAGGTCACGACCATCTTGCCGTGATCAATCATCTTCTTCGCACTATCGTGATGATGTTTGCACAATGACTGCAGGTTCGACGGATCGAAGAAAAATTCGCCGCTGCCCTGTGAGCTTTGATGTGGTCGACGATCGTCGCCTCGGTCACCTCTTCCCGTGATCAGGCAGAAACGACAAAGAGGTTCCATTGCCAACTGGTATTGGCGCAGTCGTTTCCACTCTGCTGTATCGTAAAGACGATGCCAGACTTTGGCCTCCGCTGAGCGCCGATCCGGAACCTTGGATTCCGTCATACGTTCAGCACCTGCAGTGGAAGGAGGCCAGCTATGGCAGACGACAAGAGCAAGCGTGGAGCCGCAGACCGCAACAAGGTCGCTGGCGGCGAACCTTACGAGGTTAGCTACTTCGCCAAGAAGCACGGCATCAGCCGGGATAAGGCTGAGGCAATTATCAAGAAGCACGGATCTGATCGTGAGGCCGCGAATAAGGCGGCAGAAAAGATCAAATAGCAAAAGCGGCAGGGAGGCGCCCGGTTTATCAGTTCCGGACCTCAGCCTGCCGCACGATCACCTTTCGTTCGCGGAGGAGGCGCGCCAGGTAATGGCTGAACGGCGCAAAAAAGGCGCCAACACGACTTATTTTATTTCTTTCTAAATTATACTTTGGTATAGGTCTCCCCAACTGTATGGGAGGAGTAACGTATGCAGCGAGTGGAACCGAATAACATCGGCACCGGAGCCACGACCCGTGTTTGGTCGGTCAAGGATTTTTCCAAACGGCGCCGACTTAAGGAGGAGGAAGAGGCTCGACTGCTACAATTGTTTGGACCATTCGCGTCCGCCAGCGAACTGCTGCACAACGCAACACGAGAGCCGCGGTGGCGGTAGGGTTCGGGACAGTCCCGGCGATCAACGCGAGTTAATACGTCCGCGGATCGGCAGCGCCCCAAACGGATGCGCAATGGCGGCCTCTTTCATACCTATACGTCACAATGCGCCACGTTTGGGCACATGGGCTGCAACTTTCTCGTTATTGTTCGCCGCTGTCAGAGTTCTGGCAGCTTCAACTAGCGCAGCCTTACCAGCCCGGTCAGCGTATTCTTCGGCGTATCCAAGCCGGATGCCGATTGATTTGAGTGTGCCTCGACCGGCAACTTCTTCGATCACGGCTGCCGCTTCGCCTTGTTTGAACCTCGGGCGTCTCCCAAGCTGGAGCGCCGCTGGACGTGTTTCCCTTGGGGTTTGACATGCCGCCCAGAAAAACTGCGCCCTTAGCTACCGCATCCTCACACTTCATTGCGCCGACAGGCAGCTTCTCGAACGACACAGCACCATCGATGCACAGACTGCGCAGCAGCCGTCGACCTTCCTCGACATCGGTAAGCGGATCCAGCATCGGCGGCAGCACGGGCCGGTCAGACATATTCCTGGCGAGTGGTGCGGCTTCGAAAGGTGACGGTGTCGTAGCCTTCGTAGACAGGTAGCGGCCAGGATTGCGCTGCGAGGTTTTGGTGGAACTCCCCGGAGCAACCCGATCTACCGGTCGAAGTTTGTGACCCTTTTTGGTCACCGCCCATTCGACCAACCGCCCACGCAAGAACTTGAGTGGGCCGAATGAGATGCGCTCGCCAGTCTTTTCGTCTTGTTCGATCTTTTGCTCGGCGCCCTCTACAGCCGTCATCAACTCGCCGATCGTAGGGGGAATTTCTTGTCGGTTGTCGGCAATCTCTGCAGACCAGTTGCTCGCGGGTTTTGGCAAGGCAGCGGCCATCGCTGGTGCCAACGCCGGATAATTGTCGAAGAGCCAGCGGAGCGCCGGAAGCGTACCGCGATAGCGTGGCTGCCGCACCTTGCGCGGGCTGTTGTCGTTGGGCGACATCGGCTGTGCCATGGTCTGAGCCTGTGGCACGCTTCAGGGCGGCCGCCAGCGGCTTTGTCTCGGCAGCGGACAGTGCGCGATCGAATAAGACGAACGGCTGGTAGTTGCCTGCAGAGGTCTCGAGCACAAGGTTCGGCCCGATCGGCATTTCGCCTGCTTTGCCAGTGTCAGCATCTAAGTCGACAATCGAAATGCTGGACGCTGCGCTTGTACAGGACAGCACCACCGGAGCCGGCACGAACCTCGTCTCGATGTTTCAAACAAATAGCGTCGCCGTCCAGGCCCTGGTCGCATTCGCCGCCGAGCGTCTTCGCGATAACGCAATCGCCCAGGTGACTGGCATCGAGTGGGCCTGAACCGGGAGATACGGCATGTCTTTGACCGACGAGATGATGAAACAATTCGGGGTCGACGCGCTCACGAAGCCGATGACGAAGGGCGAGGCCTACCAATTACTCGACGCGCTGAAGTCCGTTCTGCTTGAGCACAAGGGCCGCCTCGACGCATTGGAAGCCAGCGGCATCAAATATTGCGGCACGTGGCAGCGCGCACTGCCCTACCGCAAAGGCATGGTGGTCACGAGTGCTGGATCGATGTGGACGGCTCGATACAAACGCAAGCGGGTTGATTTTCACCAGCGCAGCGGGGGCGATCACGATGAAGAAGGCGGCAGAGGCTACCCTAAAGCGTGGATATACCCATTTTAGGCTTGAACAGGCTCAAACGGCGCAGGGGTCGCGTTTCGTGGGTATGAACACTAATACAAGCGGTTTCGGGCAAGCCACGGTCTACGGCAACACAGCTTATGGAAGCTATAGCGGCTCGTCGTTCAGCACGCCCATGTATGCACCGACCGCCCAAATTGGCGTCACCGTCGTCATGTTCCATGCCAACGAGGCGGGTGCCAAAGGTGCATTCGATGCCGCCGACTGCTAGCGAAGAAGGGCAAGGTGTAAGGTCGCCGTTCTTCATTGATCTTGAATGACGGGCATCCTTGCGGATGCCTGTTTTCATTTGGGATTTCCGTAAAAGAATGACTTGCCGTTCGGGCCGAGAACGGCGCAAATGCTTAGAGCAATTGCCGAAAGTGACAATATAAGAGATGCGAAGCATGCTTCGTATTTACCCGAGTTAGACGACGATACCTTCACCGCCGCCGTCGACCAACAGCTTGGACACCACGCTCAGAACGTGGAGCGGATTCAGCTTGATGCCATTTTCGAAATAGGGCGGGAGCTGGCCACCGCCCAAGAGCTTTTCAAATACCGGCGCGATGAAGGCGGGTTCACCGGCTGGTTAGGCACGAGATTACCTCAAATTCAGGTGCGGTCGGCCTATAAAGCTATTCAGATTTGGCAGGGAATAGACGCCGATTTGTTGGCTATTCTAGCCAACATTTCGGAGGCCGGTTTACTTGAAGTCGCCAAAGCCGAACCGGACATTCAGGCTCTCATTGCCCGGCGCGTCGAGGCCGGGAAATCTTCACTGCCGCAAAGGTCAAGGAGTTGACTGTCGAGGCCGCCGCGGCAAAGGCAGAACTGAAGCACGGCGAATGACTGGAAATGATCAGAAGCAATTTGCCGTTTAGCCATAGTATTCAATGAGCTCGCTGTAGGTTGGCATGAGAACAAAATAGGATTTAATTCCCATTTCGTCAAGCACGACCGATAAGCGACTGCACTTTGACGTGAAGAAATTTTGGTTTCTCAGTTGTATTCTCACGTATGTTGGTCCCATTATGAAATCTGTCTTTAAAAGAGAGGGGTGTGCTATGAGAGAGCTTTTCAGAAGCGTAGCTCGCGTCGTCGGTCTGGAGAGGCCAGCGCGCCAAACGTGGCGGGCGCTCCGGGCAAGAGGCTGGACACCCTGGTGGCCCTTGGTGCCCGAGGACGCTTTCTGTGACTGCGTTCGCCAAGCCGTTGCGAAGCTTCAAGAACTAGAGCCTTCCGAGCGTCTAGGAGACTATCTCGAATTCGGGGTCAGCCGAGGAACCTCGCTGGCCTGCACGTACAGAACTCTACGTGACGCGGGTCTAAACCATATGCGCCTCATCGGGTTCGACTCCTTCGAGGGACTGCCAGTGGAGGCCGACAAGGAGGGCTGGGCCAAAGGTGAATTTCACTCAACCATTCAGGCAACTCGGAATTATCTCAAACGTCAGCAGGTCGACCTTGGGCGGATCACTCTCGTGAAGGGGTGGTTCAAGGATACGCTCACGGAAGAGACCCGCCGGCATCATGCAATCGAGAAGGCAAGTCTCATCATGATTGACTGCGATATCTACTCTGCGTCTAAGGATGCTCTGAACTTTTCTGAGCCCCACATCCACAATCAGGCCGTCGTTATGTTTGATGATTGGGGTTGGCGTGAGGAGCAGAACGAAGTCGGCCAGAAGGAAGCGTTCGGGGAGTTTCTTGCTGACCATTCTGATCTCATCGCAGAACCGATGCCCTCATACTTGCCGCAAGCAAGAGTTTTCCTTGTAAGGCGCGGACCGTAAACTTCCAAGAAGACGGTTTATAGGAGTGGCACTTGCTGCGTCGCTTCTCGTATCTAACGCATGGGCCGATCAGACTTTCATCGTCTGCAAGCTTACCAAAACCGTCGATGAGAAGGGCGCTGCTTCTGCAATCACTGGCACAGATGTCGTTGTGATCGACACCCAACCTGACGGTTCAAGCACTTACACGGTTCAGGCGGGATGCCGGGAAAATACGCTAACAGCAAAGGTCAGCGATACTGAATTGATGTTCGAGTGTAAGCACGCTGCTGTGGAGACATATAGCTACCTAATGACGATTAATCGCGTCAGTGGCGAGTACGTCAAGATATTCACGACTTCTGCGTCGTCCGGCCTCGTGCACTACGGGCATTGTGCTCCGAGTAATCGGCAATTTGATATCCGGTGGATAGCTTCGCCGCTGACATCGCCGCCACGACCGGGGCATCAGCGGCGGGTCGCAATGCCCCACAGCCCGGCGAGGTCGTCCAGCCCCATGCGGAGCATGTCGGCCGCCGTCAGCCGCTCGCGCTTGCTCACCAGGAGCTCAGTCAGCGAATAGCCTTCGCCGCACACCGCAGACACGAGCCCATAAAGCCGCGCTCCGAGCAGTGCCCGGCATCGGGCGAGTTCCTTGCCGGAATTCACTTGCCGTTCGGTGATCGGGTCCCGGACCTTGCCGCCGTCGACATGTTCGCGGCCGTAGTCGATGGCGCTTGCGCCCTTCCCACCCATCGCCTCAAAGAGGGCGCGGACCCGATCAGCAGCGGCAACCTGGGCGGCATCGAGTACACCGCGCGAGGCGAGCGTGGTTATTGCGCTTTCACGGATGTTGACGACAGCCGCAATTTTGCGCGGGTTTGCTGAATCGGCCGGATGAGCGCGGGAGAAGTAGGGATTCGGCACGAGGGTCGGGCGAAGTCGGGCTTTCGATGGCGCTGGCATGGCCGCAAGGATGCCAGATTGCCGGGGAAACGGGAAGCCAACTTTCCCCGAGATTTTCCCCCAAGGCGATTCGTCGGTCGAAATCGTTTCAGCTATGAAGCAGTAACTTATTGCTTTTATTAATGTTTTTTGGTGAGAGCGATGGGGCTCGAACCCATGACCTACTGATTAAAAGTCAGTTGCTCTACCAGCTGAGCTACGCTCTCCCTTGACGCCTTGAACCCAAAAACAGCCCCGGCCGGAAGTGCGCGGAACATATGCAGGCGACCTATTGCGGTCAACCGAAAAATCTCCCTTTTTCGCCGCGTTAGGCATATTTCTTGCCGGGGCTCGAAAAGGTGATTGGCATTCGGTGGGTTGCGGCGCTAAACATCCGCCAGATTCAGACGGAGAGAATGCGTGTCGATTGCCGATATTTCCCTGTTGAGCGCCCTGCTTGCGGGTGCCCTCTCCTTTCTCTCCCCCTGCGTGCTTCCCCTCGTTCCGCCCTATCTCTGCTACATGGCGGGCATATCCGTCGAGCAGTTCCGGGGCGGCAATGCTGTCGCGGTTGCGCCCGATGTCCGGCGCGGGGTGCTGTTTTCGGCGCTGTTCTTCACGCTCGGGTTCGCCACGGTCTTCGTCGCGCTCGGCGCCGGCGCTTCCAGCATCGGAATGATGCTGCGCCAGCATCTGGATCTACTGGCAAAGATCGGCGGCCTCATCATCATCCTCATGGGGCTAAACTTCCTCGGCGTCTTCCGAATCGGGCTTTTCGCGCGCGAGGCCCGTTTCCAGAGCGGCGGAAAGCCGGCGACGCTGACCGGCGCCTATATCATGGGACTTGCCTTCGCCTTCGGCTGGACGCCCTGCATCGGGCCGGTGCTCGGCGCCATTTTGGGGGTTGCAGCATCGCGCGAGACCGTCGGCGCCGGCGCGGGGCTTCTCGCCGTCTATTCGCTCGGCCTCGCTATTCCCTTCTGGATCGCCGCCGGCTTTTCCGGTGCCTTCATGAATTTTCTGGCGCGCTTCCGCCGCCATCTCGGCACGATCGAAAAGATCATGGGAGGCTTCCTCGTGCTCACGGGGCTCGCCTTCATCTTCGGTTTCGTCAGCGATACTGCCATCTGGTTCCAGCAGACCTTTCCGATCTTGATGCGGATTGGCTAAAGGCAGCACATCATAGCCTGCCTTGCAAAGAGTAAGCCGCCGTTCCGATCGCGATCAGATCAGCCTTTCTTCCGGCTGAATTTTTCCCGCAAGGCAGTCGGAATATCCCGCAATCCCCGACCCGGCTCGATGCCTTCGCGCATGACGACGCTGCGTAGCGGTGGAAACGCCGACAGGATGTGGAGGCCCGCGGCGCGCAGCATCTGCACCGGCAGGAAACCCGAGAGAAGCGAGCGGTTCAGCAAATCGACGCTGACCGTTCGCGTCATGATGTCGGCGCGGCGCCTGCGGTCAAACCGATCGCCCGAATCAGCTGGTATCGGCAGTTCGGCCCGGTCGCAGAGAATATCCGTCAACGCCATGATATCGCGCAGGCTGAGATTGAGGCCTTGTGCTCCGATCGGCGGGAAGACGTGCGCGGCTTCTCCGATCAGCGCCATCCGGCCCTTGCCGAAGCGGTGCGCCATCATGCCCGAAAGCGGCCAAATCTGGACGCCTTCCTCGACGCTCACCTTGCCGAGCAGCGACTGCATCCGCTCTTCGACGACATTGCTCAATTCGGCAAGCGACAATTCGAGTCCGGCGGCGGCATCCGACGGATTCTGTACCCAGACGAGGCTAGAGCGATTGCCGCGCAAGGGCACCTGGGTAAAGGGGCCGCATTCGGTGTGAAATTCCGTCGAGGTGTTTTCGTGCGGCAGCGAATGGCTGAAATTCAGCACCATGGCCGACTGCGGATAGGACCAGTTGCGCGCGCCAATGCCGGCTTTTTCCCTAAGCTTCGATTTGCGACCGTCGGCGCCGGCAGCAAAATCTGCAGACAGCATCTCGCCGCCCGCCAGCATAATGGAAACGGCATTCTCGCCGATATCAATGCTGTCAGCAAAAGCAGTGAAGCGCGTGATATTGCCTTCGATGGCGACCGCCGCCTCGAGCACGTCGGTCAAACCCTTGTTCGGGAAGTTGTAGCCGAAGGCGTCGAGCCCGACTTCGACGGAGCGGAACGTCGTGGTTGGTGCACGCAGCAGGCGACGTGTGCCGTCGATGATGCGCATGCTTTTCAGCGGCGCGGTCTCGGACTTCAGCTTTTCCCAGAGCGCCAGGCGATCAAGGAAGCGGATCGACTGATCCATAAGCGCCGTCGTGCGCCGGTCCTCGGTCGCGGCGGGAGGGGCAATCAGCGCCACGCTGCGGCCGCCGCGGGCGAGCGCGATCGCGGCCACCATGCCGGCAAGACCGCCACCGATCACCGCCACTTCGAAATGTTTCATTGCATCGCTTCCGTCATCAGAGACGGCGAGCCGGCATTATGCCGCCGGCTTCGCCTGACGGCGCCAACTATAGCCCTTGCCGACCTCCGCGTCACGCACAGCCGGCTGATAATGATGGGGAATTCCGGGCAGCCGGTTTTCGGAAAGGCGCTTGAGCGCCGTTTCATTGGTCACGGCGAAGCTGTCGATCCCGACGCGCAGCATCAACGGGATCTGGTCGATTAGCACATCGCCTACCGCCCGCAATTCGTTGGCATAACCCAGTCGCTCGCGCAGCAGCGAAGCATGGCTGAAGGCACGGCCGTCGCTGAATGCCGGAAAAGCAACGGCGACGATATCGAGGCGATCGAGGTAAGGCTCGAGCTTGCGGACGTCGTCGGCGGGCTTGATGAGCACACCAAGCCCGACATCGTTGCTCTCTCCGGCCATGGCGATCAGCTCGTCGAGGCCGAGCAGAGGCTTCTGATCTTCGGTCGCTTTCACCTCATCGCTCTCGATCACCCAGGGATCGTTGGCGACAAAACCGGTTTCTCTCCAAATCTTCGTCATCATCCCCTCCTTATGCCGCTTCCGCGGCCGCGCCATAGAGCGCGTCCTTGAAAGGCTGCGGTCCGACGCGGCGATAGGCTGCAAGGAAGGTTTCAGACGGGTCCCGGCGGATGCCGAGATAGGTATCGACGATCGTCTCGATTGCGTCCGTCACCTTGTCCGGTTCGAAGCCGCGGCCGATGATCTCGCCGATCGAGGTGTGTTCGTCGCCGGAACCGCCAAGCGTGATCTGATAGAGTTCGGCACCCTTCTTCTCGACGCCGAGCAGGCCAATATGGCCGACATGGTGATGCCCGCAGGCGTTGATGCAGCCTGAAATCTTGATCTTCAGTTCGCCGATCTCCGCCTGACGGGCCGGATCGCCAAATCGCTTGGAAATCTCCTGCGCAACCGGAATGGAGCGCGCATTGGCGAGCGCGCAATAGTCCAGCCCCGGACAGGCAATAATATCCGTGATGAGGCCGGCATTGGCAGTTTCGAGATCGGCCGCGACCAGGCCGCGATAGACGGCTTCCAGATCGCCCAGCGCCACATGCGGCAGGATGAGGTTCTGTTCGTGGCTCACGCGAATTTCGTCGAAGGCATATTCCTCCGCGATGTCGGCAACAGCATCCATCTGCGCGTCAGAGGCATCACCCGGGATGCCCCCGATCGGCTTCAGCGAGATCGTTACCATGCCGTAATCGGGGTTCTTGTGGGGCGCTACGTTCTGCTGCACCCAGCGGGCAAATGCCGGATCGGCCCTCTTCCAGCGGGCAAGGTTCTCCCAGCCTTCGGCGCGTTCCGGCAGCACGGGCGGCGCGAAATAGGCGGCGATCGCCTGGACGTCCTTCTCCGGCAGCTTGAGCTCGGTATCCTTGAGCTGCACGAACTCAACCTCGACCTGGCGCGCCAGTTCTTCGGCACCGGTCTCGTGCACGAGGATCTTGATGCGCGCCTTGTACTTGTTGTCGCGGCGGCCGTGCAGATTGTAAACGCGCATGATCGCGGTCGTGTAGGACAGCAGGTCCTCTTCCGGTAGGAAGTCGCGGATCAGCTTGGCGACCATTGGCGTGCGGCCCTGGCCGCCGCCGACGTAAACGGCAAAGCCGATCTCGCCCTTGTCGTTCTTCTTCAGATGCAGGCCGATATCGTGGACCTGGATCGCAGCGCGGTCGCGCTCGGCGCCGGTGACGGCGATCTTGAACTTGCGCGGCAGGAAGGAGAATTCCGGATGCACGGACGACCACTGGCGCAGGATTTCCGCATAGGGACGCGGATCGGCGACTTCGTCCGCCGCGGCACCGGCGAAATGATCCGCCGTGACGTTGCGAATGCAGTTGCCGGAGGTCTGCATGGCATGCATCTCGACCGTCGCAAGTTCGGCAAGCACGTCCGGCATGTCGGAGAGCTTCGGCCAGTTGAACTGCAGGTTCTGGCGGGTCGTGAAGTGACCGTAGCCGCGGTCGTAGGTGCGGGCGATATGAGCGAGCATGCGCATCTGGCGCGAGGAGAGCGTGCCGTAGGGGATGGCGATGCGCAGCATATAGGCATGGAGCTGCAAATAGACGCCGTTCATCAGGCGCAGCGGCTTGAACGCATCCTCGGCAAGCTCACCGGACAGACGGCGCTGGACCTGGTCGCGAAACTGCTCGACGCGCTCGGCGACAAAGGCGTGGTCAAATTCGTCGTAACGGTACATCAGCTTCCTCAGACTGCAATGAATTCGGGATCGGCCGGCTTGTAGCCCGGCGCATATTCCATGGTCGGGCCCTGGGCGCGGATGCGCTCGCGGAGGCGGAGCGGCCATAGAACTCCGTTGGTTTCCTGAACTTCGATGACGGCAACGTCAACGACCTTGTTGTCGGCATAGGATTTCTTGCCGATCTCTTCCAAAGCCGTCACGGCCTCGGCATGGCGGGCGATGAGCGCATCCTGCAGCGAGGTTACCCATTCGCCGCCGGCGTTAAGCCAGACCGCCACGCCGTCCGTCAGCCTGTTGGCGGTCAGAACCTTGTCGACCATGTTCAGCTCCTTGCAAATTCCGGCGCGGTGGCCTCATGGCGCACCAGTGGCTCGGACAGTTCGAAATTGGCGCCTGCGACGGCATCGCCGATAATGACCATGACCGGTCCGGTCAACTCGTCACGATGCTGCAAGTCGGGAAGATCGCGCAGAATGCCGTGCAGTAGGCGACGGTCCGCACGGCTGGCATTCTCGACGACGGCAACGGTCGTCTCGGCGGGAAGCCCAGCGCTCATCAGCCGCTCGGAGACCGAAGCTGCGACAGTACGTCCCATATAGACGGCGATCGTCGCGCCGGACACGGCAAGGCTTGCCCAATCGGGCAGCACGTCGCCGGTCAGATCATGCCCGGTCGTGAAGACCAGCGACGAGGCAACGCCGCGTAGCGTCAGCGGCAGCTCGAAATCGGCTGCGGCGGCGAAAGCGGAAGTGATGCCCGGAACGACCTCGTAGCCGATGCCCGCGGCACGCAGCGCCGCCATCTCTTCCCCTGCCCGGCCATAGACCAGCGGATCGCCGGATTTCAGGCGCACGACGCGCTTGCCCTGGCGTCCAAGCTGGACAAGCAGATCGTTGATCTCTTCCTGCGATTTCGAATGGCAACCCTTGCGCTTGCCGACCGAAAGGCGCTCGGCATCGCGGCGGCCCATATCGACGATCGCCTGCGGCACCAGCGCATCGAAAACGATGACGTCGGCTTCCATCATCACGCGCTGGGCGCGCAACGTCAGCAGATCTTCGGCTCCAGGACCGGCACCGACGAGCCAGACGCGACCGTCAACCTTTTCCGCCGAGCGCAGGAGGCCGTTTGCGGCACGCCGCGCTTCGGGAAGATTGCCGTTTGCAACGGCGTCCGCCACGCGACCAGAGAAGAAACGGCGCCAGAAGACCCTTCTGGCGACGCCGCGTGGAACGAGATGTTCGACGGTCCTGCGGTAGCTCGTCGCAAGATCGGCCAGGCGGCCGAGCGACGGGGAAAGCAACTGATCGACCTGCGCACGGATCATCTGCGCGAGCACCGGGCCGGCACCTTCCGTGCCGATCGCAACGGCGACCGGCGCGCGATTGACGAGAGCGGGCGTGAAGAAATCGCAATAGTCCGGCTGGTCGACTGCATTGGCCGGAACTCTGACCGCCCGGGCAGCTTCCACGACCGCGCGATCTTCGGCAGCATTACCGGTTGCAGCAAAAACAAGCGTCGCACCGTCCACCTGCTCGGGCGAGAAAGCGCCACGGACCGTTTCGATTCGATTGGAAATCAGGAACGAATGATAATCAGCCTCGGGATGGTCCGCATAAGCAACAATGCGGGCGCGCGTGTTCAGCAGCAGGCGCACCTTGGCGAAGGCCTCGTCTCCATTGCCGAAAACGGCTGCGATCCGCCCTTCCACACGGAAGAATGCGGGAAACACCGATAGCTGTTCGTTGCTGGAAGGCATTATCATTCCACTTCGAAGTTGGTCGACTATGCCTTTTACGGTCAACGGATTGAAGAAACAGAAATTCGAAAGCCTCGCTGAGCGCGTATTCTTTTGCTCGCCATCTCAAGGATTTGAGAAAAGTCGCCCGGTCGTTTGAAAATGCTGCTGCAGCGCATCATAAGTTAGTGACAAATGCGCAGATTCGGCGGGATCATGCATTCCGCTTCCCGGCGGCAACCGGTAAACTGCACGAAACAGGAGAACACCATGCGGGAAAAGACGATTGCTCCCCGTCTTCTCGAAGTCATCGAGAAGCATATCCTGCCGATCACCGAGCTCGGCGTTTCCGAGGGCAACAAGGTCTTCGGCGCGGCAATCCTGCGTAAGTCCGACCTGGCGCTGGTCGTCGCCGAAACGAACAACGAACTGGAAAATCCGCTATGGCATGGCGAAGTCCACACATTGAAGCGCTTTTACGAACTCTCCGATAAGCCCTCGACCAAGGATCTCATCTTTCTCTCGACGCACGAGCCCTGCAGCATGTGCATGTCGGCGATCACCTGGGCGGGTTTCGATAATTTCTATTATTTCTTCAGCCATGAGGATTCGCGCGACAGCTTTGCCATCCCGCATGATCTGAAGATTCTGAAGGAGGTCTTCGGCCTCGAACCGGGCGGATACCGCCGTCACAACGCATTCTGGAACAGCTTTGCGATCGCCGATCTCATCGAAACCGAGGACGAACCGCTGAAAACCGGTCTGAAAGCGCAGGCCGCCAGCATCAAGGCCCGCTACGATGCGCTGTCCGACATCTATCAGGCGTCCAAAGACGCCAATGCCATCCCCTTGAACTGAGATATCATGGAAGCTTCAAAAGATATTTCGCGCCTGATCGAGATCATGGCGGCACTGCGCGATCCCCAAACCGGCTGCCCCTGGGACATCGTCCAGACCTTCGAAACGATCAAGCCCTATACGATCGAGGAAGCCTACGAGGTCTCCGATGCGATCGAACGCAACGACATGGACGACCTTTGCGAGGAACTTGGCGACCTGCTGCTGCAGGTCGTCTTCCATGCCCGCATGGCCGAGGAAGCCGGCGAATTCACGTTCGGCGACGTCGTCGAAGCCATCACGCGCAAGATGATCCGCCGCCACCCGCATGTCTTCGCGCGATCCGATGCCAACACGCCGGAACGCGTCAAGAAGCAGTGGGACGAGATCAAGCAGGCGGAGAAACACGAACGTGCCGAAAGGCGCGCAAGGCGCGGCGTTTCCGAAGATTTCAAGGCAGGCTTTCTTGGCTCCGTGCAGCGGAGCTTCCCCGCGCTCACAGAAGCGCTGAAACTGCAGGAACGCGCAGCAAAGGTCGGCTTCGACTGGTCGGCGCCAGAGCCCATCCTCGACAAGATCGAGGAAGAGATCGGCGAGCTTCGTGCCGCACTCAAGGAGGACAATCACGCGAAGGTCAGCGATGAACTCGGCGACCTGATCTTCGCCATTGCCAATATCGGCCGGCATGTACAGGCCGATCCCGAGCAGGCGCTTCGCGGCACGAACACGAAATTCAGGCGTCGATTCAATCACATCGAGAAAACGCTTGAAGCAGATGGCGAAACACTGGAGGCGGCAACGCTGGAGCGCATGGAGGAAATCTGGCAGGCCGCCAAGGCGATCGAGCGGGCGGTCGCGGGGGGCTAGTGTCGAGGGTCGACGCTTATTCGTCGAATCTGCCGCCTTCGGCATAGGTGCCTGAAGGCGAAGCCGCAGGGTCTCGAAGGATCTCCTCCCCCGTAGGTCGCCTTTGCGGTATGGATCCGCTGAATGACTGCCCATTGCCACCAGCGTCCATCCCGTACTGGCCTCACAGGAAGCCAGCCACCGCGCGTCCGCGCGGTGAATGACTCACATGCCACGAGAGAAAAGTCTCCTGCACCCAAGGACTTGAGATCGCTGCGACAGGCATAGGGATGAGAAAGGAGGCAAGGCGACATCAAACAGCGACAGCTTCTGTGCCGAACCGTCTTTTCATCCGCAACGGACGCCGGGTCTCGAATTTGCTTAGAAGCGGTCAGGCGTCTCGCTATTCCCAGTCTTCCTTCTGCGGCTTCGGGCCGTCGCCCATGCGCCGTTCCAATTCGGCGGCTTCGCTTTCGGCGAGCCTTACGTCGAGCGTCACCGTGCCGTCTTCATTGTCTTCGCGGCCGTCGACGATCGAATGTTCGTAAAGCCAGGGTAGCAGCGCCAGCTTGCCCAGAGGCAGCTTGATCGTCGTCGCGGTCATCACGCCGGAAAGGCGCTTGCTGATTTCCTGCATCAGGTGATCGATGCCCTCGCCGCTGATGGCCGAAACAGCGACCACGTTTTCGGCGCCCGCAACCTTCTGCACCATCGCATCATGCGTTTCCGGTTCGAGACGGTCGATCTTGTTCCAGACTTCGACGATGCGTCGTGCCCCTTCAGCCTCGTCGATACCGAGATCTTTCAGGATGCGCATCACGTCTGCGCTCTGCGCCTGATTGTCTGCATCCGACATATCGCGGACGTGGAGGATCAGATCGGCTTCCAGCACCTCTTCAAGCGTTGCGCGGAAGGCGGCGACAAGATGCGTCGGCAGGTCGGAGATAAAGCCGACGGTGTCGGACAGGATGACGGTCCGGCCATGCGGCAGCTTCATGCGGCGAAGCGTCGGGTCGAGCGTAGCGAAGAGCATGTCCTCCGCGAGCACGCCTGCGCCGGTAATGCGGTTGAAGAGCGTCGACTTGCCGGCGTTGGTGTAGCCCACCAGTGCCACGATCGGATGCGGCACCTTCTTGCGCTTGGCCCGGTGCAGCTGGCGGGTGCGGACGACCTGCTCCAGCTCGCGCTCCAGCTTGATGATCCGATCCTGCAGCAGACGGCGGTCGGCTTCGATCTGCGTTTCACCCGGGCCGCCCATGAAGCCGCCGCCGCCGCGCTGGCGTTCAAGGTGGGTCCAGCTGCGGACCAGACGGCCCTTCTGATAGTTCAGATGCGCAAGATCGACCTGCAGCGTGCCTTCCTTCGTCGAGGCGCGGCGGCCGAAAATTTCCAAAATCAGGCCCGTGCGGTCGATGACCTTGGCATTCCACTCCTTCTCGAGATTGCGCTGCTGCACCGGCGTCAGCGGGTGATCGACGATCACCAGGCCGGAATCATGCTCATCGAGCTGCGCCTTGATGTCCTCGATCTTGCCGGTGCCGAGCAGCGTAGCCGGACGCGGGTCGGAGATCGGTACGATCGCGCCGTTGACCACATCCAGATCGATTGCCTCAGCGAGACCGGTCGCTTCCTCAAGGCGGCTTTCCGGCGAGCGGGTCGCAGCTCCTTCGATGGGCGCACTCCTACTCCGCGCCTGCTTGAGCACAGGCACGACGACGGTTGCCCGTATATCATCCCGAAGTCTCTGAGCCTCCGGGATGATGGAATCATTCCTGGTATCGCGTGTCGAAATGACTGCTGACCTTGTTAGGACGCTGCTTCTTCGCTCTCGAACATCTGCATGGGCTGACCCGGCATGATCGTTGAGATCGCGTGTTTATACACGAGTTGCGAATGGCCGTCACGGCGAAGAAGAACGCAGAAATTGTCGAAAGAAGTGACAACGCCCGTGAGCTTTACGCCGTTAATGAGAAAAATTGTGAGAGAAATCTTTTGTTTGCGAACAGTATTGAGAAATAAGTCCTGCAAATTCTGAGAACGTTCCGCCATCGCGCCGCTTCTTTCTTTATTGCCGGCTTGATCTGGCCGGTGAATATTAATCAACCTCTCCTGAAAGACGGATGGTAACCCTCATCCCTTCCGTCCAGCAAATCTTGGTATCAAATCGCAATCTTTTCCGCAACGTCGAAAAAGACTTCTCGAATATTCTGCGAGATCGTGCCGGGATGACCGTTGGCAATTGTCTGCCCGTCGATGGAAACGACGGGAAAACAAATGCTTGTGGCAGCTGTGATGAAGACCTCGCGTGCCGCCAGCATTTCGGCGACGGTGAAGTTCCGCTCGGCGATCCTGAGGTCAAGCTTCACCGCGACATCCATCAGCGTCGTGCGCGTGATGCCGCGCAGAATACCATGTTCGGCAGGGCGCGTGATCAAGGTGCCGTCGGCGTCGACCATCCAGACATTGGTCGCGGCACCTTCTTTCACGCAGCCGTTGGCATCGACATAGATGGCCTCCTGGGCGCCGGCTTCCTTCGCCTGCTGGCGGACCAGGGCATTCGAAAGAAGACCGACCGTCTTGATATCAACCCGATCCCAGCGATTGTCCGGAACGGTGATCGCCTTGATGCCGTTTGCGTTTTTCTTCGCGATGACCGCGGGATCGGTGCTTTTGGCCGTGATGACCAGCGAAGGCTTGGTGCCTTCGGCCGGAAACACATGGTCGCGGCGCGCCACGCCGCGCGTCACCTGCAGATAGAACAGGCCGTTGCGTACCTTGTTGCGGCGCGCCGTTTCACGAATCACATGGATCATCGCCTGGCGGCTCATCGGCCAGGCGATACGCAACTCGCCAAGCGAGCGGTTCAAGCGGTCGAGATGGCGCGTGATATCAACGATGAAGCCGTGACGTATTTCGCAAACCTCGTAGACGCCGTCCGCGAACTGGTAGCCGCGGTCTTCGATATGGACCATCGCATCGGCGTGCGGCACGTAGCGGCCATTTACATAGGAAATTCTCGGCATGGAAAACCTGCATCCAAGGCAATGAAATGGGAAACCGGCGCAGAAAATTGCGCCGGAGCAATCAGACGCCGAGCGACTTCAGCTTACGATGAAGCGCCGAGCGCTCCATCCCCACGAATTCCGCGGTGCGCGAGATATTGCCGCCGAAGCGGTTGATCTGCGCGATCAGATAATCCTTCTCGAACATCTCGCGGGCTTCGCGCAGCGGAAGTGTCATGATGTGGTAGTCGTTCTTGGCGGACACCTTGGGCAGCATGTCGCCGAGGTCCGTCGGCAGCATGTCGGCTGTGATCGGCGCATCCGGGCCATCCGAGCGTGCAAGGATCATCAGCCGTTCGATATTGTTGCGCAGCTGTCGGATGTTGCCTGGCCAGTCATGAGCCTGCAGCACCGCCATTGCATCGTCGCCGATACGGCGCAGGCGGATGCCCGCCTGCTCGGAAATCTGACGCATCAACTGATCGACAAGGAACGGGATGTCCTCCCGGCGTTCCGCCAATGCCGGTACGCGAACGGGGACGACCGCGAGGCGATGGTAAAGATCCTCGCGGAACCAGCCTTCGGCGATGCGGCTTTCCAGATTGTAAGCCGTCGAAGAGATGATACGGACATCCACCTTCACGCGCTTCGATCCGCCGACGCGCTCGAACTGCTGGTCGACAAGCACGCGCAGGATCTTGTTCTGCGTCTCGCGCGGCATTTCCCCGACTTCATCAAGATAGAGTATGCCGCGGTGGGCTTCTTCCAGCGCCCCGGTCTTGCGCGCTTGGCCAGGGGAGCCTTCCGTCCCGAAGAGGGCGACTTCCATGCGGTCCGGCGTAATGTTCGCAGCGTTCAAGGCCACGAACGGCCCGTTGGCGCGCGCCGACTTCTTGTGGATCATCCGCGCCACCAGCTCCTTGCCGGAGCCAGATGCGCCGAAGATCATGATGCGGCTGTTGGTCGGCGCGACCTTTTCGATCGTCTGGCGAAGCTGCGAGACCGCGACGGAAGTGCCGATCAGTTCGACGGCGTCGCCTGCGCGCCGCTTCAGCTCGGATACCTCCCGCTTCAGCTTCGAGTTTTCCAGCGCGCGTTCGGCAATTAGGATCAGGCGATCAGCCTTGAAGGGCTTTTCGATGAAATCGAAGGCGCCGCGTTTGATGGCGGAAACAGCCGTTTCGATATTGCCGTGGCCCGAAATCATGACGACCGGGATGTCGGGATGGCGCGTCTTAATCTCGTCCAGCAATGAGAGACCGTCGAGTTTGCTGCCCTGCATCCAGATATCCAGGAAAATCAAGCGCGGCGCGCGATCGGAAATCGCGGCGAGCGCGCTGTCGCTGTCATGCGCGGTACGCGTCTCGTGTCCTTCATCAGAGAGGATGCCGGAGACGATCTCGCGAATATCATGCTCATCGTCGACGACGAGAATATCAGAGGCCATACACACTTTCCTTGTCATTTGACGCCGGGGCGGCGGGAACCGGCTCGAGACGCGGCAGATGCACGCGGATCATTGCTCCCCTTCCCTGGTCGAAATCGGCGGGCGCATCATGCAGTTCCAACTGCCCGCCATGCTCTTCAATGATCTTCTTGACGATTGCGAGGCCGAGGCCGGTGCCCTTCTCCCGCATCGTCATGTAGGGCTCCAGGATGCTGTGCCGGTTTTCCACCGGCAGTCCCCGGCCGTTGTCGATGACGTCGACCGTGAAGCGGTCGCGGCTCTCGTCCAACGACGCCCTGACGAGAACCTTCCGTTGATCGCGCTCGCCGCTCGGAACAGCCTCGATGGATTCGACCGCATTCTTGATCAGGTTTCCGAATGCCTGGCCCAGCATGCGGCTGTCGAACTGGCCCTCCAGCGGTTTGTCGCCGAATTCCTGCAGGAAGCTCACATGCGTATTGCCCATCTCACGCAGGAAGATGGCATCGCGGAGAATATTGCGCAGATCGGTCTGTTCCTTCGTCGGCTTGGGCATGCGCGCAAAAGCCGAGAACTCGTCCACCATGCGGCCGATATCGCCAACCTGCCGGATGATCGTATCGGTACACTGATCGAAGACTGTGCGATCCTCCTGATTGATCTGCTTTCCGTAACGGCGCTGGATGCGCTCGGCGGAGAGCTGGATCGGCGTCAGAGGGTTTTTAATCTCATGGGCGATGCGCCTTGCCACGTCGCCCCAGGCCGTCGAGCGTTGCGCGATCACGAGATCGGTAATGTCGTCGAGGGTGATCACGTAGGAATCGCTTGTATCGCGAACTTCCTCGCGCGTGACCTGCACGCTCAGCGTTCGCACCGTTCCGCCGCGCACGAGGGCAATCTGCTTGCGGAAATCGCCGCGGTAGCGCGATGCGGCTTCGGTCAGCACCTGATCGACTTCGGGAGCAATTTCATTCAACTGCTTCCCGAGCATCTCGCGCGCCGGCAGCGACATCAGCGTCTCAGCAGAACTGTTGACGATGGTGATCCGCCGGTCGTTCTCGACGCCTATCACCGCGGCAGTGACACCCGACAGCACGGCCTCGATGAAGCGGCGGCGGTCGTCCACCTCGTCCTTCGCCTCCAGAATCTCGTCACGCTGCGTGCGGATTTCCGAAATCATCTTGTTGAACGTGCGGGATAGGTTTGCAACGTCGCCATCGACCGCATGAACCGGCACGACGATATCCATGTTGCCGGACGCCACGCTGTCGGCCGCAGTGATTAGCAGGCGGATCGGGCGGACGATCCGGTCGGCAACGGCTATAGCCGTCCAGATCGCCGCAAGCAGCACGATCAGGGCAAAACCGATATAGAGAACCGCGAACGCGATCTGCAGCGAGACGCGACCCGCCTCCATCGAGCGGTATTCCGTTGCGTTTTCCTCCATCATGCGCATTGCGCCCATGACCTTCGGATCAACGGCGCGCACGGTGTAGAGGAACGCGCTTGGAATCTGCTCGAGTTTGATGATGGCGCCGACAAGGTTGGTTACGCCCGGCGGAATGAGCGTCGGCTGGCCAGCGGCGGCTTTCTGCAGGGCATCCTGCGGGATCGCTGGTAACGGTTTCTCGGTCTTGATGTCCGCCTGAACGATGACAGTGCCGTCGCTTTCAACTAGGAATGCGCCAAGCAGCCCGCGGCCCCGCGCCTGACGCGTCATCAACTCCCCGAAGCCCGTGCGGTCGAGGTTGTAAAGCACCCGGTTGCGTTCCAGGTCGTTCGCCATGGAGATGGTCTGGCCCTGCAGATAGCTGGCGTTCTCCATCATGTAGGCCTGGCCGATATTGCGCGACGAACTGACGATGGATTGCGTGCGCAGCGCGAACCAGCGGTCGAGCCCCGCATTCAGCGTGATACTTGCAAAGATCGCCACCAGGATCGCCGGCGTGATGGCGACGATCGAGAACAGGACGACGATCCGGATGTGCAAACGGGCAGCGGCGCGGCCGCGGGTGCGCGCTTTGAGCAACCGTGCAACTTCGCGTCCGATCAGTGCTATCAGTGCAAGCACGAAGAAGGAATTCACCACGACCGAAGTGATGACGACGCGGGTCGTCGGGTCGATCGGCGTCACACCCAGCAGAATGAAGAGCGTCAGCGTCGCGCAGAGCAACGCGCCGCCGGCCAGGACAAGACCCGGCAGCGCAAACAGCGCCCGGCGATCGGTAACGGTCGAGACCGTATCGCTGTCTGCCGCAGGCGGTGCCGCATCCTGCTTCATCAAGTCATCACTCCAAGCGGCAGAAGCCGGTATGTCACGGTTCATCGACTGGATATGATCGCCATGCATGCAAAGCCCCCGGCGTCTCAGCCTTCTGCTGAAACGGCGCCGGACAGCCTGAAACATGAGCTTCAGCAGTCTCGATGCGATGGCGAAGTCCAAACCCTATGCGTGACCTTTAAGCAACGCATTGTGGCGAAAATGCAACGCGGCCTGCAGCCTTGTCAAGCTGTTCGAGAGCTTCTGTAAACGGAGACGCCGAGTTCGCGGATCTTTTTGCGCAGCGTATTGCGGTTGAGTCCGAGCAAATCCGCCGCTTTGATCTGGTTGCCACGCGTGGCCGTCAATGCGGCGAGGATCAGCGGATATTCCAGTTCCGTCAGCACCCGGTCGTAAAGGCCCGGAGGCGGCAGATTATCGCCGAAACTTGCGAAATAAGTCCGCATGTTTTCTTCCACTGCCTGGGCAATCGTCATTGATCCTGCACGGATCGGCCCCTTGTCGATCGGGCTGTCCGGCACGTCGGAACGAAGCTCGGCTTCGATTATCTCGCGCGTGATCACGTCCTGTGGATAAAGTGCCACCAAGCGGCGGATAAGGTTCTCCAACTCGCGCACATTGCCCGGCCAGGCGTAGGCCTTCATCAGCTCGATAGCTTCCTGGTCAAACCGCTTGGTACCGAGCCCTTCCTTTTCGGCCTGCTGGATGAAGTGCCGAACCAGGTCCGGAATATCCTCGGCGCGGTCGCGCAACGGCGGAAGCCGTAGCGGGACGACGTTCAAGCGGTAATAGAGGTCCTCGCGGAAGAGCCCCTGGTTGATCGCCTGCTTCAGATCCTTGTTGGTCGCCGCGACGATGCGGACGTCCGTGCGGATCGGCGTACGCCCGCCGACAGTCGTATATTCGCCCTGCTGCAGGACGCGCAAAAGACGCGTTTGTGCGTCCATCGGCATGTCGCCGATTTCATCGAGGAAGAGCGTGCCGCCTTCGGCCTGTTCGAAGCGGCCGGTGGAACGGGTCTGCGCCCCGGTAAAGGCACCCTTTTCGTGGCCGAAGAGCTCGGATTCGATGAGGTCACGAGGGATGGCCGCCATGTTGATCGCCACAAACGGTCCGTTGCGGCGCTTGCCGTAATCGTGCAACGCGCGGGCCACAAGTTCCTTGCCGGTACCGGATTCACCCGTGATCATCAGCGTCAGGTCGGTCTGCATCAGGCGGGCGAGGACGCGATAGATTTCCTGCATGGCCGCGGAACGGCCGACAAGCGGCATGCCGTCCTGCATGTCTTCGTCGAGCTTGGCTGGCTTCTTTTTCGGCTCCGCCAGCGCGCGACCGATAATGCCGATGAGTTCCGTCAGGTCGAAGGGCTTTGGAAGATAGTCGTAAGCGCCCTTCTCAGAGGCTTTGATGGCCGTCATGAATGTGTTCTGCGCGCTCATGACGAGCACCGGCAGCTCGGGACGAGCCTTCTTAATTCTCGGCAGCAGATCGAAGGCATTCTCGTCCGGCATCACCACGTCCGTTACGACCAGATCGCCCTCGCCAGCCGAAACCCAGCGCCAGAGCGTGGCGGCATTGGAGGTGATGCGAACATCATAACCTGCACGGCTGAGCGCCTGGTTTAGCACGGTACGGATGGCCGCGTCATCATCCGCGACGAGGATCGTTGCTGTCATCGAGAAGTTCCTGTTGGGTTTGCAATTGCCGCATCATCGGCCGAAGCATCCTTGGAAGCCGGCATAAGGACGCGGAACGTCGTCTTGTTGTTCTGGCTGTCGCATTCGATGATGCCGCCGTGATCGCCGATGATCTTGGCGACCAGTGCAAGGCCGAGGCCGCTGCCGTTCGTCTTCGTGGTGATGAACGGATCGAAGAGATGCGGCAGCAAGTCGGACGGCACGCCAGGACCGTTGTCTTGCACGCAGAACTCCAGCGGCAGCGAGATTTTTTCGCGCGTTCCGGCGACAGAAAGGCGGATGCCGGGGCGATAGGCCGTCGTCAGCATGATCTCGCCGTCCTGCCGGTCTCCGACTGCTTCGGCTGCATTCTTCACGAGGTTGAGGAAGACCTGCACGAGCTGATCGCGGTTGGCGTAAACTGCAGGCAGCGACGGATCGTAATTCTCGGTGATGCGGACGTGCCGGGCAAAGCCTGCCTTTGCCACCGCCTTCACATGGTCGAGCACCGAATGGATGTTGACGGGCAGACGATCGACAGGACGTTCGTCTGAGAAGACCTCCATGCGATCGACCAGCGACACGATGCGGTCGGTCTCGTCGCAGATGAGCCTCGTCAGCGCGCGGTCCTCATCGACGACCGACTGCTCGAGAAGCTGGGCGGCACCACGAATGCCGGAGAGCGGATTCTTGATTTCGTGGGCGAGCATGGACGCAAGGCCCGTCACCGACCGGGCGGCCGCCCGGTGCGTCAGCTGACGGTCGATCTTGTCGGCCATCGAACGCTCCTGGAACACCACGACGACGGAACCGGGCTCGCTGATCACCGGCGCGACGTAGATATCGACCAGCTTGTCCTGGCCAAGACGGGGCGAACTCAGGTCGACGCGGTATTCGTTGACGGGCGCCCTGCGCTCCCGCACCTGATCGATCAGGGCCAGTAGCGGGCTTCCGAACGGAATGAAGGTGGAAATCTTGTAGCGGGCAAGGTGCGACGCGCTAGCGCCGAAAAACGATTCCGCCTCCCAGTTCGCGAAGGCGATCAAGCCCGCCTCGTCGACCATCACCACCGGATTCTGGATCGCGTTCAGCACTGCCATCGCAACGCCGCCGGTATGATCGGCTTGAACCTTGTCCATCATGCCGCCTCCCGGCTTTTTGAAATTTCCAAACCGGCCGCCAGCGCATCGCGAAGGCGCGAGACTACTTCTGCCCGTGTATGCGATGTCATGATTGCCGCCTTCTGCGAAACCGGCAGCAACGGTGCGAAACGCTCCAGATACCAGCCGAGGTGCTTGCGGGCATGGCGGATAGCCGTCGCCTCGCCATAGAAATCCAGCATCATTTCGTAGTGCTCGACGGCAATGTCCGGTATTTTCTCCGGCGACGGCGCGGGTGCTCCAGCCAGCACGCCTGCATGCCATGGCCGCCCCTGACAACCCCGCCCGATCATCACCACATCAGCGCCCGAGCGGCGAAGGATCTCCTGCGCATCTGCCTGTGTGTCGACATCGCCGTTTGCGATCAGCGGAACCGAAATTGCGTTGCGAACGGCGCGGATCGCGTCCCAATTCGCCTTGCCTTCGTAAAACTGCATCCGCGTACGGCCATGAATGGTGATCAGCTTTACCCCTGCATCTTCAGCACGCTTGGCGATCTCTGGTGCATTAATCGAATTGTCGTCCCAGCCGAGCCGCATCTTCAGCGTCACCGGAACATCGACCGCCTTCACGGTCGCCTCGATAAGGCTCAGCGCATGATCCGGATCGCGCATCAGCGCCGAGCCGGAATAGCCGCCGATCACCTTCTTGGCCGGACAACCCATGTTGATGTCGATGATGTCGGCGCCGCTATCGGCCGCGATCTTGGCCGCCTGCGCCATCCAATGCGCCTCTCGGCCGGCGAGCTGCACCATATGCGGCTTGAAGCCGGCAGCCCTCAGTCGCGACCATGATTCGGCCGAATTGTTCACGAGCTCCCTGCTCGCTACCATCTCGGTTACAACCAGGCCTGCGCCATGGCGCCAGGCGAGTTGCCTGAAGGGCATGTCGGTGACGCCGGACATCGGCGCCAGCACAACGCGGTTGCGCACGGAGACATTTCCGATCTGCAAGGGCGCCGCAAGATTTACTGGATGCAATTGATTATCTTTCAGGCACACGAAACTGCTGCACTATTTTTAGCCATACTAAGGGGGCTTGCCAAGAGGCTTCGGTGAGAATTGATATTTTTTGGGCAGATGCTGGAAAGCGGACCGCGAAGGCGATAGAGCAGTCACGCCGCTTTCCGCACATTTTTAGGGATTTATGCCGCAAATGCATTCGAAGCAACCGATCTCGGCTGGAATTGTCATCGTTGCTGCCGGCCGCGGCGAGCGGGCGGGCTCGCATGAGGAAGGTCCGAAGCAATACCGGTTAATCGGCGGAAAGCCGGTTATCACGCATACGCTTGAAAACTTCATGACATGGGAGCACGCCGCCCACATCGTCGTCGTCATCCATCCCGACGACGACGCGCTGGTGGCAAAGGCATTTCGCCAGGTGCTGTCCGCCACGCCGATCGAAGCCGTTCACGGCGGTGCAACGCGACAGCAGTCTGTTCTCGCCGGACTAAGGCACCTGAAAAACAAGGGCATTACGCATGTCCTCATTCATGACGCCGTTCGCCCCTTCTTCGACCACCAGCTTCTCGATCGCATTGCCGATTCACTGGCCGGCGGCGCGCCGGCGGTCCTGCCCGCAATACCTGTTGCCGACACGCTGAAGCGGGCTGACGGTACGGGCACGGTTCTGGAAACGGTGTCGCGCGAGCATCTTTTCGCAGCCCAGACGCCGCAATCCTTCGTCTATGACACCATCCTCTCGGCGCATGAAAAGGCAAGCGAGATCGGCCGCACGGATTTCACAGACGACGCATCAATCGCCGAATGGGCGGGGATTCCCGTGACGATCGTCGAAGGTGCTGCCGACAACGTGAAACTGACGGTCAAACGGGATATCGCCCTTGCCGACGACCGGCTTTCGTCATCGCAGCTGCCCGACGTGCGCACCGGCAACGGCTATGATGTGCATCAATTGGAAGCCGGCGATGGGGTCACGCTCTGCGGCGTCTTCATCCCGCACGACCAGCGGCTCAAGGGCCATTCGGATGCGGACGTCGCGCTGCATGCCCTGACGGACGCGCTGCTTGCCACCTGCGGCGCAGGCGATATCGGCGATCACTTTCCGCCTTCGGACCCACAATGGAAGGGTGCCCCCTCGCGCATCTTCCTCGAACATGCGGCGAAGATCGTGCGCGATCGCGGCGGCACGATCATGAATGCCGACGTCTCGCTGATTGCCGAAGCGCCGAAAGTCGGCCCGCACCGCGACGCGATGCGGACCAATCTCTCCAAATTTCTGGATATCTCGATCGACCGCTGCTCAGTGAAGGCCACGACGAACGAGACGATCGGCTTTGTCGGCCGCCGCGAGGGCATTGCGGCGATCGCAACCGCGACCGTCGTCTATCGCCGAGCAAAGGGGTAAGTATGTTCACCGCCGACATTCTCTCGCTCGCGGAGACCATCGTGCGCGATTTCACGACGGCAAAGAAAATGATCTCAACTGCTGAATCCTGCACCGGGGGGCTGATCGCCGGCGCGCTCACCGAAATCTCCGGCTCCTCGGCGGTCGTCGATCGCGGTTTCGTCACATATACCAATACCGCCAAGATCGAGATGCTCGGCGTTCAGGAACGCACACTCGAAAGCTTCGGCGCCGTTTCCGAGGAGACTGCGCTGCAGATGGCGCACGGCGCCCTTTTCCGCTCCCGCGCCGACGTCGCGGTCGCCGTGACGGGGATTGCCGGGCCGAGCGGGGGCTCGCCGCAAAAGCCGGTCGGACTGGTTCATCTGGCGGCGAAATCGCGCACCGGCGCCCTCATCCGCCGCAAGATGCTCTATGGCGATATCGGCCGCGACAAGGTGCGTCTTGCAACCGTACAGACCGCGCTGGAAATGCTGATCGAACTCCAGGAAAACCGCGCCTAATCCTGCGCTTGGAACAAAGAGCACTGGCGCCCGTTCCTATGCCGGATTTCATTCCGCAAGGGGTTACGTCGATGAGATATCTGGCCGCAATGGGAGTTGCTTTGAGCCTGGGCTGCGTATCGGCTGCCGAGGCACCGTCAAACTATCAGACATATCATGGAATCCGCGTCGATTCCGACCCTGTCTTGCTGGCTAAATACGACCGTGCGCTTGGATATTGCCAGTACGAGGCGATGTCCTGGCGAAGAGGGTCGCCCAACCGGTACAGCCTCGTTTACAACGCGGCCCTGAGAAGTTGCCTGTCCCGGCGCAACTTTATTGATCGGGGGGCATATGCCTATCCGGCAAATCGGTACTTCTATCACTTCTTCGATCGGTAAGGCTGTCAGGACACGGCCTTCTGACGGCTATCGGTAGATCGCTTCCGCCCTCTTTTCGAAGGCCTCGGAAAACATGCGGAAGGCGCGGTCGAACATCGAGCCCATCAGCGCACCGAGGATGCGACTCTTGAACTCGTAGTCGATGAAGAAATGGATGGTACAGCCGTCACCGACGGCCTCCTCAAAGCGCCAGCGATTATCGAGATACCGGAACGGCCCGTCGATATATTTGACGTCGATGAAGCGCTCCGCCTTGTTGAGCAGCACCTGCGTGGTGAAGGTCTCGCGGATCGCCTTGTAGCCGACGGTCATGTCGGCAATCAGCAAAATCTTGCCGTCGCGCTCCTTGCAGCTGCGGATGCTCAAGGCTTCGCAGAGCGGCAGGAATTCCGGATAGCGTTCCACATCGGCCACGAGGGCGAACATCTGATCGGCGGAGTGCGGGACGCGGTGATGCGTTTCGAATTGCGGCATGATCGGCAGTTAAGCGGGAGAACCGAGAAGATCAAGAAGCTCGCGCATCTGATGGCGTGATTTTAGCTGGAGAACCGGGACATCGGGGCCGTGGGCGGCCATGGCGGCGAGAACCATGGGCGAATGCTTCTTTTCGAAATTCCAGATGTAGCGCAGGAATTCGAGATCGACCTTCTCCGGGCAGCCCGGCGTCATTTCCGGCCGTGTACGCCCAATCCACTTCAGCCAGCGGCTGACGGCGCCCCAAACGCATATCAGACGCGGCATGCGGACCCATAGGACGATATCGGTCCGCGGCAGCCGGAGATCAAAGCTCGACGTGTTGGTTCCGTCCATGATCCAGCGATCTCGCTTGATCCGTTCGGCTATCAACGCCCGCTGCTCCGGCCGTGCGCGTGCGACCCAGCCCGGCAGCCAGAAGAACTCGCGATCCATGGAAATGAAGGGCAGGCTGAAGCGCGTTGCGATCGTCCGCGCAAGCGTGGTCTTGCCGCCGCCGGAGCAGCCAATGACGAGTACGCGATCAGCCGTCTTCAGCCGGTGGGCGGCATCCCTGACATCGCTCAACCAGGCCATGGCATCCTCCAAAGAAAAAGCCGCGGGACGATCGCCGCGGCTTTCAGAAAATGCAAGCCTTCGTTGATTATTCCACCGCCATCAGCAGCTTCTTTTCGCGTGCCGCCCTCAGTCGGGTGAAATCGTCGCCGGCGTGGTGCGAAGAGCGGGTGAGCGGGCTCGATGCCACCATTAGGAAGCCCTTGGTGTAGGCGACGGTTTCGTAGGACTTGAATTCATCCGGCGTCACGAACTTCTCGATCTTGTGGTGCTTGCGGGTCGGCTGCAGGTACTGGCCGATCGTCAGGAAGTCGACGTCGGCGGTGCGCAGGTCGTCCATCAATTGGAGCACTTCGTTGCGCTCTTCGCCAAGGCCAACCATGATGCCGGACTTGGTGAACATCGTCGGGTCCAGTTCCTTCACGCGCTGCAGCAGGCGAATGGAGTGGAAATAGCGGGCGCCTGGACGGACCGTCAGGTAGTTCGACGGCACGGTTTCCAGATTGTGGTTGAAGACATCCGGCTTGGCGGCGACGACGCGCTCCAGGGCGCCAGGCTTGCGCAGGAAGTCCGGCGTCAGGATTTCGATCGTGGTTGCCGGAGAGGCGGCGCGGATCGCCCAGATCACCCTCTCGAAATGCTCAGCACCGCCGTCTTCCAGATCGTCGCGGTCGACCGAGGTGATGACGACGTGGGAAAGGCCCATCTCCTTCACGGCCTTGGCGACGTTCTCAGGCTCTGCCATGTCGAGCGCGTTCGGCTTGCCGGTCGAGACGTTGCAGAAGGCACAGGCACGGGTACAGATCTCGCCCATGATCATGAAGGTCGCGTGCTTCTTGTCCCAGCACTCGCCGATATTCGGACATCCGGCTTCTTCGCAGACGGTGACGAGCTTGTTTTCCTTCACGATCGCGCGCGTTTCGGCATAGCCCTTCGAGGTCGGGGCCTTGACGCGGATCCAGTCCGGCTTGCGCATGACTTCCGTATCGGGGCGGTTCGCCTTTTCCGGATGCCGCACGCGCTTGGCGTCGGGATTGACCGTGTCGAGAATGGTTACCATTGCAGTATCAACTTTCCGCCGCCCATGCGGCTTCGTCATCCGTCTGCACATAAGCGTTTTGCTCGAACCTTACAATTCAAGTCGTGATGCGCATTATCGCCGCACGAGCCGGGCGATGAATATCAGCAGGCAGGCGCCGAGGAAGCCGGTGACGAAGTAGCCGAGCCGTCCTGCGGCCACCTCGACGTGGAATTGCGCCAGGATGGCGGTCGCAACCACCGAACCGACGATGCCGAGCACGATGTTCAGCACAATGCCATATCGCGCTTCCATCAGCTTGCCGGCGAGCCAGCCCGCAAAACCGCCGATGATGATTGCCGCTATCCAGCCGACGCCTTCCATGATTGTCGTTTTCCCTAAGCTATCGCCCTTGCAATCAACACCACGACAATGGCGCCGACTGTGGCGTGAATGATCTGCACGACCAACGCATTTTCAATGCCGAGCGATATACCCAGCGCATTGAACAGAAACCCGCCCACGAACGCGCCGATGATGCCGCTGAGCAGGCAGCGTATCAATCCGCCTCCGCCGACGACCAAGCTCGCGAGGAAGCCCGCAACGAGGCCGATCAGGAGGAAGACAAGCCATGCCTGCGTCTCCATAGACATGATGATTTCCTTTCGTTTTTTCTACCTTCGGATAGAGGCTGGAAAGGGAAATTATCAAGCGTTCAACACCCGGCCGTAAGCGTCCAGCACGGCTTCCTTCATCGATTCGGAGACGGTCGGATGCGGGAAGATCGTGTGCATCAATTCTTCCTCGGTCGTCTCGAGATTCATCGCGACGACGAAACCCTGGATCAGCTCGGTTACCTCAGCGCCAACCATATGCGCTCCGAGGAGTTCGCCGGTCTTCTTGTCGAAGATCACCTTGCAGAGGCCCTGGTCCTCGCCGAGCGCGATCGCCTTGCCGTTTGCGGCGAAGGAGAAACGGCCGACGCGGATGTCGCGGCCCAGTTCCTTGGCCTTTGCTTCCGTCAGACCCACAGAGGCAACCTGCGGCTGGCAATAGGTGCAGCCCGGAACCTTGACCTTGTCGGTCGGATGAACATTCGGCAGGCCGGCGAGCTTTTCGACGCAGACAACGCCTTCATGTTCGGCCTTGTGGGCCAGCATCGGCGGGCCTGCGACATCGCCGATCGCGTAGATGCCGGGAACGTTGGTCTTGCCATAGCCGTCAACTACCACGCAGCCGCGATCCGTTTTCACGCCGAGTGTTTCGAGACCGAGATTCTCGATATTGCCCTGCACGCCGATGGCCGAGATCATACGGTCCGCGGTGATGTGCTGGATCTTGCCATCAGCCGTCTCGACATGGGCGGTGATGCTGCCGGCGCCCTTCTCGACCTTCGCCACCTTGGCGCTCGTGAAGATCTTCATGCCGCGCTTTTCCAGCTGCTTGCGTGCGATGGCGGTCACTTCCGCATCCTCGACCGGCATGATCGTCGGCAGGACTTCGACGACAGTCACGTCGACACCCATCGAGCGGTAGAAGCTCGCAAATTCGATGCCGATGGCGCCCGAGCCCATGACGATCAAGGACTTCGGCAGGACATCCGGCTTCAGCGCCTCGAAATAGGTCCAGATCAGCTTGCCGTCCGGCTCGATGCCCGGCAGCGCGCGCGGACGGGCGCCGGTCGCAATAATGATATGCTTGGCGGTGTAAGTACCTTCCTGGCTCTTGATGTTCTTCGGCAACGGATGCTGCGGCTCAACAACCGGCTTGGAAGTCTTGGAGACGACGATCTCGCCGGGTTTGGTGATCTTGGCTTCGCCCCAGATCACATCCACCTTGTTTTTCTTCATCAGGAAGCCGACGCCGCTATTGAGGCGTGCGGAAACGCCGCGCGAACGGGCAACAACGGCCTTCACATCGGCACTGACCTTGCCTTCGAGAACGAGGCCGTAATCCTTCAAATGAGTGGAATGGTCGAGAATTTCGGCGGAGCGCAGCAACGCCTTGGTCGGGATGCAGCCCCAGTTCAGGCAGATGCCTCCCAGGTGCTCGCGTTCGACGATCGCGGTCTTCAGACCGAGCTGGCCGGCACGCACGGCGGCGACATAGCCGCCCGGACCGGAGCCGATGATGATGACGTCGTAATTCTCAGCCATGTATTCCTGCCCTTTTTATCCGGCGAGGCGGGTCAGAAGCACCCACTCGTGTTTCCTGCTGTTTTCGAAAAGCGCCACGGCCTCAGCGCGGGCGGCTTGCGAAAATCCATTCTTCTCGTACAGCGCGAGCGCTGCCTCATTATCACTTGCGGTGATCAGGCTGACAGCCCGCTCTCCCGCCTTCTCGATCTGGTCGCCCAGCAATCGCTTTCCGATGCCGATGCCGCGCAGATGGCGGTAGACGGCCAGCGTGCCGATGAACCAGTTTCCGGCCGCCTGCTTTTGTAGCGCTATTACCGGCTCCAGCGCAGGACCATCCGCCGCGATCGCTCTGATCTCTTCGCCAAGCGCATAGCCCACCGCCGTTCCGGCGATCTCGCCATAAGCCTCGGCAATCACCGCGCTCTGCCAATTCCCCCATGCGCCATCGCGGCTCATCTTCATCCGGCCCCGCTCCAACGGCGTGTCGGCGCTGCTGCCCGCCACCTCCGCGAACCAAAGCCAGGAAGCAAAGCCGTGCGAGCCGATGTCCACGAGGATGGCCAGCTCCGCCGCGTCCCGCCGTTCTGCCGGCCGCAGCGCGGCGAAAGCGGCCATGGTCAGAGCCCCAGCATCATCCGTACAGTTGATTCCAGCCCGCGCCCGAGAGCGCGGGTATTTTCCGCATCGAGATGGATGCCGTCGACCGGTGTCGTCTTCGCGACGGAGTTGCCGTCGAAGAATCCGCAACCGAGTTCGTCGGCAAGGTCACGATAAAGCGTTGCAAGTTTTGCCGATTCCTCGATACCGCCCGGGAACGAAGCGGCAAAAGGCACATTCCCTGTCGCGCAGATCCCCGGCGGTGCTATGATTAGGATGTCCGGCCCATCGAATTCGAAGGGCCAGGCATGATTGCGGATCAGGCGCACCAGGCGGCCGATGCCCTGGCAGGCGGCAAAAGCCGATCCCGCCACGACCGACTTCATGTCGTTGGTTCCGAGCATGATGATGACGAGATCAAGCGGCGCATGCGTCTGCAGGATCGTCGGCAGGACGCGCGCACCGTTGCGGTCGCAATCGGCGAGATGGTCGTCGAAAGCGGTCGTCCGGCCGTTCAAGCCTTCCGGAATGACATGCGCCGCACCGCCAAGCACTGCCTGCAGCACGCTCGGCCAGCGGTCCTCATAGGCATGCCGCCTCAGCGAAACCGGATCGTAGCCCCAGGTCAGCGAGTCGCCATAGCAAAGAACGGTCTTCGTCATTTCCGTCTCCGCTCAATGATCAGACAAGCATGCTCATCGGGTTTTCGATATAGCCCTTGAAGGCCTGCAGCAACTCGGCGCCGAGCGCACCGTCGACGCAACGGTGGTCCGTCGAAAGCGTGATGCTCATCACCGTCGCGATCGCCATTTCGCCATTCTTGACTATGACGCGCTGCTCGCCGGCGCCGACCGCAAGGATCGTCGCATGTGGCGGGTTGACGACGGCCGCGAAGTCCTTCACGCCCATCATGCCCATGTTCGAGACCGAGGTCGTGCCGCCCTGGTATTCCTCGGGTTTCAGCTTGCGGTCCTTGGCGCGCTTGCCGAGATCGCGCATCTCGTTGGAGATAGCGGACAGCGTCTTTTCTTCAGCCTTGCGAACGATCGGGGTGATCAGCCCGCCTGGAATGGAGACGGCGACGCCGACATCGGCATGCTTGTGCTTGACCATGTTGTTTTCGGTCCAGGACACATTCGCGTCCGGAACGTCTCGCAGCGCGAGCGCCATCGCCTTGATGACCATGTCGTTGACAGAAAGCTTGTAGGCCGGGGCACCATCCTTGCGCGGGGCGGAATCGTTGAGCTGGGCACGGAGCGCCAGCAGCGCATCCAGTTCGCAATCGAGGGTGACGTAGAAGTGCGGGATGGTCTGCTTGGATTCCACCAGACGGCGGGCAATCGTCTTGCGCATGCCGTCATGCGGCACCAGCTCGTAGGAGCCCGGCTCGAAGAGCTTGAGGACAGCCTCTTCCGGTGCACCCTTGGCTACAGCCGGAGCCGGGGCCGCAGCAGCCTGCTGCGCCGCCGCAGCAGCGGGAGCCGCTTTAGCGCCACCACCGGCGACGGCGGCCTCGACATCGCTCTTAACCACACGGCCGCGGGGGCCGGAACCGGCAATTGCGGAAAGGTCTATACCGGCTTCCTTGGCCAGACGCCGCGCGAGCGGCGAGGAGAAGATGCGTGTGCCGCCCTCGCCCTTCGGGGCGGCCTGCAGCGGCACCTCAGGTTGAGGGCTCACATTGGCATTTGCGGCAAGCAGGGCAGCGGCTGGCGCGGTGCCTTTCCCTGCCTCATCGCGGGGGGCGGAAGCGCTTTCGGCTTTCGCTTCGAAAGACGAGGCAGCAGCCGAACCCGCGCCGCCTGCAGCGGCAGCAACGTCCTCGCCTTCGCCGGCAAGAACCGCGATCAGCGCATTGACCTTGACACCTTCCGTACCGGCCGGAACGACGATTTTGGCAATCGTGCCCTCATCGACGGCTTCGACTTCCATTGTCGCCTTGTCTGTCTCGATCTCGGCGATCACATCGCCGGACTTGACCGTGTCGCCTTCCTTGACGAGCCACTTGGCCAGATTGCCTTCTTCCATCGTCGGAGAAAGGGCTGGCATCGTGATGTTGATAGGCATCGAAATACCCTCCCCTTGTTATTTGTAGCAGACGGCCTTCACCGCATCGACGACTTCGCCGACATTCGGCAGAGCCAGCTTCTCGAGGTTGGCGGCATAGGGCATTGGAACGTCCTTGCCGGCAATCGTCAGGATCGGCGCATCGAGATAGTCGAAGGCCTGCTGCATGACGCGGGTGGCGATTTCCGTGCCGACGGACGACTGCGGATAGCCTTCCTCGACGGTGACCAAGCGGCCCGTCTTCTTGACCGATTCGATGACGGTCGGCAGATCCATCGGACGGATGGTGCGAAGGTCGATCAGTTCGACGTCGATGCCAAGTTTTTCGAGTTCGGCGGCGGCCTTCGTGGCATAGGTCATGCCAATGCCCCATGAAACGACGGTCGCATCCTTGCCTGGACGGTGGATACGGGCCTTGCCGATCGGCAGAACGAAGTTATCGAGCTTCGGCACGTCGAAGTGCTGGCCGTAGAGGATTTCGTTCTCAAGGAAGATGACTGGGTTCGGATCGCGGATGGCGGCCTTTAGCAGGCCCTTGGCGTCCGACGCCGTGTACGGCATGACAACCTTGAGGCCCGGAATGCTCGAGTACCAGGCAGCGTAGTCCTGGCTGTGCTGGGCGGCAACGCGGGCAGCCGCGCCGTTCGGGCCGCGGAAGACCATCGGTGCGCCCATCTGGCCGCCGGACATGTAGAGCGTCTTGGCGGCGGAATTGATGATCTGGTCTATCGCCTGCATGGCGAAGTTGAAAGTCATGAATTCGACGATCGGCCGCAGGCCGGCCATAGCAGCACCGACGCCGATGCCGGCAAAGCCATGTTCGGTGATCGGGGTATCGACCACGCGGCGCGAGCCGAACTCCTGCAAGAGGCCCTGGGTTACCTTGTAGGCGCCCTGGTATTCGGCAACTTCCTCGCCCATGACGAAGACGCTCTCGTCGGCGCGCATTTCTTCGGCCATGGCGTCGCGAAGCGCTTCGCGAACGGTCATCGACACCATCTCGGTGCCTGTCGGGATTTCCGGATCCTTCGGAACGAATGCCTTAGGCTCGGCCGGAACGGACGCCTGGGCGGCCGGTTTTTCCTCGGCCTGAGGAGCCGCAACCGGAGCCGCCTGTGCGGCGGGCGCTGCGGTGGAGATGTCCGAAGCCGATTCGCCATCCTGCAGCAGAACGGCGATCTTGGCGTTCACCTTGACATTTTCGGTGCCGGCCGGGACCAGCAGCTTGCCGATCACGCCTTCGTCGACGGCTTCGACTTCCATCGTCGCCTTGTCGGTTTCAATTTCGGCAATCACGTCACCGGAAGTGACCTTGTCGCCTTCCTTCTTGAGCCATTTGGACAGCGTGCCTTCTTCCATCGTCGGAGAGAGGGCGGGCATGAGGATATCGATAGGCATAGGTTCCCTCCCCGATTAGAGCAGAATGTCGGTGTAGAGCTCGGATACATCCGGCTCTGGATCGGCCTGGGCGAAATCGGCGCTGTCGGCGACGATATCGCGCACGTCCTTGTCGATGGACTTCAGGTCATCTTCCGACGCCCAGCCCTTCTCGATGAGGCGCAGGCGCACCTGCTCGATCGGATCGGATTCGGAGCGCATCTTCTGCACTTCGTCCTTCGAACGATACTTCGCCGGGTCGGACATCGAATGGCCGCGATAGCGATAGGTCATCATTTCGAGGATCATCGGACCCTTGCCGGAACGGCAGTACTCGATCGCTTCATCGGCAGCAGCCTTGACGGCGCGCACGTCCATGCCGTCCACCTGCATGCCCGGAATGCCGAAGGACGCGCCGCGCTTGGAGAAATCGGCCTGCGCGGTCGCGCGGGCGGTCGACGTGCCCATGGCGTAGCGGTTATTCTCTATCACGTAGATGACGGGCAGCTTCCAGAGCTGCGCCATGTTGAAGCTTTCGTAGACCTGGCCCTGGTTGGCCGCGCCGTCGCCGAAATAGGCGACGCTGACATTGTCATTGCCGCGATACTTGTTGGCGAACGCGAGGCCGGTGCCGAGCGAAACCTGGGCGCCGACGATGCCGTGGCCGCCGTAGAAATGCTTTTCCTTGGAGAACATGTGCATGGAGCCGCCCTTCCCCTTGGAATAGCCGCCCCTGCGTCCCGTCAGCTCCGCCATCACGCCGCGCGCGCTCATGCCGGTCGCCAGCATATGGCCGTGATCGCGGTAGCCGGTGATGACCTGATCGCCTTCCTTGAGCGCGAACTGCATGCCGACGACAACGGCTTCCTGGCCAATATAAAGGTGACAGAAACCGCCGATGAAGCCCATGCCGTACAGCTGGCCTGCCTTTTCCTCGAAACGGCGGATGAGCAGCATTTCGCGATAGGCCTTAAGTTCGGTATTGCGGTCGAAATCGGCGATAGCCCCGCCATTCGATTGCTTGCTCTGAGGTTTTGCGCTGGTTTTGCGGCTGGAAACGGTCGCGGTCTTTCGCGGCGCCATTCAACCCTCCCTATGGGTTTGTCGTTTCTTAGGTGGCGCGTACCATAGGGAAGAAATTTGGCCACAGCAATGCCATAAATGCATGGCACGTATTCTGCTTTAAATAATTGATAAAGCTACAGAATTGCCAATTAACCTATTTCCGGTTAATTGGCGTAGGAATTGAATATGACGATTTCGTCGGCCCGCGACATGTTCAATTGATAGCGGGCTTTTTCGTCCAGCATGTCCTTGTCGAGCGAGCCATCGCTCAACAGCGCGACTTGCTGCTCCAGATGTTCGCGTTTCGCCTTCAAGACCGCAAGCTCACGCTCGCGCGCAATTCGGCGCTTCTCGAAGCCTTCCGTGGCCCGGAGACCATAGTCGCCGTGAATGCAGTGATAACCGAAATAGGAGAGAAAAGCGACCGTCATGGCCGGAATGACGAACCGGCCGATCTTTCTCTTCTTATGATGCTTTGTCCACATACGCACACATGCTCTCAAACGCATTACCTATTGAGCGAGCCTACGCCTGAGAGATTAACCGTCCGTTGACTATGAATTTAGAGCAACAAAAAACCCGCGCCGGTGAAGCGCGGGTTTCAAGGATCTGATTTTTAAAGGCTATCAGCCACGGATGATCGAGCGGCCGGCGTAGCGAGCCTGCGGGCCAAGGCCCTCTTCGATGCGGATCAGCTGGTTGTACTTCGCCAGACGGTCGGAGCGCGACAGCGAGCCGGTCTTGATCTGACCGCAGTTGGTCGCGACGGCGAGATCGGCGATCGTGGAGTCTTCGGTCTCGCCCGAGCGGTGCGACATGACGGCGGTATAGGCTGCCTTGTGCGCGGTGTTGACGGCGTCGAGCGTTTCGGTCAGCGATCCGATCTGGTTGACCTTCACGAGGATCGAGTTGGCGACACCCATGCGGATGCCGTCGCGCAGGCGCTCCGAGTTGGTGACGAAAAGATCGTCGCCCACCAGCTGCACCTTCTTGCCTGCGAGGTCCGTCAGGGCTTTCCAGCCGTCCCAATCGTCTTCAGCCATGCCGTCCTCGATCGAGATGATCGGGTACTTGCCGGCGAGATCGGCGAGGTATTCAGCCATGGCGCCCGATTCAAGCGTGCGGCCCTCTCCTTCGAGAACATACTTGCCGTCCTTGAAGAACTCCGTCGAAGCGCAATCGAGACCGAGGCAGATGTCATCGCCCGGCTTGTAGCCGGCTTTCTCGATCGACTTCATGATGAAATCGAGCGCTTCGGGCGCGCTCTTCAGGCCCGGCGCGAATCCGCCCTCGTCGCCGACATTGGTGTTGTGCCCCTGGGCCGAAAGCTCCTTCTTGAGGACGTGGAAGACTTCCGAGCCCATGCGAACCGCTTCGCGGATCGAATCGGCGCCGACCGGCATGATCATGAACTCCTGGAAGTCGATCGGATTGTCGGCATGCGCGCCGCCGTTGATGATGTTCATCATCGGAACCGGCAGCAGATGCGCGCTCGCGCCCCCAACGTAGCGATAGAGCGGCAGGCCGGCAGCCTGGGCGGCAGCCTTGGCGACGGCGAGCGATACGCCGAGGATGGCATTGGCGCCGAGGCGGGACTTGTTCGCCGTGCCGTCCAGTTCGATCATGATGTTGTCGATCTGGATCTGGTTCTCGGCATCGATGCCGCCGATCGCGTCGAAGATTTCCGTGTTGGCAGCCTCGACGGCCTTTTCAACACCCTTGCCGAGATAGCGCTTGCCGCCGTCGCGAACTTCGACGGCCTCGTGCGCACCGGTCGAGGCGCCGGACGGCACAGCCGCACGGCCCATACTGCCGTCTTCGAGATAGACATCGACTTCAACGGTCGGATTGCCACGGCTGTCGAGAATCTCGCGGGCGATAATGTCGGTAATTGCAGTCATGATCTCTTCCTGCTCGGTGGGTGATAAATCGTTCGAAGCCTGTTTAATCGAAGGCACGCAAATTACAATGCCACACCGACGACACACGGCATGGCATGGCCTATAGCCCGAATATGTCAGGCTTTTGAAGAAGCCGCTCGCACCCCATCGATCCCTGCCGAGAGCTTGCTCAGGCGTTTCGGAACCTCAGGTTTTGAAATGACACCCGTCACTTTCGATCTGGTTGTAAATTTATCGGTCAGTAACCAATCAATATTATGATTAATACTCATTGAGGAAATACTGCCCCGCTCTCCGGCAAGTAGTATTGCATGATGCGATTCCTCGTGCGGTCCAAATCCGCCTGATATACGGACCTTCACGATTTCAGGTCCCCTCGGAAATTCCAGAATAATTTCAAACGAACAGCATCTGTTCGCTATTCAATTCATGGGGCGCAGGATGAAACTCAATATTGCACGCAGCCTTGCTATCTTCGCGATGGTCGTCGCCGCGGGATTGATCGCTTCGATCGGCATACAGAATTATGCCTTCAATAAGCTGCGGGTGAACGGCGAGATGTACAAGCAAATCATCTACGGCAAGGATCTCGTCGCCGATATCCTGCCGCCGCCCCTCTACCTCGTTGAGTCTTACATGCTTGCGCTCGAAGCGGTGCAGCGCCCCGACGTTGCCAAGAAGAACGTCGAGCGCATCGAACATGTCCTGAAACCCGCCTACGAGGACCGCCGCAAATATTGGCTGGCGACCGCGCTCAGCTCGGACCTTAAGCAGAAGCTCTTGAACGATGTCCTTGTCAAAGGCGGCGTGTTCTGGAAGGTGATGCAGGAGGAACTCGCGCCGGCCATTGTCAAGAATGACTCCGCAGTCATTCCGGCGTCCTTCGAAAAGCTTGCGACGAATTTCCATATCCATGAAAACGCCGTCAACGAACTCGTCGATATGGCGAACACCTTCCTGGCGTCCGCTGAAAAGGACGCCGCCGAACAGACACGCATCCTTTCGGCTATCACGCTCGCGGCTGCCGCAGTCTCGCTTTGCCTGCTTCTTGGCGGCCTTTACGTCTTCCGCCGCCGCGCCATCGTGCCGCTCTCGGGGATGCGCGACTATATGGCCATCCTTGCTGGCGGCGACTATTCGAAGGATGTGCCCTTCAGCCGCCGGGCCGACGAGATCGGGGAGATGGCGCGCGCCGTCACCGTCTTCCGCGAATCCGCCGAAGAGCGGAACAATATCCGTGCGCGCCAGGATGCCGAATGTCAGGCCCAAGCACAGCGCGATGCGGCGCTTGCCGCTGCCAAGGCAGACGAGGAAGCCGTCCGCGAGGGCGTCATCGCCAGCCTGAGCCGCGGCCTGGAACGGCTCTCCGGCGGCGATCTCACGGTCCAGCTTAGCGAGCCTTTCGACGCAGCCTACGAGAAGCTGCGCGAGCAGTTCAATTCGAGCGTCCGCACGCTTTCTGAGGCAATGAGGGAAATTTCGACCGTGACGAATGTAGTAAGGACCGGCTCCGGCGAAATCGCATCGAGCACAAACGATCTGGCCCGGCGAACAGAGCATCAAGCCGCCTCGCTGGAGCAGGCGGCCTCGGCGCTCGACCAGATCACGGTCACCGTCAAGAACTCGTCGGAACGGGCCAATGAAGCCAACGTGATGATGAGGGCGACGAAGGAAAGCGCCAGCTATTCGGCAACCGTCGTGCACGAGGCGGTCGCTGCGATGGAGAAGATCGAGACATCATCTGCGCAGATCGGCGATATCATCAACGTCATCGACGAAATCGCCTTCCAGACCAACCTGCTCGCGCTCAATGCCGGCGTGGAAGCCGCCCGCGCGGGCGAGGCCGGAAAGGGTTTTGCGGTCGTTGCACAGGAAGTGCGCGACCTTGCCGGCCGCTCCGCCAATCTGGCAAAGGAAATCAAGCAGCTGATCGAGACGTCTTCCAGCCAGGTTTCGGCCGGCGTTGCCTTGGTCAACCGCACCGGTGAAGCGCTCAGCAATATCGATCAGCAGGTTCTGAAGGTCACCGCGCTGATCGAGTCGATCGTGCGTTCCTCCACCGAACAAACGACCGCTCTCCTGGAAGTCAACGCCGCCGTCAACACTATGGACAGCGTCACGCAGCAGAACGCGGCGATGGTTGAACAGACAAGTGCCGCCTGCCGCGAGCTCGGTGACGAGGCGATACACCTCAATCACCTGCTGGCCCGTTTCCTTCTCGACGACGTAACGGCGTCCGCCGCAACGCGGTCGTACTCAAGCCAAAGGATGGCGCTCGCCGGTTGACGGCGGGCACCTTCCGCCAGTATCAGGCCGCCTTGGCGACGGCGTCGAGGGCCAGCAGCTTTTCCAGAAGCCGCGGCATGTCGTTCAAATACACCATGTTTGGGCCGTCGCAGGGGGCATTGTCCGGATCCTGGTGGGTCTCGATGAAGACACCTGCAACTCCGACCGCAACTGCCGCCCGCGCCAGCGTCTCGACGAACTGGCGCTCCCCGCCCGACGTCGTGCCCTGGCCGCCGGGCTGTTGTACGGAATGGGTCGCATCGAAAATGACCGGAGCCCCCATGGCCGCCATGATCGGCAACGAGCGCATGTCCGAGACCAGCGTATTGTAACCGAAGGACGCGCCACGCTCACAAAGCAGAACATTCGAATTGCCGCTCTGATTTAGCTTGGCGAGAACATTCTTCATGTCCCAGGGAGCGAGAAACTGGCCCTTCTTGACGTTGATGACACGGCCGGTCTTCGCGGCTGCGACAAGCAGGTCCGTCTGACGGGAGAGGAAGGCCGGGATCTGCAGAACGTCCACGACCTCGGCGACCAGCGCGCATTGCTCTTCCGAATGGATATCTGTCAGAACCGGAATGCCGAGTTCCTTCTTGAGGTCGGCGAAGACTTCCAAGCCCTTCTCTAGACCGATACCGCGTTTGCTCGACAGCGAAGAGCGGTTCGCCTTGTCGAAGGAGGTCTTGTAAACGAGCCCGATGCCGAGCTTGCCGCAAAGCTCCTTGAGCGTGCCCGCAACCATGAAGGCATGGTCGCGGCTCTCCATTTCGCATGCGCCGGCGATCAGCGACAGCCTGCCACTGTTTGAAAATACGACGCGGCCGGCACCTTCGCCGACTGCGACTTCGGAATTCGTATTGCTCATCGGATCTCCTCGAAGGCGAAGATCGCACCTTGGCCGGGCGCAGGCTTCACCAGGACTCTGTTGTTCTTGCGTGTATAGGGCATCCCGTTATCAGCCAAAAGCGCTTCTGTCACGGCAAGATCGGTGGTGCGGAAAACGACAGCGCTGCCTCTTAGCCCCTTATCCACGGATAACGGCACCGAATCGAAATAAGCCTCCATCCCTTCCGGCGACAGAAGACTGATCCTGGCATTCGCTGCCGCGATCGCCACGCCAAACGGTGTCCGCTCGATTTCCGTCGTAGACACGGCCAACTGAAGGAACGAGCCGAAGGCTTCAGGCTCGGGCGCGCTTAGCACCATCTCCGAGATACCGGTTGCACCGTTCGCATGCTTTTCCAGCGCGCTCCGATCGGCCGGAAAGGCGTTGATGCGCTGGCAGTCAAAGAGGAAGAAATCCGGCACCCGAAGATCGGCGGCAAAGGCAAGCTTGAAAGTGCCTGTCGATTGCGACCCGTCCGGCATCTTGATCAGGCGCGAAAACTCCAACATGGCGCCGCCGCTCTTTCTCGCACGAACGAAATGAGCATGGTCGGCGTCCGCGTCCTCCGTGCTGAATGCGGCCGCAGAGAATCCGTCATTGCCGCACCGGAAACGAAAGGCCTGGTCGCGCGCCACAAAGACGTTTCCGTGCCGCACTGATTCTTCACATTCTTTCGCGCTCGCGACACCAAGCGGCTCGAGATAGGTCTTGTCGGCGAAAAAAACGCAAGCATTCACCGTGCCGAAAGGATGACGGCCCTCGGCGGCAACCGTGAACCCCAATCGTCCCAGCCGCTCCCGCGCGAGATCGATGTTGGTGACCGGTAGAACAAGATGATCCAACGGATGCAGCATGGCGTCAGGTCTCCATTTAATGTGCTGAAGATGTGTGCCGCTATGTGGTCAATGCAAGCTGAAAGCGCTGATCCGGCAAACAAAAGTTTCCAAAAATGAACGCAGTTGAGACGAAGTTTTACGAAAATTTAGGTACTTGCGGAACACATATGGAACATATAGTGTCCGTTCTGGCTTTGTTTCACGAATTTGGGGTTAAACTTCGATGCTGACACGCAAACAACAGGAGCTTCTCCTCTTCATTCATGAGCGTATGAAGGAATCCGGCGTTCCGCCATCGTTCGACGAAATGAAGGATGCGCTGGATCTCGCGTCCAAATCCGGCATCCACCGGCTGATTACCGCTTTGGAAGAGCGCGGTTTCATTCGTCGCCTACCGAATCGCGCCCGCGCGCTTGAAGTGATCAAGCTGCCGGAAGCCTACAGCCCGAGCATCCAGCCCCGCCGCGGCTTTTCGCCGAGCGTCATCGAGGGCAGCCTCGGCAAGCCGCAGCCTGCTGCCGCCGCGCCGAAGCCGGCGAACGAAGACAATACCAGCTCCATTTCGGTTCCCGTCATGGGCCGTATTGCGGCAGGCGTGCCGATCTCGGCGATCCAGAACAACACGCACGACATCAACGTTCCGGCCGATATGCTCGGCTCCGGCGAACACTACGCGCTTGAGGTCAAGGGCGATTCGATGATCGATGCTGGCATCTTCGATGGCGACACGGTCATCATCCGCAACACCAACACCGCCAATCCCGGCGACATTGTCGTGGCACTGGTCGATGACGAGGAAGCGACGCTGAAGCGGTTCCGACGCAAGGGTGCGTCCATCGCGCTGGAAGCGGCGAACCCCGCCTACGAGACGCGCATCTTTGGACCGGATCGCGTAAAGGTTCAGGGTAAGCTCGTCGGCCTTATCCGCCGCTACCATTGACCGGCAGCGCGTCGCCGGCAAAGGCGACGGCGCGCCACTCATAGGCGTGGCGGCTCTAGGGGCGATCGAGTTTCTCGAAGGCGGTTGTCCAAAGCACGGTACGGCGCCGGTTTTCCGCAAGGTTTCATTCGCGAAATGCACTGCGCCGCATCGGCAGGCGCCGAACCGCAGCCTTGCCAGCGTGACGACGATGTCCGCGGCATCGCAAGCCGGGCGTGGCACCGTTCCGCATCGCATTTCTTGCCTCTTCCTGCTGCTCCGGTGAAAATTTCGCTTTCCCTCCGTCTTTCGCGGGTCGCAGCGCCCTCACGGCTGCGATCGGTCAAAGCCAAAGCGCTGAGCGCAACGTTCGTGCCGGACGCAAACCAGATCGCCGCCCCAAGCCCGAAAAAACCGTCGCAAAGCGCAGGCGTGTGCCCTGAGCGGCTCCTTAGCTTGCCATTTGCAGGCCGAAAGCCTTGGGTATGCAGCCACAATGACTGATCGGTGGCTACGGGACTGAACGGTGGCTATTGACGGGCGAGAGCTCTGCTTTTGCCAAAGGCTTCTTCCCGCATTCCAAAAGCGCAAGCCGGGAAGCGCGCACACTGCTTGTCCGCGACATCTGCTGAAGCGGAAATGCGCAGCTCGGCCGTTTTCAACTCCGGCATGCACCCAGCCCGCTGACACCCTATGAATACAACCAGAATGCAGCCCTGAGGGCGTTTCAGCAACAATAATCGATTGAAAAAAGTCCAAAAAATTGGATTGCAAAAGCCGAATTAAATCATTGGCTTCCGCTATGCGCCTCCGGCATCGCAGGAGTGTCTAAAAGTTGATACTGCGATGCACAAAATGGCGCCACGGTAACTTGGCATTGGCGCCGTGATCATATAGCTATCGGAGAGGACGCTTAACCCTATGGCGCTTTTATGGCGCCGCCGCCAGTTTGGAGGATCAGCATGACGGATCAAAGCGCAACAATCAAAATCGGCGACAAAACCGCCAATCTTTCCGTGAAAAGCGGAACGATCGGTCCGGATGTCATCGATATTGGTGCACTCTATAAAAACACCGGTTCCTTCACGTACGATCCTGGTTTCACCTCGACCGCTTCCTGTGAATCGAAGATCACCTATATCGACGGCGATGAAGGCATTCTGCTGCATCGCGGCTACCCGATCGAACAGCTTGCCGAACATGGCGACTTCCTGGAAGTCTGCTATCTGCTGCTTTACGGCGAATTGCCGACGGCTGCCCAGAAGAAGGATTTCGACTACCGCGTCACGCATCACACCATGGTGCACGAGCAGATGTCTCGCTTCTTCACCGGCTTCCGCCGCGACGCCCATCCGATGGCCGTCATGTGCGGCTGTGTCGGCGCTCTGTCTGCCTTCTACCACGACTCGACAGACATCACCGATCCGCATCAGCGCATGGTCGCAAGCCTGCGCATGATAGCCAAGATGCCGACTATCGCGGCCATGGCCTACAAGTACTATATCGGCCAGCCGTTCGTTTATCCGAAGAACGATCTCGACTACGCCTCGAACTTCCTGCGCATGTGCTTCGCGGTACCGTGCGAAGAATATGTCGTGAACCCGGTCCTCTCGCGCGCCATGGACCGTATCTTCATCCTGCACGCCGATCACGAGCAGAACGCCTCGACCTCGACGGTTCGCCTCGCCGGCTCTTCGGGCGCCAACCCGTTCGCATGCATCGCGGCCGGCATTGCCTGCCTTTGGGGCCCGGCTCATGGCGGTGCCAACGAGGCGGCGCTCAACATGCTTTCGGAAATCGGCTCGGTCGAGCGCATTCCGGAATATATCGCCCGCGCCAAGGACAAGAATGACCCGTTCCGCCTCATGGGCTTCGGTCACCGTGTCTACAAGAACTACGATCCGCGCGCCAAGATCATGCAGAAGACGACGCACGAGGTTCTCGCCGAACTCGGTCACAAGGACGATCCGCTTCTCGAAGTCGCGATGGAGCTGGAACGCATCGCGCTGACCGACGAATACTTCATCGAAAAGAAGCTCTACCCGAACATCGACTTCTATTCCGGCATCACGCTGAAGGCGCTGGGCTTCCCCACGACGATGTTCACGGTGCTCTTTGCGTTGGCCCGCACGGTCGGCTGGATCGCCCAGTGGAACGAGATGATCGAGGATCCACAGCAGCGCATCGGCCGTCCGCGCCAGCTCTATATCGGCGAACCGCTGCGCGACTACGTTCCGGTTTCGAAGCGCTAAGCCGCTTCCGCCCGAAAAAAACCCGGTCAGAGACGGCCGGGTTTTTTCTTGTCCAGAATGTCGAGAACGATATCCGCCGCTTTCTCGCCCGGCGGCTTTTCCGTCTGCATGCGCTGCCAGACAAGGTCGAAACCTTCGAGCATTGCGCGCCGCTGGAGCGTGTCGCTGGAAAGGCGTTCCATCCAGCGCGCCAGGCTCGCGCCACGAACGACCTCGTTGATGTATTCCGGGACGACGGCATAGTCGGCGATCAGATTAGGGATTGCTCCCGTCCACGTCTTGATGCGCCGCGTCATCATAGTGATGATCCAGTCTGTCTTATAGACTGAGACTGTCGGCACGCCTGTAAGTGCAAGCTCGAGGATGACAGTCCCCGAGGCAGCCATTGCCGCATCGGCCTCCGCGAAAGCCCGCCATTTCTGTTCATTGCCAGTCAGGATCTCCGGTTTCGTTTCCCAGTCCTTCACGAGGTTGCGAACCATCGATTCCCTGCGGCTGACGGTCGGCATGAGAACCCGCATTGTGCCACCGCGGGCGACGAGCTCATTGACAGCATCGCGAAAATAGGGAAGCAGCTTTGTGATCTCCGACGAGCGCGAGCCCGGGAGCAGCATGATCGTTTTCCGGCCCTCCGCGACGGTCTTGAGCTTTTCTGCCCGGCCGCGCCTGGCGGCAATCAAATCCGCATCCGCCGTCAGCCGGTGGCCGACATAGGTCGTCTGCGGTCCGCCGAGCTGCTCCATCACCGCGGGCTCGAATGGCAGAACGGCCAGCACATGGTCGACATAAGCGAGCATCTGCTGGGCGCGATATTCCTTCCACGCCCAAACGCTGGGACAGACATAATTGACGACCGGGAGTTCCGGCAGGGCTTCGCGAACACGTTTGGCAACGCGATGGGTGAAATCCGGGCTGTCGATGACGATCAGAATATCGGGCTTTGCCGCAATGATTGCAGCCGTCGTCTGCCTGATGCGGGCGACAAGCTTCGGCAAGTTTCCAAGCACCTGTGTGACGCCCATAATCGAAAGCTCGGAGAAGTCGAAGAGCGACTTCAGCCCCTGTGCCTCCAGCGCGTCGCCGCCGACGCCGACAAGTTCAATCCCGGCATGCCTGCGCTTCAGTGCAGCCACGAGATCGGCGCCGAGAAGGTCTCCGGAAACCTCGCCTGCCACGATCGCGATCTTCATCACAGCCCCCATGACGGTAGGCCGCGATCGAGCCCGCAGACAAAAAGCCCGGCTTCGTCGGCTGCCTTGATAACAGCCTGGCGATCCAGCACGAGAGCACGTCCCGCCTCGATTGCAATTCCCGCCAAGCCCGCCGCCTTGGCATTCGTCACCGTGGAGAGGCCGATCGACGGAAGGTCGGCGCGGACATCCTGCTGCGGCTTGCAGAGCTTGACCAGCACGCCACGGCGGCGCGGCGATATACGCCCGGCGCTACGCAGCGATGCGACGCGCTCAAGCATTCCGTCGGTCCCTTCCGCGCCTTCGAGCGCCACGATGCGTCCGCCGACGGAGACTGCGCCCTGCCCGACATCGAGCGCACCAAGCGCTTCGGCGGCTGCTGCCGCCTTCAGGATATCGATCTTGTCGTCATTCCCCGGCGACATGACGCCGATCGGCCCGACAGCCGCCAGCAGGTCGGGGGCAATATCCTGCGCGCCGACGACGCGCCGGCCGTCGTCTTCGATGAGCTTGATGACCATCTGCAACACCGTATCGTCGCCGCCCGAAAGCAGCGTACGCACCACACCCGGCATCTTTGCGACCGTCCGCCAGGTTGGCCTCACTTCCCGCCATTCGGGGCGACGGCGAACGCCGCCAGACATGACGACGCGGGTGATGTTGTTGCGCTTGAAAATTTCTGCCAGCGCCGACAAATCACCGACGCCGATGACTGCATGGTCATAGTCCTCCCATGACCGGTCAAGTTCACCCTTCAGCGAAATCACGAATGGATCCTCGCCGGCTGCCCGCGCCGCCTCGGCGACATAAGACGGCAGAAGACCGTTTCCCGCAATGATCGCCAGACGGCCTTTGTCGGTATCACCGGCGGGAGACAAGGTCAGCCTTTCTGTCCTCGCGTCGGCGATGACAGCGCGCGGTCGCTTTCCGCGGCAATGAAATCGAGGATATGCATCACCGGCTCGCAATCGGCATATTCGTCGCGGATCGCTGCCGCGTTGTCGCGGATCGAACCTGATCCTTCAAAAATCGCCTTGTAAGCCCGCCGCACCGTATGGATGACAGCGCGATCAATCCCGGCCCGCGTCATGCCGACAACGTTGAGACCGCCCAGCAAACCGGGATTTCCATTGAGCATCCCATACGGAATGACATCGTAGCTGACAGCCGAAAGGCCGCCGACGAAGGCCTGGCGGCCGACACGCGTGAACTGATGCACGGCCGATCCGCCGCCGAGAATGACCCGATCCTCGATCGTCACATGCCCGGCGAGCATGACATTGTTCGACATGATGACGTGATTGCCGACACGGCAGTCATGGGCGACATGAGAATTGGCGAGAAACAGGTTGTTGTCGCCGACGATTGTCTTGCCGCCGAAATCTGCGGTGCCGGTATTCATCGTCACGCCTTCGCGGATGGTGCAATTCTCGCCCACCGTCAGCGTCGTCTCCTCGCCGCCATGGTGCACGCTCTGGGGGTCGCCGCCGATGACCGCCATCGGGAAAATCCGGGTGCCTTTGCCGATCTCGGTTCTGCCGGTCACCACGACATGCGCCAGCAGTTCGGCATTGTCATGAAGAACAACCTTCGGACCGACATGGCAAAACGGACCGACGGTCACGCCTTCGCCGATGACCGCGCCATCCTCGACAACGGCCATGGCATGGATGCGGGCGCTCCCTGCGATCGTGCTCATGCCTCGTCCTTACGAAGAATCATCGCGCCGATATCAGCTTCCGCGGCCAATGCGCCGTCGACCTTGGCGTCGCAATGGAACTTCCAGATATTACCGCGCTGCTTCTTCTTCTTCACATGAAATTCGACCCGATCGCCCGGGATGACGGGCTTGCGGAAACGTGCATTGTCGATGGTCATGAAATAGACGAGGTTACCGCTCGTTCCATCCTTGCGCGCGCAGATCGCACCCGCCGTCTGCGCCATGCCTTCGATCAGCAGCACACCCGGCATGATCGGCGACTCGGGAAAGTGGCCGGTGAAATGAGGCTCGTTGGCAGTGACGTTCTTGATGCCGATCGCGGAATCATCGCCATCGATCTCAATAATCCGGTCGACCAGCAAAAACGGATAGCGATGCGGCAGAAGCTTCATGATCTCCATGATGTCCGCCGAAGCAAGCGTCTCCTTGACCCCTTCAGTCATTCTTGATCTCCCGTTTTATGAGCCCGAGCGCTCGCGCGCGCCATTATCTCCGCCGACTCTCGAAGAAAATCCTTTACCGGACGTGCCGGAATGCCGCCATAACGCTCACCGGCAGGAATGCTCTGAATGACGCCGCTCTTTGCCGCGATCTGTACGCCATCGCCAATCGTAATATGGCCATTGATACCAGTCTGACCGCCGATCTGCACACCGTTTCCAATAACCGCACTGCCGGCGATGCCGACCTGCGAAACGATCGCGCAATGACGCCCGATCCTGACGTTGTGGCCTATCTGCACCTGGTTGTCGATCTTCGTTCCCTCGCCGACGACCGTGTCGTCCATCGTGCCGCGATCGATCGTCGTGTTCGCGCCGATCTCGACATTGTCCTGGATGATGACCCGGCCGATCTGAACGATCTTGATCATGCCTCTGGGGCCTGGCGCATATCCGAAGCCATCCTGGCCAATACACGCACCGTTGTGCACGATCACGCCATTGCCCAAGAGCGCGCATATCACGCTGGCACCGCCGGCGATCGTGCAATCGCGGCCGATCTTGACACCGGGACCGATAAGCGCGCCGGCGCCGATCCGTGTTCCCTGACCGATTTCCGCATTCGCGCCGATGACAGCCAAAGGCTCGACGATCACGCCCGGTTCCAGCCGCGCCGTCGGATCGACCGCCGCAGTCGCCGCGATCTCTGCCGTCGAAGACATTGTTGCCAGTGGCTTCAAAGCAGCCGGATGGAGATGCCCGCCTGCCATCGCAAAAGCGGCATGGGGGTTCTTCGACAAGAGAACCGGAATATGAGGAGGTACCGCCGATCTTATCGCGGGCTCGCAAAGGACTGCCGACGCCCGACAGGTTTCAAGCTCGGCACGGCTCCTGCGTGAGATGATGTAGCAAAGATCACCGGCCTTCGCACGGCTGACCGGCGACACCGATCGGATAAGGATGTCGCCATTTTCAGGGTCGGCAAGTTCCGCCCCGAGATATTGCGCCAACTCTGAAAGTTTGACGCCGTCGCGGGGCGGAAAGAAATTGTTCTGCTCCACCGGCAAAGCTCCAGTTTTCGATTCTGGATTGCCGATATCAGAATTGGTTGTTGATGCCAAACTTGAAGTACTGTGTTTGGTCGTAATCTTCCTTCACGACGGGGATCGCGTAGTCGACGCGCAGCGCGCCGAACGGCGATTGCCAGACAAGGCCAACACCGACGGACGCACGAAGTGCTGCGCTATCGCCTCTCACGAATTCTGGCGAACTCACGTCAACATCATTTCCAAACAATGTACCCGCATCAGCGAAGACCGCGCCACGAAGACCAAAGTCACGCGGGAATCCGGGCATCGGGAAGGTCGCTTCCGCCGAGACGGTAAAATAAGTCGTTCCTCCGAGCGGATCATCCGGTCCGCCACCAACGCGAGGACCGATACCCTTGTTTTCGAAGCCGCGGATGTCGTTGTTGCCCAATGTGAACTGGTCGAAGATGTTTAGGTCTTTGCCGAGGCCGACAACATGGCCCGCACCGGCCGCAACAGATCCAATGATATCGGCATCGTCAGCCAGCAGATGATAATAGCGCGCCTTCCCGTAGATCTTGTAAAACTGCGAGTCGCCACCCAAGCCGGCAATTTCCTGCGTCAACGTCGCGTATATCCCCTCGCGCGGGAGCGTCATGTCGTCGAGCGTGTTATAGGTCAGCGTATTGGAAATCGATGAACGGATCCAAGGTCCATCGTTCACAAGATCCTGATAGGGTGTCGAAAGATCGCTCAGATCGCTGCCGTCGGCATCGTAGTTCATCCGCTTGAAGTTGTAGCGGAACGTCGTCGCCAGATCCTCGGTGATCGGCGCCGTCGCGCGGAGAACGACGCTATCTTCGGTATAGTCGTAATTATCGTTGCTCGAGGTTTCGCTGTGATTGAGGTCGAAACCGGTCGCAAGGCGATAACCGAGGAAGTAAGGCTCGGTGAAGCTCAAACCATAACTCTGCGAGCCTTCGACACCGCCACCGGCAGAAACCCTGATATACTGGCCGCGACCCAGGAAGTTCTTTTCTTCAATGGACGCTTCCAGGATCAGACCGTCGCCGCCTGCGGCGTAACCGGCACCGATACCGAACGAACCCGTCGACTGATCCTGAACATCGACGATGACAACGACGCGGTCAGGCGAGCTGCCCGGCGCGGTCGAGATATTCACCGACGAGAAGAAGCCGAGCGCTTCGAGACGGCGCTTGGCCTTTGTGATCATCTGCTGATTGAAGGCGTCGCCTTCGCTCATGTCGAATTCGCGGCGGATGACGTAATCGCGCGTGCGGCTGTTGCCGCGGATTTCGATGCGCTCGATGTAGGCACGTTCGCCCTGGTCGACGAGGTATTCGACACCGATCGTATTGTTGCCGAGGTCGCGGTTGCCGCGCGGCGTCACGCGGGCGAATGGATAGCCTGCCGAAGCAACCTGATCCGAAATGGCTTCCATGGACCTCTGGACGTCCTTGGCGCTGTAGACTTCGCCTTCACGCGTCACTACCAGGCCTTGAAGCTGCTCGCCGGTTACGCCTTCTACGGTCGACTGTACGGTTACCGGACCGAAGTCGTAACGCGGTCCTTCCTCGATATTGAAGGTCAGCGTGTACTTGTTCGTGGCTTCGTCAAAAGTAGCATCCGAAGAGATGATCTTGAAGTCGGCATAGCCGCGGTTGAAATAGAACTGGCGCAGCGCCTCTTCGTCGGCATGCAGGCGATCTTCGCTGTAAACGTCCTTGCGGGTCAGGAACGAGAGGAAGTTCGAGCGCTTGGTGCTAATGACGGCAGCTAGACGACCGGTGCTGTAGGCATTGTTGCCCACGAAATTGATGGCTGCGATCTTCGTGCGGTCGCCTTCATCGATGACGAAAGCGAGGTTGACGCGACCTTCGCCAAGCGGAACGACCTGCGTCGTGACCTGCACTTCGCTGCGGCCCGTTGCCGCGTAGGCTTCCTTGATCGCCGCGATATCGGCCTGGATCAGCGCATCGTTGTAGGGACCGGAGGCATGCGTCTGTACAACCGAGGCCAGCTTGTCGTCCTTGACCTTGCGATTGCCGTTGAAAACGACCTGATTGACGAGCTGGGCTTCCTCGACGGTCACTACCAGCGTGCTGCCGGAGACGGAGATTTTGACATCGGAGAAGTACCCCGTGCCGTAGAGCTGCTTTACCGAGTCATCGATGTCGGTATTCGAGAAGTTCCTGCCTGGGGCGATGGTGAGATTGGACCGGACTGCCTCAGCGCCGACGCGGCTCGCTCCACGTACATCGATCCGCTGGATAACCGCTGCTTCCGCAGCCGTCGCAGAGACGATTGTAATTGCGCCTGCGCCCGAAGCAACAATACCTGCAGACAGCGCAACCGCCGATACTGCGTTCAAAAATCTTGAACCAGCCTTCATTTCACCCATTACCTTTTTTCTCGTCCCCGTCGCCGGGCGAACCCGATTCCGGCACGTGTGTCGTTTTACCCGCTTTTGCCCTACAAGCAAGGCAGCAAGTTAATTTCTGTTTACTTCATTTCGAAGCGTGACCCATTCGCCACTACAGCTTTGAAACATCGTAAATAAACGGTAATTTCCCTTCACCGCGCGCGTTAACCTATCAACGCGCTAATGTCGTTCCAGGTAGCAAAAACCATCAGTGAAAGGACCATAGCCAGACCAATGCGAAATGCAATTTCCTGGGCCGATGCCCCTAAAGGTTTACCCCTCACTGCCTCAATCGCATAGAACATCAAATGCCCGCCATCAAGTACCGGAACAGGCATCAAATTCAGTAATCCGATGGAAACGGACAACACCGCGGCAAGCTGAAGCAGGGCTGCAACACCAAGCGTTGCCATCTGGCCGGACGCCTGGGCCACGCGGATCGGTCCGCCGAGCTGATCGGGCTTCATGTAGCCCGCGAAAAGATTGCCGATATATTTGAAGGTACCGGTGACGATATGCCAGGTCTGAACGGCGCCTTCCTCCAAGGCTGCGAGCGGCGTATATGTCTGCACGCGGAAATGGCCGACCTCCTGGTTCGTCACGATGCCGATCAGACCGATCTCCATCTTGTTGCCGAACTGGTCCGTCATGTCGGTGCGCTTCGGCACCATCGGCAAGTCCATCTTCTCGCCGTTCCGCTCGATGGTAACGACGATCCGCTGTTCCGGGCGAACGCTTACATAGCGGCGCACATCGTCGAACGTATCGACCTTCCCGCCGTCGATTGCGATCAGCAGGTCACCGGGCAGGATTCCGGCCTCGGCGGCAGCGCTCTCCGGCTTCACTTCGGCGACGACCGGATCGGCGATCGAGCGGCCGTAGATCGAGAAAAGAACCGCAAAGATGATGATCGCCAGCAGAAAGTTGGCGATGGGACCTGCGGCCACCGTCGCTGCGCGCTTCCAGAGCTTCGCGCCGGCAAATGAGCGCGCTCTATCCGCTTCCGACATCGATTCGAGCTTATCCATGTCCGGCTTGCTCGAGGCGTCCTCGTCGCCGAAGAAGCGCACATAGCCGCCAAGCGGGATCGCCGAGATCTTCCAGCGCGTTCCATGCCGATCGGTAAAGCCCGCAAGCTCTGGTCCGAAGCCGACAGAAAAAGCGAGCACGCGGATGCCGCTCCAGCGGCCGACCAGATAGTGGCCCATCTCGTGCACGAAAACGAGCAGCGAGAGGACCAGAACGAACGGAATGATATAACCCGTTAGAAAGCCGAATATACCGGTCATGCCTTCCATAAATCCTTCCGCTGCGCCCTGCGCAGATATCAGAACCCGAACAAAGCGGCGCCAAGCGGCGCCATGCCGTCACCCTTTATCAGGGAAAATAATGTCGCGAGCAAGAAGGCTGCAAAACAAGCGAATATTAGCCCGTCGACGCGATCCATAACGCCACCGTGTCCCGGAATGAGATGACTGGAATCCTTCACACCGAATCGCCGCTTGATGAAGGATTCGAAGAGATCGCCTGCCTGGCTGCAGACGGAAAGAATGAAGGCGACGGCGGCCGCCATCAGCCAGTCCGCCTCGGGAATGAAGAAGTAGGCGATGACACTGCCCGCAATCACAGCCGAAACCGCGCCGCCCAAAGCGCCGGATTGCGTCTTTCCCGGCGAAATCCTCGGTGCGAGCTTTGGCCCGCCGACTGCTCGGCCGACGAAATAGGCAAGGATGTCGGTTGCCCAGACCACCGCGAAGACGAAGAGCATGGCTTGCAGCCCTGCAGCGTCCCCGCCGCGGATTTCGGCAAGTGCGATGCCGGTCAGTCCGGCATAGACGATGCCAGCCGGAAACCAGCGGCTGGCGCTCTGCGCCGCCACGAAGCCGACAGCAATCGCAAAAAAGAAAACAAGCAGGCTCAACGCAAAGTCGAAGCGTCCGAGCAGGATTGCAGCCGCGATCGCCGCCTGCCCCACCCAGCCTGCCACATTCGCGACCGGCTGTTCGGTTTGCAGCCGCGTGATTGTCGACCATTCATAATAGATAAGCAGGGCAATTACCGCCGAGAGCAGGCGGAAGGCGAAGCCGCCGTACCAGGTCACCGCGAGCACGATGATTGCCAGAATGACACCGGAGATAATGCGGAGTTTCAGTTCCTGCTGCATCAATCAGGTGCCTACTGCCGCGGCCTGCGGCGACAGGCCGCCGAATCGGCGGTCGCGCGCCGCGAACTTCTCGAGCGCGGCATAGAAGAGCTCCCGGCCGAAATCCGGCCAGTATTCCGGTACGAAGACGAATTCGGAATAAGCGGCCTGCCACAAAAGGAAGTTCGAAAGGCGCTCCTCGCCGCTGGTGCGAATGATTAGATCGGGATCGGGAATGCCGGCCGTATCCAGCCGGGCATTGACGAGCTCGGGTGTGATCTCCCGGGCTCGCAGCCGCCCAGCCTCGACATCTTCGGCAAGGCTCACCATGGCTCTGGCGATCTCGTCGCGCGAGCCGTAGTTGAAAGCGATGACCAGCGTCAGCGCGGTATTGTCCCGCGTCGTCTCTTCGGCTTCGAGCAGGAGGTTGAGGATATCGCTGCGAAGACTATGCCGGTCGCCGATGATCCTGATCCGCACATTCTGCGCATGCAGTTCGGCGAGGTCGCGCCGGATGAAGGCCTTGAGCAATCCCATGAGGTCGGAGACCTCCGCTTCCGGCCGGCGCCAGTTCTCTGAAGAAAAGGCAAAGAGCGTCAGGTACCTGATGCCGGCATCGCCTGCGGCGCGCACGGTCTCGCGAACGGCTTCCACACCTTTGCGGTGACCCATCGCGCGCGGCAGCCCTCGCTGCTTTGCCCAACGGCCGTTGCCATCCATGATGATGGCAACATGTTCTGGCATACTCAAGAATACTGGTTCCGACATTTCCCGTCCGGTCTCCAGGGGCGCAGGCAAAGCCCTAGACCTGCATGATTTCCTTTTCCTTGTCGGCAAGCAAGCGATCGATCTCGGAAATCATCTCATCCGTCATCTTCTGCACACGATCTGATTGCGCCCGGCTTTCGTCCTGGCTTATGACACCGTCCTTTTCGGCTTTCTTAAGGCCGTCCATGCCGTCGCGGCGTACATGGCGGATCGCAACCTTGCTTTTCTCGGCGTAGTCATGCGCGACCTTGACCAGCGACTTTCGACGCTCTTCGTTGAGTTCCGGCAAAGGAATGCGCAGGTTTTGGCCGTCGACGATCGGGTTGAGTCCGAGGTTTGACTCGCGGATCGCACGTTCCGTCGCGCTTACCATCGACTTGTCCCAGACGGATACCGAAAGCATGCGCGGCTCCGGCACGGTGATATTGGCGACCTGATTGAGCGGCAAGCGCGAACCATAGGCTTCGACCGTCACCGGGTCCAGGATGTTGGCCGAGGCGCGGCCGGTACGCAGCGACGCGATATCGTGTTTGAATGCGGAAATCGCGCCGTCCATGCGGCGCTTCAGTTCCTTGATGTCTGTAGCTTCAGTCATGCTCAATACTCCTGTCAGTCGAAGACGCGCGGCCGTCCAGCGCCGTCTCTCTATCAGTTGTCCGATACGATGGTCTTGAGGCCACCGCCCGTCAAGATTTCAGCAAAACCGCCTTTCTCGTGGATCGAGAAGACGATGATCGGAATGGAATTTTCGCGCGCGAGGGCGACAGCCGCGACGTCCATCACGGCAAGGCCCTTGTCGAGCACTTCCTGGTGCGTCAGCCGGTCGAAGCGCGTCGCAAACGGATCCTTCTTCGGGTCGGCGGAATAGATTCCGTCCACCTGGGTGCCCTTGAAGATCGCCTGGGCGCCCATCTCGGCGGCTCGAAGGGCTGCGGCAGAATCGGTCGTGAAAAAAGGATTGCCAGTGCCGCCCGCGAAGATGACCACGCGGCCCATCGACAGATGGTAGAGCGTCGCGCGCTGCGAGAAGCTCTCGCAGAGTTCCGGCATGGAGATTGCCGAAAGCACGACCGTATCGATGTTCAGCTTGCGCAGCGACGTTGCGAGCGCCAGCGCGTTGATCACGGTTCCGAGCATTCCCATGTGGTCGCCCGTCACTCGGTCGCCGCCCTTGGAGGCGACGGCTACGCCGCGGAAGATATTGCCGCCGCCGACGACAACACCGACTTCGACGCCCATCTGGCGGGCTTCGGCGATATCCGACGCGATGCGGTCCGCTACCGCAACGTCGATACCGAATCCCTGGCTGCCCATGAGCGCTTCGCCGGAAGCCTTGAGTAGAACGCGTTTATAGACAGGCTCTGACGACATCTTGGCTCCTCGTATGTTGGCATGATTGCCGGATACACGAAGGGCACCGCGTTGTCACGCGATGCCCTGCCGTTTTCACATTATATGAGGTTTTATCAGCCCTTGGCGGCAGCCGCGACTTCGGCTGCGAAGTCGGTTTCTTCCTTCTCGACGCCTTCGCCGAGCAGCAGGCGTGCCATGCCGGTGATCTCGATCGGCGCACCGACGGTTTTTTCAGCTTCCTTGAGTGCGGCACCGACCGTCAGGTCCGGATTGATGACGAAAGCCTGGGAAACCAGCGCGACTTCTTCGAAGAACTTGCGCATGCGGCCTTCAACCATCTTTTCGATGATGTTGTCCGGCTTGCCGGAAGCGCGCGACTGCTCGATGAAGACGTTGCGTTCGCGCTCGGCGACAGCGGCGTCGACTTCTTCCGGACGGATGGCGAGCGGCGAGGTCGCAGCGATGTGCATGGCGATCTGGCGGCCGATGGCGTTCAGCGCCTCCTTGTTGCCGGTCGACTTCAGCGCAACCAGAACGCCCAGCTTGCCGAGGCCGTCGGAAACGGCGTTGTGGATGTAGGTGGCGACGACGCCGTCCTCGACGGAGAGGGCAATCGAGCGGCGCAGGTTCATGTTTTCGCCGATGGTCGCGATCGCGTCCTTGATCGTGTCAGCAACGGACTTGCCGGAAGCCGGATAGGTCGCAGCAGCGACGGCCTCGGCAGAACCGTTGGTCGAAACGGCAACCTTTGCGATGCCGCGGACGAGATCCTGGAAGGCGTCGTTACGGGCAACGAAGTCGGTTTCGGAGTTGACTTCGACCACGACGGCCTTGGTGCCTTGGCTGGCAACGCCGACGAGACCTTCGGCAGCGGTGCGGCCCGACTTCTTGTCAGCCTTGGCGATGCCCTTGGCGCGCAGCCAGTCGATCGCCGCTTCCATGTCGCCATTGGTTTCAGCGAGAGCCTTCTTGCAGTCCATCATGCCTGCGCCGGTCTTTTCGCGCAGTTCCTTCACCATTGCAGCCGTAATCTCGGTCATAAGCTTCCTCTTGTCGGTTTACGGTGGTCCGCAAAATGCTCTGCGCCACCGGATTGAGGCACGAAATGTACCTTTATGTATGACAGCGTGATGAAGACGCGCCATATCAGAACTCGTTGGGCGGACCGGCCTGAACCTACCGCCCTAAAAAGGTCAAGGCCGCCGGAGCTTCGCAAAGTCTCGCGCGGCCTTTCCCAATCCAGTCAAGCTGGACGGACCTTTAGGCCCGTCCGCCTGTTTATCAGGCTTGAGCCTCGTCGAGCGTCGGCTCGATCGGAGCTTCAACGGAAGCGCCAAGGTCGCGGCCCGATGCGCTCTGCTGACGGGCGATACCGTCGATAGCGGCGCGGGAGATCAGGTCGCAGTAGAGAGCGATAGCGCGCGAAGCGTCGTCGTTGCCCGGGATCGGATAGTCGATCAGGTCCGGATCGCAGTTCGAGTCGATGATTGCGACAACCGGGATGCCGAGGCGCTTGGCTTCGTCGATCGCGATTTTTTCCTTGTTGGTATCGATGATGAACATCAGGTCCGGGGTACCGCCCATGTCCTTGATACCACCAAGAGCCTTGTCGAGCTTTTCACGCTCGCGCTCGAGGTTCAGACGTTCCTTCTTGGTGAAGCCCTGGGCTTCGTTGGAAAGGATTTCGTCGAGCTTGCGCAGACGCTGGATCGAGTTGGAGATCGTCTTCCAGTTCGTCATCATGCCGCCGAGCCAGCGCGAGTTGACGTAGTACTGGGCCGAACGCTTGGCCGAGTCAGCGATGAGCTCGGAAGCCTGGCGCTTGGTACCGACGAAGAGAACGCGGCCGCCACGGGCAACGGTGTCGCTGACAACCTGCAGTGCGCGCGAAAGCATCGGAACGGTCTGAGCCAGATCGATGATGTGGATGTTGTTACGATCGCCGAAAATGTACGGCTTCATCTTCGGGTTCCAGCGATGGGTCTGGTGGCCGAAGTGAACACCAGCTTCCAGAAGCTGGCGCATAGAAAAATCAGGCAATGCCATGCCTTTGACTCCTTTTCCGGTTGAACCTCCGCAAGGCGAACAGCATCCTCTTCGAAGATGCCACCGGCGGAAAAATCCGGATTTCTCCCGGACGATCCCATGCCTTACGTGTGGAATGCGGCTGCCCTTACCGTCGATCCGCCGAAAATGCAAGGCGTTCGCTCAAAAAAACTGGCATCTGACTGCCCCTAGCCCTGCACTTGGATAAACTCGACCGGTCCGCCGGCCAGCGAATCTTCAAACACGGCGCAGGAAAGCGGACCGCCGAACACGCATCCGCTGTCGATATTCGTGCGGTTGCCAACGGTCAGCGGATTCGCGTCCGAGGGCGTGTGTCCATGACACAGGTGTTTTCCCCAATAGTCGGCTGAATAGTCGTCGGGAACCCGAAGCCAGAGCAGGTCTTGGGGGGCCTGCATCTCCAGCGGTAAATCCGGAACAACGCCGGCATGCACGAAGATCCGGTGGCTATCGGCATACATCAACGACAACTGACTGGCCCACAGCATATGGTTTGCGGCTACTTTGCCCCCATAGGAAAGCTCCGTTTCAATCCCGCCGTTTTCCAACCACCAGATACGCTCGTCATCGTTAGCGCAGGCGCGCAGCATCATATCCTCGTGGTTACCCTTCAGACATACCCATCGCCAGGACTCGCTGCCCGATCCGTTCATCAGGAGATCAATCACTCCCTTGCTGTCAGGGCCGCGGTCGATATAGTCGCCGATGAAAACCACCGTGCCGGCGCGTGCGTATGCCCCGATGCGATCAAGCATCTCTCTCAACGGCTCCAGGCAGCCATGGATGTCGCCAACCGCAAATGTGAAATTCATGCCGGCGCCTCCCGCGGGACATTGATTTCATTGCCACCGTTTGCGCGCTCACTCAGTCCGTTGCGCAGGGCCAGTTCTTCGGTATCGTAAGACCGGCAGGAAGCTTGGTCGACGTATCGCCGCAGGCCAGTTCGATCTGCGACTGCTGAAGCCCGGTTGCTGCGGAGAGATCGAGCCCCTCTATTCTCGTCAGGAACATGAAGGCGCGATCGAAATCGATCGAACCTTCGAAGCTCGCGCCGCTGAGATCGGCGCGGGAGAGATTGGCAAGCGCAAACCTGGCTCCGGTCAATACGGCCGTTTCAAAAGTCGCGCGCCCGAGCTCGGCCTTTTCGAAGTTCGCACCTGAAAGCTGTGCGCCAGTGAAATCCGCGCGCTGCAGCTCAGCGCTGATGAAGGAAGCGCGCTGCGCCGACGCATTCTGGAACACGACCCGGTAGGCTTCGATCTTGTCGAATCTGGCCTCGTCGGCCTTTGCACCTTCAAGCCAAGCCCGTATCAGGGTCGCTTTCTCGAGGTTTGCCGCGGCAAGGTTCGCATTCTTGAGGCTGGTCTGCGACAGATCCGTGCCTGCGAGACTGGCTTTTTCGAAGTCGCTGCCTTCAAGCATCAGGTTCTTCTTGGTGCATTCGCTCCAGTCAACGCCTGCGTTAGGCGTGTCGTGGCAATCGGCCGCCATCACATGACCGCCCGATACCGCGGCTGCAGCAGCAAGGAGCGCCACCGCAAGACCTGAACGTGCAATCCGTGACAAGTTCTTCATATCCCACCCCCTATCGGCCCCGCCCCGTCAACGGCGGCAGGCCCGCGCAGGACAACGTCCGTCCTGCACTTCTATTATGCACCAGAAAAAGAGAAATAGGGCATAACACGTTGTCTAAGATGCGCCTCCATGCCGCCAGCGGTTCACTTGCAGGTGTCGGCCTTGTTATCCAGCATTTCCAGCTTCGCGAGCCTGCCGGTCAGAACGAAATCACCATAATCCATGGTGAGATCGCGCGTAATGCCGTTCTCATAAAGCTTGAATGACATGCGATAGACCGGTAGCGCGTCTGATTTCGTATTCTCGTTGAAATAGGAGATCGTCACCGGCCAGACGGCCGTCTTGGAAAACGCGCCGGCATTGCCCGCATCCGCCTCGTCACCGGCAACCGGCGTAATCTGCTTGCCGACCACGGTCGTCGTCGCCAGGGGCTTGTCCCCATCGTCCGAGCCATCGAAGACGCGGGCTTCAAAGAAACGCCTGCCCGCCTTGGCATTCTCGATCACGTCGAGCATGTGCTCGGTCGGGAAGCGGCTTTCGGCAAGCTGCAGTTCCTTGCTTTGAGGGCGGGTCAGATCGACTGTCACGCCGTCCGGCTTGTCGTTTGCCTCGCCGTTGACTTCCTTGTCGAGCTGATCGTCCGTGAAAGACTTCGTTTCGAAGGTGAAGCGGCGGTCCTTCACGTTTTCGAAGGTCTTCGTCTGCTGGTCGCTGACGCGGGTGCTGTCGCCGGTGTTGATCTGCGTCACGAAGCGGAAATTGGTGGTGAAGCCGTCGCAATAATTGCCGTTGAATTCGTAGACCATGCGGCCGTACATGCCGGCGATGCCAGAGCGCTCGGTCGCGTCCTTCAGTTCGAGATCGTAGATCGCCCGGTGGGCGACAAGACCGGAGGCGATCGCAGCGCCGGAGGCAGGCGCGGCCGCCCAGGCACCTGTTGCGACGCCGGCAAGAAGAAGGGCGGCAAGACTCGGTCGGAACATCCATTATCTCCTGTTGGACTCGGCCGCGATGTTATAAGAACGCTTTCGGCCAAATCGAGGCTCGAAACCGTCATACGCAAGATTCTAGTCCCGATGCATAATTTTTTGAAGAACTGAAACAAAAAGCGGAGACGAAAATGTCGATTGAAATCGCGGCCCGCCTGACGGAAATGGGGATAACTCTGCCGGAAGCCGCCGCACCCGCTGCCAATTATGTTCCCTATGTGATCAGCGGCAACCTTCTCTACATTTCCGGCCAGCTTCCGCTCGAAGGCGGCAAGGTCGCCGTGAGCGGCCATCTTGGCAGGAATGTCGACGTTCCCGCCGGCCAGCGCGGCGCTGAGCTTTGCGCCATCAACATTCTCGCTCAGGCGAAGGCTGCGCTCGGCGGCGATCTCGGCCGCATCAAGCGCGTCATCAAGCTCAACGGCTTCGTCGCCTCTACCCCGGAATTCGTCGAACAGCATCTTGTCATCAACGGTGCATCAAACCTGATCGCCGGCGTCCTCGGCGGGGCCGGAAAGCATGCCCGTGCCGCCGTCGGCATGGCGGCGCTGCCGCTCAACGCCGCCGTCGAAATCGATGCCATCATGGAAATTGCGTCATGACCTCCGCCGCCTGGATCAAGGAACTGCCGGTCGCCCATCGCGGCTACCACGACACCAACAAGCTCGTCTGGGAAAATACGCTCACCGCCTTTGCCCGCGCCGTCGAAGCCGGCTTCGCGATCGAATGCGATCTCCATTATGCCTCCGATAGCGTGCCGGTCATCTTTCATGACGAGAACCTCGAACGTCTCTGTAGCATAAAGGGCGATATCCGCGAGCGCACCTCCAGGGAACTCGGCCTGCTGTCCGTCGGCGGCACGACCGACAAGATCCCGACGCTCAGGCAATTGCTCGATCTCGTGAAGGGCAAGGTTCCGCTCGTCCTCGAACTCAAGGGCCGCGAGGCGGATGACGAGGGCTTTGCCGAAGCGGTGGTCGAAGTGCTGGAAGGCTATGACGGCAAGGTCGCGCTCATGAGCTTCGACCATTGGCTGCTGCGCGACCTCAAAGCCTTGAACGCGCCCTACCCGCTCGGCCTTACCGCCGGCGGCAACAAGCCGGAAGAATTCGCCAACCACGAACGGGCCATGGAAATCGGCCTCGATTTCATCTCCTATTTCTTCGCCGATCTGCCGAATGCCTTCATCACCGGCCAGCGCGCGAAGGGCATCCCGGTCATCACCTGGACGGTCCGCGACGAGAAGGCGCGCAAGCACACCGTCGAGAATGCCGATCAGATGACGTTCGAAGGTTTCGATCCCCGCGGTTCGGTTTGACGCTCGCTTTTTGGACAAGATCGTGCGCAGACTGAAGGGGAGCCAATATCCTCCTCCCAAGGGCCTCGCATTTGCTCCATGACAGACGAACTATCGATCCGCGTCGAACGGTCCTTCACCGCGATTTCCCCGGAGAGCTGGTCCCGGCTTTCCGGAACGTCCAAGGAAGGCAAGGCGCTCGCCTATAACCCCTTCCTGTCGCACGCCTTCCTCTCCGCGCTCGAAGAGTCAGGCTCTGCCACCGCGCAAACCGGCTGGCTCGGCCATCATCTGCTGCTTGAGACGGACAGGGGCGAGCTGATCGGCGCTCTGCCCGGTTATCTGAAGAATCACAGCCAGGGCGAATACGTCTTCGACCACGGCTGGGCAGATGCTTTCGAGCGCGCGGGCGGGCGCTATTATCCGAAGCTGCAATGTTCGATCCCGTTCACGCCGGCGACCGGTCCGCGCTTGCTCGTTGCCGAGGGCCTTGAACGGCGGCCGATCCAGAACGCCGTTGCCGACGGCCTGAAGGAAGTCGTCCGTCGCCTCGGCGTCTCCTCGGCGCACGTCACATTCGTGCCTGAAGACGAGATCGGCGTCTTCGAGACCGACGGCTACCTGCACCGGACCGACCAGCAGTTCCATTTCATCAACGAGGGCTATGCCAATCACGAGGAATTCCTCGAAACGCTGGCCTCGCGCAAGCGCAAGGCGCTGCGCAAGGAGCGCCGCACGGCGCTCGAAAACGGCATTAGTATCGACTGGCTGACCGGCAGCGATCTCACCGAGCGCATCTGGGACCAGTTCTTCGCTTTCTACATGGATACCGGCGGCCGCAAATGGGGGCGGCCATACCTGACCCGCAAGTTCTATTCGCTGATCGGCGAGCGTATGCCCGAAGATGTCCTGCTGGTGATGGCCAAGCGCAACGGCCGCTATATAGCGGGCGCCATCAACTTTATCGGCGGCGATACGCTCTACGGCCGCCACTGGGGCTGCGGCGAAGACCATCCCTTCCTGCATTTCGAGGTCTGTTATCATCAGGCGATCGACTTCGCGCTCGCCAAGGGCCTGAAGCGCGTCGAGGCGGGCGCGCAGGGCGAGCATAAGCTCGCGCGCGGTTACCTGCCGGTGACAACACATTCGGCGCACTATGTCGCCCATGCCGGCCTGCGGCGCGCGATTGCCGACTATCTGGAACGCGAACGCGAGGACGTCGAGCACATGAACGAGATCCTCGCCGAGCACAGTCCGTTCCGCAAAGGCGAGCGGCAGCAGGAGGATTGACGCTCGCGCCTTTGCTGCGCTACCCGATCACCGGAGAACGAGGAGATTTCGAGATGACCAGCGCCGCTTACGATGACAGCAATATCTTCGCCAAGATCCTGCGCGGCGAGATCCCGTCGCACCGCATCTACGAGGACGAGCATACGGTAGCCTTCATGGACGTCATGCCGCAGGCCCCCGGCCATGTCCTGGTCGTGCCGAAGGCGCCGTCGCGCAATATTTTCGATGCCGACCCCACGGTCCTCGCGCAGACGATTCCCGTCGTCCAGAAGATCGCGAAGGCCGTGAAAGAGGCTTTCGATGCCGACGGTGTCCTGGTCTGCCAATTCAACGAACCGGCCGCCGGCCAGAGCGTCTTCCACTTGCACTTCCACATCATCCCGCGCCACGAGGGCGTTGCCCTCAAGCCGCATTCCGGCAAGATGGAGGATGGCGGCGTGCTTGCCGCGAATGCCGAAAAGATAAAGGGTGAGCTTGGGAACTAGTTTCAGGAACTATTAATTTTGCAGAGCCCGTCGAATGACTGCGGCGAGCCCAGCCTTGACCGTTCCGAACTTCGAGCAGCTGAGATCGGTCAAGATCGGCGTACACGTGTCAGAAAGGAAAGGCTCTTCAGCCTTATCAGTCCGTCCGGTGGAGATACACGTAGGTTTCCCGCCTGTCGATTTTCGGCGGGTTCGCGACCTCCCGCCAGGGGTCCAGAGACCGCTGATCGCGCCAAAGCTCAAAGATGTTGACACGCTCAGTTGGAGCGGCCTTGCGCCCCTGAAAAAAACCTAGAAAAATCAAAGGCCGCATCGCTGCGGCCTTCTTCATTCACGTCACGGCGACGGACTATTTCCTCCGCGGTACCTTCGGCACTGCGCTCGCCTTCTTCGGTGCGTCCCTGACCTCAGCCTTCGCCTTCTTCACCGCCGTCTTCTTGGCTTTTGCCTTCGTCTTCAGCTCGCCGTCATCCTCGTCGTCGGTTTCCGGATGAACGGTTTCGGCTTCCGGCTTCGGCTTGATCGGCGCGGATTCGGGGATCGCTTCGAGGATGATACCGGGCTTGCCGTCTTCCTTCGGGCCGACCGTGACGTTCACGACGCCGCCCTTCTTCAGCTTGCCGAAGAGGATTTCGTTCGCCAGCGGCTTCTTGATCGCATCCTGAATGACGCGGGCAAGCGGGCGGGCTCCCATCTTCTCGTCGTAACCCTTTTCCGCAAGCCAGTCGATCGCTTCCTCCTGCAGGTCGAAAGTGACGTTGCGTTCAGAAAGCTGAGCCTCCAGCTGCATGATGAACTTCTGCACGACCTTGTGGATGACGGCCGTAGGCAGTGACGCGAAGGGAATGATCGCGTCGAGACGGTTGCGGAATTCCGGCGTGAACAGGCGGGTCAGCGCCTCCTCATCCTCGCCGGTGCGCTTGGACGAACCGAACCCGATTGCGGCCTTGGCCATTTCCGACGCGCCCGCATTGGTCGTCATGATCAAGATGACGTTGCGGAAGTCGATCTTCTTGCCGTTATGGTCGGTCAGCGCCCCGTGGTCCATGACCTGCAGCAGGATATTGTAGATATCCGGATGCGCCTTCTCGATCTCGTCGAGAAGGACCACGCAATGCGGATGCTGGTCGACGCCGTCGGTCAAAAGCCCACCCTGGTCGAAGCCAACATAGCCGGGAGGTGCGCCGAGCAGACGAGAAACCGTGTGCCGTTCCATATATTCCGACATGTCGAAGCGCAGCATCTCGACGCCAAGCGACGACGCGAGCTGCTTGGCCACTTCCGTCTTGCCGACGCCGGTCGGGCCGGAGAAGACGTAGGCGCCGATCGGCTTGTTCGGCTCGCGGAGCCCGGCACGCGCCAGCTTGATCGAGGTCGAAAGGGCTTCGATTGCCGTATCCTGGCCGTAGACCACCGAGCGCAGTTCCTGCTCCAGGTTGGCGAGAACGGCTTCGTCGTCCTTCGAAACGCTCTTTGGCGGAATGCGGGCCATCGTCGCGACCGTCGCCTCGATCTCCTTTTCGGTAATCAGCTTGCGGCGCCTGGATGGCGGCAGCAGCATCTGAGCGGCACCCGTTTCATCGATGACGTCGATCGCCTTGTCAGGCAGCTTGCGGTCGGAGATATAGCGGGCCGACAGCTCGACCGCCGACTTGATGGCGTCGTTCGAGTAGCGCAGGTGGTGGTACTCTTCGAAATAAGGCTTCAGGCCCTTCATGATTTCGATCGCATCATCGATCGACGGCTCGTTGACATCGATCTTCTGGAAACGGCGAACCAAAGCCCGGTCCTTCTCGAAGAACTGGCGGTATTCCTTGTAGGTCGTCGAACCGATGCAGCGGATCGCGCCGGACGAAAGCGCCGGCTTCAGAAGGTTCGATGCATCCATCGCGCCGCCAGAGGTGGCGCCCGCACCAATGACGGTATGGATTTCGTCGATGAAGAGCACGGCCCCCGGATATTCTTCGAGTTCCTTGACGACCTGCTTCAGGCGCTCTTCAAAATCGCCACGGTAACGCGTGCCGGCAAGCAGCGTGCCCATGTCCAGCGAGAAGATGGTGGCGTCGGCGAGCGCTTCCGGCACCTTGCCTTCGACGATGCGCTTGGCGAGGCCCTCAGCAATCGCCGTCTTGCCGACGCCCGGATCGCCCACATAAAGCGGGTTGTTCTTGGAGCGGCGGCACAGCACCTGGATCGTACGGCTGACTTCCGAGTTACGGCCGATCAACGGATCGATCTTACCGCTCTTGGCCTTCTCGTTGAGATTGACGCAATAGGCCTTCAGAGCATCCTGCTGCTTCTTGGCGCCACCTTCATCCTCACCGCCGCGCGATGCAGTCGGCTTGCTTTCCGCTTCCTCGTCGGCGCCCCGCGGCGTGCGCACTTCCGAAGAGCCCGGGCGCTTGCCGATTCCGTGGGAGATGTAGTTGACCGCGTCGTATCGGGTCATTTCCTGCTCCTGCAGGAAATAGGCCGCGTGGCTTTCGCGCTCGGCAAAGATCGCGACAAGGACATTCGCCCCCGTCACTTCTTCGCGGCCGGACGATTGCACATGGATCACGGCACGCTGGATGACGCGCTGGAAGCCAGAGGTTGGCTTGGAGTCCTCGTCATATCCGGTGACCAGATTGGAAAGTTCGTTGTCGACGTATTCGATCAGCGTCTTGCGCAGCGCGTCGAGGTCGACATTGCATGCACCCATGACAGCTGCCGCATCGGCATCGTCGATCAAGGCGAGCAGCAGATGCTCGAGCGTCGCATATTCGTGATGCCGCTCGTTGGCAAAGGTCAGTGCCTGATGGAGCGCCTTCTCAAGACTAGGCGAAAATGTTGGCACGTTGAGATCCTCACTTCTTTTCCATGACGCACTGCAGCGGATGCTGGTGCTGACGGGCGAAGTCCATCACCTGGCTTACCTTCGTCTCCGCTACCTCGTATGTAAATATCCCGCATTCGCCGACGCCGTGGTTATGGACATGAAGCATGATGCGGGTGGCACTTTCACGATCCTTCTGAAAAAAACGCTCCAGAATGTGGATGACGAATTCCATGGGAGTGTAGTCGTCATTCAGGATGAGCACGCGGTAGAGATTAGGCTTCTTGGTCTTCGGCTTTGTGCGTGTGATGACCGAGGTTCCGCGATTTCCGTTGTCCCCGTTCCTTTCGCTGTCGTTCTGCATCCGGATCGGCTTTGCGATCATTGTCATTCATTCCTCGGTCTATCCGGTGGTGCATGGGAGGCTGCTTTACCCGCCGGATATCTGAAACACTAACTTAGTTCATAATAGAGCGATTTTAAGCCCCTTGTTTGCGACTGCAATCACAATTCCGCAGGACTCGACGCAAAGACTAAAAAAGTCCCATTCGAATTCTTGAAGGGCTTCTGGAAACAAAAAAAGACCGGCCGCAGATGCGTTGCCGGTCTTCGTTTTTCAAGGGTGCGCTGTTCGCACCATCGCATTTAGGCAGCTGCGGGCGTCACCTGAGGAGCCTTGGGCGACTTCGCGGACGGAGCCGATACCGGCGGTTCGTAAGGCTTATAGGCGCCCTTGGCGAGATCGGCGTACATTTCCCCCATCTTCGTCGCCTCGGCGATAAAATTCTCGTAGGAAGACTTGATGAAGCCGGTCTGCAATTCGAAGACCGTTTCGAAGCTTCGGGCGCCCGAGAGCGTCTCGAAATGATTGACGGCGTCCTGGAAGGATTTCTTGGAATATTCGGCAGCTTCGGTGGCGATCGCCTGGACGCCCTTGGCCGTGTCGGAATAGCTCTTCAGCATCGTGTCCATGGCTTCCTTGCTCTTCCGGCTCGTGTCGTCGAAGTTGAACATGTTTTCGTCTCCTCCTTTTGTGGTACTTGGCTGTTGCAAAAGGTAGCTGCGTCGCACAAATAGTCAAGCGATTTTGTGCGTTGCACAACTACCGGGGATTGCATGACGCTGCTCTAAAGCGCCTTGAAAAAAGAGCAACGTACGTCGCCGATTGATTTTCAAAACATATATCAGGGGTCCACAACCTGAGGCTTCATGCTGAGGCTTCATAAAAAATTTCGCGAAGCCACAATCTTGAGGTCGGCAAAGGCTGTCTCAATCCATCAGATCTGCGGGAACCTTGCCGCCATTTTCGGACAGCTTCTTCATGAGCGCCTTGTGAAGAAACATGTTCATTTTGGCGGAATCGCCTGTGTCTCCCGAATATCCGAGCTCCGCGGCAAGTTCCTTGCGCTCGGAAAGGCTCGCATCCATACCGACCGCTTTCATCAGGTCGACGATCGAGTGCCGCCAATCCAGCTTCTGTCCGCTCTTTTTGACGGCAGCATCGAGAATCGGAACGATATCGACCGTCGTGGGCGCGGTCGTTGGGGTTACGGATGGTGCTGCCGATGGCGCGGCCGGCCTTTGCGCAGGTTCCATTTTCGGCGCGGCCGCCTCGGTCACCGGTGCTGCCTGCGCTTCGCCGCCGAAAATCGCGTTCTTGATTTTATCGAAAATACCCACGTCTCATCCTCCAATTTAGTTTGGTTGCATTCGCAGAAACTAAAATGGGGCGGAGGACGAACTCATCCAGCGCGGATGGCTAAATTGTTGCCGAGCAGGCTGCCGACGAGCCGATGCCGTCCGGCAAGGCAAGCCGCAATGATGCGGCCCGCCCTAAGATCAGAGATCGACGTCGAGGATCGCCATCGAAAAGTTGTAGGAACGATCGCCGTCTTCGTCGTCGACATAGACGACACCCAGGAATTCTTCGCCGAGATAAACTTCCGCGGAATCATCCTTGCGCGGGCGCGCCTTGACGACGATCTGCGGATTGAGCGTCTTCTTGAAATAGGCGTCGAGCTTCTTGAGTTCTTCAGGCTTCACACTTGGTCTCCTAGCGGTCTTCGTTGGCCGCTTCTTGCACAGGAAAAGCGGAGCTGTAAAGGTTGCCGGGGCATATCTGCCCCGGCTTTCCCCTCAGGATTTCGCCAGCTTTTCCGTTCTGACAAATATAATCGGATCAGATATCGGCGCCGATCACCTGGTCCATGATGCGCGACGGTTCCGAACACCCGGCCTCCCCGACCACCTTCGCCGGCACGCCAGCAACCGTCGTCTTCGGCGGGACGGCCTTTAGAACGACCGAGCCGGCCGCCACACGCGAGCAATAGCCGATCTGGATATTGCCGAGAATCTTCGCGCCCGCCCCGATAAGCACGCCGCTGCCGATCTTCGGATGACGGTCAGCACCCTCCTTGCCCGTGCCGCCAAGCGTGACGCCATGCAGGATCGAGACGTTGTCGCCGATTACCGCCGTTTCGCCGACGACGAGGCCGGTCGCGTGATCGAGGAAGATTCCCCGGCCGATGCGCGCTGCCGGATTGATGTCCGTCTGGAAGACGCTGGACGACCGGCTCTGCAGATAGAGCGCCAGATCCCGGCGCCCGTGATTGAGGAGCCAGTGGGCCAGGCGATGCGTCTGCAGCGCATGGAATCCCTTGAAATACAGCACCGCCTCCATGAAGCGCAGGCATGCCGGGTCGCGGTCGTAGACGGCCTGAATATCGACGCGCAGGATATCGCTCCATTCCGGCCAGTCTTCGAGCATTCCGTCGAAGACCTGGCGAAGCAGCGTCGCCTGCATGTCGGGATGGTCGAGGCGTTCGCAGATACGATGAATGACGCATTCTTCCAGCGAACGGTGGTTGATCACCGTCGAATAAAGGAAAGCCGCCAGCACCGGATCCTTCTCGGCAGCAACACGCGCTTCTTCGCGCAGGCTGTCCCAGATCGGATCCATGACCTTCAGCGGGTTTGGTGCCTCAAAACGAACGTCAGTCTTCGCGACCATTCCAGGTCTCCTCGTTTCCGTCGGAACAACATTATATAGGGCATAATGCCCAGAACATAAATGGGTGCCGGTCCTATGCTTTTTTAGGATGATTTTTCGGTAATCACGGCACTCTGAGACGGACTGTCACCGCCCGGCGACTCTCTCATAGAACTCTAGAACCGCCTTCTTGAATACCTTGTCTCCAACCGCCAACATATGGTCGCGGCCCGGAATGTCCAGCGCCTCGGCATGCGGCATCAAGCCCGCCAGTTCCTCTGCCGAACCTGCAATATCGTCTTTTGTTCCAACGCCGATCAAAGTCGGCGCATCGATCCTGCCCATGTCGGCCCGCGCCACGAGATCGCGCGATCCCCGGATGCAGGAAGCGAGCGCCTGCCGGTCGCTCCTGGTCTGCTCAGCGAAGGCGCGGAACATGCGCCCGCGGGAATGCGTGACGTCGTCCAGCGAGGGCGCGAGCAGCGCATCGGCAATCGGATCCCAATCGCCGACGCCATCCGTCATCCCGATGCCAAGGCCGCCGAGCACCAGCGAACGCACGCGATGCGGATGGGCAAGCGCCGTGAAGACCGAAATCCGCGCGCCCATCGAGTAGCCCATGACATTGGCTTGCGGAATGCCTAGATGGTCGAGAAGCGCCACGGCATCTTCCGCCATGATCCACGGCCGGTAGGCTTCGGCATCGTGCGGTTTGTCGCTTTTCCCGTGGCCGCGATTATCCATCGCGATCACCCGATAGCCTGCATCGCCCAGCGTCTTCACCCAGCCAGGATGCACCCAGTTGACGTTGGCGGTCGAAGCAAAACCATGAATGAGCAGCACCGGTGGGCCGTTGGGATCCCCTTCGTCGAAAAAGACAAGTTTCAGGCCGCCGTGGGTGAAACTGGAAAATGCGGGCGTATTCAGATTCATAATGCCGTCCTTTTTGGCCGGACCATATTTTATCGAGCAGCGGAGGTGAACCCTCGCCGCGCCAAAAAACCATGTGCCGTGCGGCGCTTTGGCTCTACACATTTGAGGCGAACGATTATAATGTCCGCGCACATTTCAAAGCATTCGGAGACAGACATGGCCGGCCACAACATTCCCCACTTCCAGAACGACGGCGGACACCGCGTAATCGAAGTCGGCGTGAAGGAGTTCATGTGCACCGGCGCATCCGTGCCCTTCGATCATCCGCACATCTTCATCGACATGGGCGACGACAACGAAAAGGTCTGCTCCTACTGTTCGACGCTTTATCGCTTCAACGGCGCGCTGAAGCCGAGCCAGACGAACCCGGCCGGTTGCGTCTTCCACGTCAAGGCAGCGTAAATTCACTCAAGATCGGACATCAGATGCCGGTCGAACACGCCGCCATCATCGGCGCCGGAACTGCGGGCCTGACCGCGGCTCTGGCCCTGGCTAAACGCGGCATCAGTTCGGATATTTTCGAGCAGGCTGCCGCGCTTGCAGAGGTCGGCGCCGGCCTGCAAATCTCGCCGAACGCCTCGCGTATCCTCGCAAAACTCGGCGTCCTGCAGGACATCGAAAAAGTCTGGCTCGAGCCGCAATTCATTCGCCTTTTCTCCGGCGATACGCTCCGCCCGCTTGCGGCCGTTCCCGCAGGCGACTTCGCTCGCATCCGCTGGGGCGCTCCCTACGGCGTCGTGCACCGCGCGACGCTGCAGGGGGCGCTGCTTACGGCAGTCGAAGCAAACCCTCGTTGCACGATCCATCTCGGCCATCGGATCGCCCCGGGCGCACTTCCTGAAACCACCCGCCGGCCGGATGTAATCATCGGTGCCGACGGCGTCTGGTCGACGCTGCGGCAGTCGATCAAGGGAAGTCCCTCGCCGCACTTTTCCGGCGACATAGCCTATCGCTTCACGATCGCCGGCAATTCCGCGCCGGCGTTCCTCGATCGCGCCAATGTCTCGGCATTCCTCGGGCCGTCGGCCCATCTCATCTGCTATCCGCTGAAGGAGACCGGCAGCCTCAATCTGGTCGCCATCACGGCCGGCAATGCTGCGCCGCAGGACTGGCGCAACGATCCAACGGAGCAGCAATTGAAGCAGCTCTCATCGCGCTTTTCCGGATGGAGTGCCGATATCAAATCACTGTTCGGTGACGCCCGGATTACCTTCTGGCCGCTCTACGAGGCGACGGAGGGCAACTGGCAAAACGGAAGTGACACCGTCCTTATCGGCGACGCGGCTCACGCCATGACGCCTTTTGCGGCCCAAGGCGCGGCGATGGCAATCGAAGATTCCTACGAGCTCGCGGCGCTGCTTGCAGCCCATCCTGTAAAGGAAGCTCTGCTTCGCTTCGAACAACAGCGCGCGCCGCGCGTCGCAAAAATTCGCAAGCGCGGCGCCTTCAACCGCTTCGCTTATCATGCCCGCGGTCCGGTGCGCATCGGCCGCGATATCGTTCTTTTGCTGAAGGCGCCGCAAAGCCTCGCGGCGGATCTCGACTGGGTCTACGGCTACCGTCCGACCGACTGATCAGACGGCATTGGCGGCTGCAAAACCACGTTCGATATCGGCCTTGATGTCTACCACGTCTTCAAGACCGATCTGAAGCCGGATGACGGGCCCTTCCTGCGGCGCCTTGCGGATACGGCGATCATTGAGATTGACGTGGACTGCAAGGCTCTCGAAGCCGCCCCAGGAATAACCCAGGCCGAAGATCTGCAGTGCGTCGAGGAAAGCATGCGCCTTCGCCTTGAATTTCTCCGGCGCATCGGCTGCGAGCACGAAGGAGAAGATGCCGCTCGCTCCCTTGAAATCACGCTTCCAGAGTTCGTGCGACGGGAAGCTCGACAGAGCCGGATGCAGGACGCGCGCGACTTCATCCCTGCCCTCAAGCCATTTGGCGATCGTCAGCGCGCTTTCATAGTGCCGCTCAAGCCGTACACCCATGGTGCGCAGGCCGCGCAGGATCTGGTAGGCGTCGTCCGGAGCGCCGCAAATGCCGAGCGTGATATTGGCTTCCTTCAACTGCTCCCAATGCGTGGCATTGGCCGAAACCGTGCCCATCAGGATGTCGGAGTGGCCGGAGGGATATTTTGTCGCGGCGTGGATCGAAATATCGACGCCGAAGTCGAGCGGCCGGAAATAGACCGGGGTCGCCCAGGTATTGTCCATTGCAACGACCGCACCATGCTTGTGGCCGATTGCGGCAATTGCCGGAATGTCCTGCATTTCGAACGTATTCGACCCTGGCGCCTCGGTGTGCACCAGCTTCGTGTTCGGCTTGAAAAGCTGCTCGATGCCGGCGCCGATCGCCGGGTCGTAATATTCGACCTCGACGCCGAGACGCGTCAGCAGCGTGTCGCAGAAATGCCGCGTCGGCGTATAGACCGAATCGACGATGAGAACATGATCGCCGGACGAGAGAAATGCGAGCAACGGCACAGTAACGGCGGCAAGGCCCGTAGGAACCAGGATCGTTCCGGCAGACCCCTCAAGCGCATTGATTGCATCGCAGAGCGCATCCGTCGTCGGCGTCCCGCGGGTGCCGTAAGTATATTTCTGCGACCGCGTCTCCATCGTCCTGGCATTGGGGAAGAGCACCGTGGAGGCATGGACGACCGGTGGATTGACGAAACCGAAGTAGTCCGAAGGATCGTTGCCGATATGCGTCAGGCGCGTATTGATGCCCGCGTTCTGCAGTAAATTGTCTCTGTCTTTCATAATCTGGAATGGCCCTTGGCGGAATGATGCAAAGCTGCACTTCTGGACCCGCCCCGCAAAACGGTCAACCCCGGCGAAGGCTACGCAAATTCCCCAGTTCGTTACTTTATCAGATATATCAGTGGATTACGCGACAATTTTCCGCAAAGGGCTGCCCATTTCCTGCTCAAATGCCTATCAGGGCGGCGCATTTTACCAAAATGCTAATTTCTGCCGCAATTGTGAACCGCGACACTTGACCGTGGTGATATTTGCGACTGTGATAGAACCGCTCGCGCCGGGAGGGTGTCGAGAATTGGGGGGCGAATGGTTTGCTTCAGCCGTCCCCTCCACAAAAACATAAGACAACAGATAAAGGTTGGGAAAAATGAAGATTAAGCTCCTGTCCGCCGCCGTCGGCGCAGCAGTTTTCGCCCTTGGCGCCTCGGCTGCCTCGGCAGCCACTCTCGCTGACGTGAAGGCAAAGGGTTTCGTCCAGTGCGGCGTCAACAGCGGCCTCGTCGGCTTTGCTCAGCCTGACGCGTCCGGCAACTGGGCCGGCTTCGACGTCGATTTCTGCAAGGCGGTCGCTTCAGCCGTGTTCGGCGATCCGACAAAGGTCAAGTATACGCCTCTTTCCGCGAAAGACCGCTTCCCGGCCCTGCAGTCCGGCGAAGTCGACGTCTTGTCGCGTAACACGACCTGGACGATCAACCGCGATACCGCTCTCGGCTTCAACTTCCGCGCGGTCACCTATTACGACGGTCAAGGCTTCATGGTTCGCAAGGGCCTGAACGTTAAGTCGGCTCTCGAGCTTTCCGGCGCTGCCGTCTGCGTTCAGGCTGGCACGACCACCGAACTCAACCTCGCCGACTACTTCAAGGCCAACAACCTTCAGTACAACCCGGTCGTTTTCGAAAAGCTCGAGGAAGTCAACGCCGCATACGACTCCGGCCGTTGCGACGTTTACACGACCGATCAGTCCGGCCTTTATTCTCTGCGTCTGACGCTGAAGAACCCCGACGAGCACATGATCCTTCCGGAGATCATCTCCAAGGAACCGCTCGGCCCGGCCGTTCGCCAGGGTGACGACCAGTGGTTCGATGTCGTCTCCTGGACGGCCTTCGCTCTGGTCAATGCTGAAGACTTCGGCATTACCCAGGCCAATGTCGACGAGATGAAGAACTCGCCGAACCCGGATATCAAGCGCTTCCTCGGTTCCGAAGCCGACACCAAGATCGGCACCGACCTCGGCCTCACCAACGATTGGGCGTATAATGTGATCAAAGGCGTCGGCAATTACGGCGAAGTCTTCGAGCGCAACATCGGTCAGGGCAGCCCGCTCAAGATCGAACGCGGCCTGAACGCTCTGTGGAGCAAGGGCGGCATCCAGTACGCGCCCCCGGTCCGCTGATCGCTGGCCTGGAATGAAATACCGGAAAGGCGGGCAACCGCCTTTCCCACGTCCAAGAAAAAAGCCCAAAACGGGCACATAGGGGAATTGGCTCGGCATGACGCAAGAGGCTCTGGGCACGACACCGTTGCCTAAAACCGGCGGGACCTTCCGGTCCGCCATGTATGATCCCAAATACCGGGGTATCTTTTATCAGGTTCTCACCGTCCTCGTGATCGCCGGGGTGGTCTGGTGGATTGTGGACAACACGATCGAGAATCTCGCACGCAGCAATACGGCCTCTGGTTTCGCCTTCCTCAGAGGACGCGCCGGCTTCGAGGTCGGCCAATCGCTGATTTCCTACTCCAGTGACTCGACCTATGGCCGCGCCCTCCTCGTCGGCTTCTTGAATACCCTCCTGGTCGCGGTTACGGGTATCATCACCGCAACGATCATCGGCTTTATCGTCGGCATCGGGCGCCTGTCGCACAACTGGCTGATTGCCAAGCTGTGCACGGTCTATGTCGAAGTGTTCCGCAACATCCCGCCGCTGCTTGTCATCTTCTTCTGGTATTCCGGCGTTCTTGCCATTCTGCCCGCGGTCAGAGAATCGTATCACCTGCCCTTGAACATGTTCCTGAACAATCGCGGTCTGGCTTTTCCGAAGCCGATCTTCGAACCAGGCATGTGGGCGGTTCTGATCGCCTTTATCGTCGGCATCATCGCCGCCATTATAACCGCGCGCTGGGCGCATAAGCGCCAGGCCGCGACTGGCCAGCCGTTCCATACGATCTGGGCATCGATCGCACTGATCGCCGGCCTGCCGGTCCTTGCCTTCCTGGTGACCGGCCTGCCGATGTCATTCGACGTTCCGGTCGCCGGCAAGTTCAACCTGACGGGCGGCTCGGTCGTCGGCCCGGAATTCATGTCACTCTTCCTGGCGCTTTCCTTCTATACGGCAGCCTTCATTGCCGAGATCGTCCGCGCCGGCATTCGCGGCGTAGCCAAAGGACAGTCGGAGGCGGCAGGCGCACTCGGACTGCATCCTTCTGGCATCACCCGTCTTGTGGTGGTGCCGCAAGCCTTCCGCATCATCATTCCGCCGCTGACGAGCCAGTATCTGAACCTGACGAAGAACTCGTCGCTCGCCATTGCGATCGGCTTTGCGGACCTTGTCGCCGTCGGCGGAACGACCCTCAACCAGACCGGCCAGTCCATCGAAATCGTGCTGATCTGGATCGTCGTCTATCTCAGCCTCAGCATCCTCACGTCGCTGTTCATGAACTGGTTCAACGCCAAGATGGCACTGGTGGAGAGATAAGATGTCCGTTGCCAACACCCCCTTTGTCAGAACGGCGATCCTCACGGCTGAACCGCCGCCGCCCGGCGAACGCGGCGCTGTCGCCTGGATACGGCGCAACCTGCTTGCAACGCCCAAGGACATCCTGCTGACGGTGCTTGCGATCGCCGCCCTCGCCTGGGTCCTGCCGCAGATGATCGACTGGCTGTTCATCCAGGCCGTGTGGACGGGTACCGACCGCACCTTCTGTGCAACCGCGGTTCAAGGCGGCATTCAGCCCGATGGTTGGAGCGGCGCCTGCTGGGCCTTCGTCAATGCGAAATTGGATCAGTTCGTATTCGGCCGTTATCCGCTCGACGAGCGCTGGCGTCCGACGATCGTCTTCATCCTCTTTGCACTGCTGCTGATCCCGATGCTGATCCCGTCGGTACCGCGCAAAGGTCTGAACGCGATCCTGCTCTTCGCCGTGCTGCCGATCGTTTCGTTCTTCATGCTCTATGGCGGCTTCGGCCTTGAAGTCGTCGACACGCCGCTCTGGGGCGGCCTGCTCGTGACGCTGGTCGTTTCCTTCGTCGGCATGGCGGTCTCGCTGCCATTCGGCATCGTGCTGGCGCTTGGCCGGCGATCGACAATGCCCGTCGTGAAGATGGTCTGCGTCACTTTCATCGAAGTGATCCGCGGCATACCGCTGATTACGGTCCTCTTCATGGCAAGCGTCATGCTGCCCCTCTTCCTGCCGACCGGCTGGAATGTCGACAAACTGATGCGCGCGGTGATCGGCGTATCGATCTTCGCCTCCGCCTATATGGCAGAAGTCATTCGCGGCGGCCTGCAGGCGATCCCGAAGGGCCAGTATGAGGGAGCCGACTCACTCGGGCTCGGCTATTGGCAAAAGATGCGGCTCATCGTGCTGCCGCAGGCGATCAAGCTGGTCATCCCGGGCATCGTCAACACGTTCATCGGCATGTTCAAGGATACGTCGCTCGTTTCGATCATCAGCATGTTCGACCTGCTTGGTATCGTCCGCCTGAACTTCACCGACGCCAACTGGGCAAGCTCGGTCACGCCGCTGACAGGCCTCGTCTTTGCAGGCTTCGTCTTCTGGATCTTCTGCTTCGGCATGTCGCGCTATTCCGTGTTCATGGAACGCTACCTCGACACCGGCCACAAACGATAAGAATGAGGGAATAAACATGGCTGAACCCAAGAAAATGACCGTCTCCGCAACGGATGTGGCGGTCGAGATCATCAACATGAACAAGTGGTACGGCGATTTCCACGTACTGCGCGACATCAACCTCAAGGTCATGCGCGGCGAGCGCATCGTCATCGCTGGCCCGTCGGGCTCCGGCAAGTCGACGATGATCCGCTGCATCAACCGTCTGGAAGAGCACCAGAAGGGTCACATCCTCGTTGACGGCACGGAGCTCACGAACGACCTGAAGAAGATCGACGAAGTGCGCCGCGAAGTCGGCATGGTGTTCCAGCACTTCAATCTGTTCCCGCATCTGACGATCCTCGAAAACTGCACGCTGGCGCCGATCTGGGTGCGCAAGATGCCGAAAAAGCAGGCCGAAGAGGTCGCCATGCACTTCCTGAAGCGCGTCAAGATCCCGGAACAGGCGAACAAGTATCCCGGCCAGCTTTCCGGCGGCCAGCAGCAGCGCGTGGCGATTGCCCGCTCGCTATGCATGAACCCGAAGATCATGCTTTTCGACGAGCCGACCTCGGCGCTCGATCCGGAAATGATCAAGGAAGTGCTGGATACGATGGTTGGTCTTGCGGAAGAAGGCATGACGATGCTCTGCGTGACCCACGAAATGGGCTTTGCCCGTCAGGTCGCAAACCGCGTCATTTTCATGGACCAGGGCCAGATCGTCGAACAGAATTCGCCCGCCGAATTTTTCGACAACCCGCAGCACGAGCGCACCAAACTCTTCCTCAGCCAGATCCTGCATTGAGCCAACGAAACTGCCTTGAGAAAAGCCGCCGGAGAGGTCCTCCGGCGGCTTTTTTATCGCCAGCGAGCATTCCCATCGCTCACAACCTGGTTGCCGAAATACCCGCCTGATTGGCAGCGTACACTGAAGGATCGGCGTTCGTTCGGCCATGGAAAAGCGGAGGGGCATACCTATCTAGGATAGCATTGCCGACCCACGTCATGGAGCACCCCGATGAAAGCCAAGTTTGCCGCAATTCTTATCGTGGGGGCATTGATCGCAGGATGTACGGCCGTAGGCGACATTTCCGGTCCCGGCTTGGAGCCCATCCCCGGCAGCATCACCTATAGCGGCCAGCCCCGCACGAAGCTGACGAAATCACCGATCGGTTCCTCATTCCCGCATACATTTTACGATAACAGGGGACGCGAGGTGGAGGAGACCTACATCATCCGTCCCGACCGCAGCCTGATGATTGCAAGGCGCGTCTACCGCCCGTTTTTCGACTGGGGTGATGACCGCTAAGGCGCCGCGACAGGGCATGGTGGCATTCCAGCCCACCAATTCGCCAATGCGCGGTTTGCTGAAATGTCGTCAAATGACGTCATGCAACGGTCTGCTTTAACTCTTGATTAGGCATCCACTTGCTTCAGCGTGAAGTTATGCGATGCTCTTTGCCTAAAATGGCGCCTGAAATAGCACGGGGTCCAAAACACGGGGGCAGAGAAAATGATAGAAATTCAAGGTTCTCAGCATGCAAATGGCAGACCGGAGCATCCTCTGAACTGCCGCACGGAAGTCGAAGCCGCGATGTTCGAAATGATCAAGCGCTTGCAGCAACACGGCTGGACGCCTGCCGAAGTGGCGCTCGCGCTTGCGGACGCGGCCGAAGACTATGTGATGCTGCTCGCCAGCAAGAAAGCCGGAAGCCACTGACGGATTCACCTCCCGCCTAGCCGCCCTGCGAAGCGTACAGCGTTTGCGCGCATTCCAGGGCGGAAACGCGGACCATATCCACCGACGATCACCCGGATGCCCAAAGATGGCGCAGCCGCGGGAGCTGGCGAATGTTTGACGCGGAAACGAACGGATTTGCGTCCCAGCCGGCCTGCCTCGCCACCGCCACGATTTCGGGCTGGTCGTCGAAAAATATCGGGCGCTCGCCGGAGCCGATGCTCAATCGGGAATTGATCGCCTCGAAAAAGCGGATGTCCTTCTTCGCGTATCGAATTTCCGCACTGTAAAACATACGGTCGAACAGCTTCGAGAAGCCGAGCTCGTTCCAGAGAAATCGCGCCCGGTGATGCTCCTGGCCGGTTGCGACGTAGAGCTCGACATCACTGCCGCTCCTTATGCTCTCGACCAGATCAAAGACCTCCCTGTTGAGATTCGAATCCTTTTCGAACCAATATCTCATGAAGTCCTTCGCATCGCCGTGATATCCAACCTCCGGGAGAATCTCGGCAAGCGCCTCAGCGAGATCGCGTTTGCCGGTGATGCATTCAGCCATAAGCGAGATCGAACGGTCGCCCGCATTTCCAAAGAAGAGGTTGCCGAATGCTTCCCGGTCAACGCCGAGATCAGCCTCGATCGTCGCATCCCAGGGCTTGCGAAGCGACGGATCTGAATGCCAGCCATCGATGAGAACACCATCAACATCAAAAAAGATTTTCACCATCCCAAATCCTGCATCGAAGCCCAGCTAATCGCAAGTCAGCGGGACTGTCCCGGCACGGCACTTGCCTTGCGGGCATCAAGGGGCGCCTCGCGGCGATCTCCATCGAAATACCGGCCACCTTTGCGAGCCAGTTCCGCTTCTGTCAAACGGCAAAGCTCTCCAGCCCGCCCTTCAGCGGCGCGTTTGAAACCTACGTCGAACGTCTCAAACAACTCGTTGTCGAGCTGCTTCAGAAGGCGGGGAATCCATTTTCCTTTCCCGGACCATGTGCCGCCAAGAAGCATCAGATCGGCAAGAGGCTGATGAAGCTGGGACGCAATCGCGCGGATTTCAGCTCCGCTGCGTTCACCCCGAAGATCGTCCAACAAATCGGTGATTAGATATCGGAGAGCGTCCAGCTCCTGTCCGGCAAGCTCAGGTGGACCGTCCTTCAGCAATTGCGCAGCATGGCTTTGCCAAACCCGGCCGTTCTCCTTGCCCGGCCCTATAATCCGTCCGGACGCTACCATGTCTACGATTAGCGGATGGCCGGAATTCAAGTCGCGCTCAAAAAACCAGTTGAGCGTCTCTGGATCATGTACGAACGCTTCAAAGGGGAGACCGTTGTCAACGAACGACTCCCTCCATGCACGATCGAGCCTCTCGAACACGACCACCAGGTCGATGTCGGAGTTTTCTGTACCCTCCCCGCGAATGATCGAACCAGCAGCAAATGCGAAAGAATAGCCATCAAATCGCGCTGAGAGGACGGGGCCGGTCATCCGCAAGGCTTCGTCGATCTGCTTCGGCATCCTAACTCCATCATTGGACATTCAGAGACCAGATTGGCAACGCCTCTAGGTACGGCAAATTTCACTTTAAAATCAATATGCCTGCCCGAGAGATGGGTGACGTTTTGTGCCGTCCAAGAGCACGGTGCATGCCGTTCTCGACCGGCACGGGCTGGTCGCCCATGCCCGTAAACGCCACGCTTTCGCGGTAAGGGAACGGCCTTAGCTCATCCCTTGCTGCCGAACGATCTGTGGTGCGCCGCCTTCAAGGGCGAGTTCATACTAATTTGTTTACGCAAGGGCCGGTTCAGTCGGTTCGGCCATGGCAGGCATTCTGACTCGCCTCCCTAGGTCTGGCCGAAAGCGGTCGAGCGATCACTTCCGGAAAGCGCCAACACCAGTCATTGTGCACCATTGTCTCTCCGGCCAAATGAGGCCGCAAACGGATAGTCAGCTTTCAAGTTGGACGGGCTTGAAAGCAGACCAGCGCGTTTGGTGTGGTAAAGTTAGCTTCGCGCCTCGGAGTGCCTTGCGTCCGAAACCAACCATTCAGCCACGATCAGCCCGTGAGGCGCGCACGAAACAACGTGGAGCCGTCCGTCAGGCGCGACCTGGAGATATCCCGCAATCCAGCCTCGGTCATCCACGCACGATACTGACCTTCAGTGTACGATTCGCCGTGGCGATAGAGGTTCAAGAAGGTGAGATTCAGAAAGACACCCTCAGGCGGGCCAAGGCGGTCGTCATCGACAACACCCCACCCCGCAATTGCGATCTCGCCTCCGGGTGTGAGGCAACGCGCCGCGTTCAGGATCGAACTGCGCGCCTGGTCCGGCGGAAGGACCTGGACGACGGCCTTCAGGATCGCCAGATCGTGCCGACCGTTCGATGGCGCGACAGTTATGTCCCCCTCTTCGACAACCACGTCGTTGGCACCGTATTCTGACAGGATATCTGGCGCGACCGCTGCGACCGTTGGGAGTTCCATCAGCGTCGCCGCAATCTGCGGCCGCCGCTCGCGAAGGCCAACGAGAATGGTCCCGGGCCCCCCACCGATGTCGATCACCGAACCGATCGCCGAGAGGTCTATCTCCTGGGCCAGATGTCGGCCGAAAATCACCCCACCCGGTGCGAGCATGCGGCTGAATGCCGCCGCGGCCTCAGGCCCCGCTTCGGAAAAGTCGTGCAGCGCAGCCGGCCGGTTCTGTCGCAGCGACTCTGCGGTTAGCAGGTCGGCTCCCCAGAGCTCGCGCAGGAGCGCATGATCGCCGCCGCGATAGGTCGGCTTGGACGCGTCGAGGAAGGCGGACGCTTCGGCTCCGTTGCTAAATTGGCCATCCTTGACTTCGAGGAGACCGATGCTGGCGAGCGCGTAGAGGAGCCGCGACAGACGGTCGGGCTCGACTTTGAGCACGGCCCCAAGGCTGTCAGCAGTCACCGCGCTGCCACCAAGTTGGGTGAAGATGCCAAGGTCTAGCCCGGCGCGAAGCGCCAAGGCGGGGGGCACCGCTGCGATCAGGTTGTCGATCCGATCAGAATCCACCATGTCACGTCCCCTTCCGCGATCCAGGACCGACTTCGAAGCAGCTCCCATAAAATTAGAACCTCCGTTCTCCGGAAAGTGAAGACAAAATCATTGTTTCGAGCGACCGACACGATGACGTAACGGATAATCTTAGCAAAGCTGAACGAACGTCGGCTTCTGAGAATGTCTATCGCCGCCTCGAACGGCCGACAAGGCGCGAAGCCGACACTATATTTAGCTGAGTGATTGGCCGCTTTGGGCCGAAAACGGACGTACGGAGCACTAGCGGTTCGAATCTCGTCCGGCGCGCCATTTCGCCGGTCGAGATTCGAACAGATTCACCTGCGACGCGATTCGCCAGCGGCCTCCAAATGCGCCCCCGACTACAACTGGACACTTCAGGCCGAAATTTTCTAGGGAGCCAAGCTTCCCGAGACAATAAGTGCCTTGGGCGTGTCCGACAGCAACGGCTTGATTGTGTGCTCGAACAGCAACTGCTCCGGGAGGTCTGGGATAGGCTTCCCGGCTGTTTGCTGATATCAGTTTTTGGATGACGGCTATCGGGCCGCCGATCACCAATGGTGAGGAAAGCAATGACCGACCAGACCAACCCGGCCAGATGGGACCCGGCGCTCGATGCGGTTGTGGCCGCGCCCGCCAACCATAAGGTGCTTTTCGAGAACGACAATTTGCGTGTGCTTGAGGTTACCTTGAAGTCCGATGAGGAAGAACCGGTCCATCACCACCGGTGGCCTTCGGTCTTCATCTTCGATTCGGTCGGCGGACCAATTCACGATATTTCGCCAGACGGGACCATGATGCCGGACAATCGCGACGTGATCCGGGCGATTGAGGCGTGGGATGGAAAGGGATGCTTGGTCGTCCATCCTATGGCCCCGCAGCCGGCCGGGCGGGTGCTCAATAAGAGCGGCAAGCTTGTTCATGGCATCCGGATCGAGATGAAAATCTAGTGGTGAAGGCGGTCAGTCTCAACCCCGGTTTCCCGATGTGGAGTGCCAGGATTTTCACTCATGCCTACTTCATGGCTGGCCGGTATGAGGATGCCCTGCGGATGCTGGACCGCTTGACGCCGGAAAACTATGGAAGGAAACACTGGGTGATGCGTTCTGGCGCGCTTGCGGCTCTTGGCCGAACTGAAGAGGCGAAGGTCTCAGTAACGGACGCACTCAGGCGGTTTCCCAATTTGACCGTCGAGGGATTTGTCAATATTCCCGGATTCAACGAAGCGGAGCGCCAGCGGTTGATCGAAACCATGCGGCTCGTCGGCTTTCCTGATTGCGCCAAGGCGGAAGAGCTCGCGAAGATAAAGAAGCCGCTGCGCCTGCCGGAGTGTGCTTCGCCGTAAAATGGCGGCCACGTGCGCAAAGTAGACCCTCGGCTCCGGAAAGCGATCTTAGAAATCAACAGGCGCAACAATGACATAGTGGTGCCCAGTTTCATCTCGCCCTGCGCGCCAATTGAAATGTACATTCCAACATCGTGTGGCGCGACGTCCGGTTTTGACCGATATTGTTGAAAAAGTCCTACACACGATAGAGCAAGCGTTGGCAATCTCAGTTCATCGCGAGGCTTTATCCGGAATCAGGATTCGGGATCGGCCTCCGGGCGGAACGATATTCTACGCAAACGTCCTCTTTGGCTTAGGCGGCGGACATTTTCAACAATATCGGCCGCTTCCGGAAACGCGCCAATTGCGGTCATTGCGCCCCGATGGACCGCCCCTATAATCGTTCTACTGCGAGAGGCTGCTGATTTGAAGCTAGTACGGGTATCGAGCGAATCTGAATGGGAGGCGTATCATCAGATTCGACGGCATGTGCTGTTCGATCTGCGCGGATTGTCTGGATACGACGATCACCATCCTGACGACAGAAAGCCGGAGCATCTTCCGCTGATTTTTGTCGATGGCAATGAGTGCGTCGGTGCCGTCCGTCTTGATCTCACTGGGAACGGGAATGGGGTGGTTCGCACGGTTGCAATCGTTGCGGAGCGCCAGCGGCAAGGTATCGGCCGAGCCATGATGACCGCCGTCGAGAGACTAGCCATGGCTCACGAGGCAGTCAGGCTAGAAGCCCACGCAGCGCCCGACGCAGTGGGTTTCTATTACAAAATTGGCTGGGAAATTGTCGATGCACACCGGCCTAATCCTCTTATGGCAAAGCTTTTGAAATGACCGCTTATGGCCACAAGCGGTCATTGCTCCAGTATCCTACGGCTCACGCGCGGTTCTATTTGCCGCGGCCAATTTCCCCATTGCCTGCTGGATAGCCGAAAAAAAGAGGGCGGTCGTGATCCCGAACATCATCAGTCCATTGGCCGCCTGTAGCGGCCCCAGCAGCCGGATACGGCCATCAAGCACCACGTCGCCATAGCCAAGCGAGGTGAAGGTGACGCCCGAAAAATACACTGCCGTTTCGAAGTCCTCGAAAGCCCCAAGCAAGCTATATAGCAGTGCCCAAAATGCGACCTGGACAATATTGCCCACCATGAGCATGACCATCAAAATCGAGAATTGCAGGAAGATCGTCCGCCACGGCTTTAGGCCCACGGGTTGTGTGCGGGCATGAGCAAAGTAGCGAGCGGCGAGCACTGAAGCCAGTGCCTGCAGCGCGAGGCATATCGACATCGCAAGCAAGCCGAGAGCAACAATTGCAATCATGGCGCCGGCCCTTCGAGCTGCGCTTCGTCTCCGACCCGGCGCTCATGCATCCATTCCATCAGCAACACAAAGCCGACCGCCAGCAGCACGGGGCCAACAAATATACCCAGAAGGCCGTCGGCTATCATCCCCCCGATGACACCGACCAAAATGACCGGCATCGGCACGTCCAATCCGCGGCCGAGCATCAATGGTTTGAGGATATTGTCGCTCACCCCCGCGACGAAGGCCCAAACGGCGAAGATTACTGCTGTTGTTGTTGCTTCCGTGGCAAAGACATAGGCCATGACAGGCAGGGTCAGCAGCAGCGCCGGCACCTGCACGAGCGCTATTAGAAACGTGACAAGCGTCAGAGTCCCGGCCGCCGGGAGGCCAATAGCGAAGAAGCCCACGCCAACGAGCAGCGACTGGATCACCGCCACGCCGACCACCCCGACCGCCACGCCTCGGATTGTCGCAGCAGTCAGATGGAGGAGCCGTTCCCCGCGCACCTTGCTGTTGGTGACTAGCTCCAGCAGACTGAGGGCAAAGGCCGCAGCACCCCTGGCATACGCGATCAGCACGGCGGCGATCACGATTGAAAGAACGAAAGATAGGCCGCCAGCGGCCAAACCTCCAGCGAAGGATGCGAGCCACGCAGCGGGCTTGGTCAGCATCTGGCCGTATTCGCTGAGTGCCAAGGGTAGGTTGGCGGCAGCGAGCGACCAACCCTCCGAGAGCTTGGCTCCGACCATCGGCAGATCGCCAAGCCACGTTGGAGCCGGGGGAATAGTCAGGCTGCGGTTCTGCAAGCCGGAAATAAGCGAATAAATGGAAGACCCAAGCGATGTGACCACGACGTACATAGGTACCAGCACGACGGCAACCCCGACCATGCCGATGAGAAATGCCGACCAGCGATTGCCGAGCCGGTCGGATAGGCGGATATGCAAAGGATGAAGCATGACCGCCAGGATCGCCGACCAAAGCAGGACGCCCAGGAAAGGCTGTATGATCCTAGCGCAGACATAGACTAGAAGGGCGACGAGTCCCAATTGAAGCGCAATATGGACGATTGACAGTCTTGACGGCGCAATGTCCGCGTTCGACGCGCTAGTATCCATTTCCCCCTCCTGGTCCAGATACATCGTCTCCAACGTTCCATCATACATTACGTCATGAAAAGGGGATACGGCAGCCGGCAACTTCTGTAAGGACCGCTTCGGGCCGACTGCAGACGAACGTCTCGACAGCAATGCGCCGTACGCGGACGTTCAATCCACGAGGCCGTCGATCAACGTTACGATCGCCTCCTCGTAGTCCGACCTCTTCCGGCCCCTATCAATTTCGAGTGCCGCCCGGTCGAACGCGGCCGAAAGAAGGACCGTCAGTGGGTCGACGAGGCCCAGCGACCCTGAAGTTGCCAAGAGTGCCGAGAGCCCGCTCCTGAGAGTGCTCTCGACCTGATCCTCGTTGACGAGAGCCGGAGCCTGCAGCAGCAGAAGCCTGGTCCGCCCTGGCACGGCCATCGCGTCGAAGTATGCGGCCGCCCCAGCGAGGATTGCATCACGCGCAGAGGACGTTGCCGACGACCGCTCCTCTATTTCGGAAGCTACGGCAGCGCCTTCCCTTTCGACCACTGCGGTGAACAGCGCCTTCTTGTCCGGGAAGTGGTGGTAGAGTGCGCCGCGCGTCACGTTCGCTGCAGCGACGATATTCGGAGTCGCGGTTTCGGCATAGCCTCTATCCACGAAGAGGGCTCTGGCGGCATCCAGCAGTGCTGTCCGAGTGGCATCTGTCCGTTCTCGATTGTTGCGTGCCATCGGCATTCCTTTACATACAGGCAGAATGTTTCTATAAACATGCAGATTGAATGTAATTGATGTTGATCAGGAGCGAAAGCCATGAAGACAACGAGCTACTACCCGGTCATTATGACGGACGACGTCGCCGCGACAGCAGCCTTCTACATCGAACACTTTGGCTTCGAAGCGCAGTTTTCAGCAGATTGGTATGTTCATCTGCAGTCCAAAGACAGCGAACATGTGGCCCTGGCTGTGCTCGACGGCAGTCACAGCACGATCCCAGAAGGGGCTCGAGGCAAAGCGTCGGGGTTGCTACTCAATTTCGAGGTTGAGGACGTAGACGGATCATATCAGAGGCTGTTGAAAGCGGGCCTGCCCATCCGTCTTGAGCTTCGGGATGAGGAATTTGGCCAGAGGCATTTTATAACAGCCGACCCGAATGGGGTCCTTATCGATATCATCAAGCCGATCCCCCCGAGCGACCAGTACGGGGAGATGTACGAGGCTGGTTCCCTCCCGCGATAGTTTGAGGTCCCAGCCGACCAAGGGGTGATAGAAGGCCTTGGTACCTTGGCGGCTTCGCGCTAATTGCCGTCGTTGGCTTACACCAGTTTTTGCGATATGAAGTCGGCATGATCAACGCATCGAGTACCCCCTACATCGTGCTCCCGCGCTAACGCGAGGAGCTCAGCGAGAGTCTGAACGGCTTCTCGCCTTGCATCCGTTTGCCATGGCGCAAGCGATCAGGAAGCGTATGTAGAGAGAACATCGATGAACAACTATTTTGAAAGCCCTTTCAAGGGCATTACGCTCGACAAGCAGGTCACAAATCCCAACATAATCGTTGGGCGATACAGCTATTATTCGGGCTACTACCATGGCCACAGCTTTGACGATTGCGCCCGCTACCGTTTGGACGAAGTGGGAGCCGATAAGCTCGTAATCGGGAGCTTCTGCTCAATCGGGTCGGGCACTGCCTTCATTATGGCAGGTAATCAGGGGCACCGTCATGAATGGATCAGCACGTTTCCGTTTTTCTGGATGCCGGAGGTACCCGAATTCAGCGGCGCGGAAAACGGATACCTGCCAGGCGGCGACACCGTGGTCGGCAACGATGTCTGGATCGGCTCTGAGGTTGTCGTCATGCCTGGTGTCAAAGTTGGCGATGGAGCATTGCTCGGAACGCGTGCAGTGGTAACACGTGATGTCGAGCCGTACACCATAGTTGGAGGCAATCCCGCCAAACCAATCCGCAAGCGTTTCGAGGATAGGAAAATTGAACTGCTGCTCGAAATGAAGTGGTGGGATTGGTCTGATGCCCAGTTGAGGAAGGCGATGCCAATCTTGACAGCGGCGACGTGGAGGCACTCCATCGCCACTGGCTGTCGCCCAATCGCCAAGGCTGACACAAAGAGGTTCGTCCGGAATTCAACCGGACGGACCGTCACACCTGCCTGACAAGGTGACATAGCGGTACCGAACATTCAGCAGTCGGGTCGGCCGCAAAGCGCGCCAAAAGCAGCCCCAGCATCAATCGCGAGCCAGTGCCAGGCTATCCCATTTGCGTACTACTTTCGACCGATTGCCATTTCTTCTCTGACCGCTGGATCGTCATCGAGAAACTCAGGCTCGACCGTGGCACCCACCGCATCGAAATAGCGGCTCATGAAGCTGCGGAACGAGGCGGCCAATGCGACGTCGGCTATGTTGGCATCGGTGAAGCCGCGTTCCCGCAGCCGCTGAATATTGGCTTCGGTTATCTGCGATGCATCGCGGGTAATCTGCTCCGCGTAGGCGAGCATCTCGACCTGCTGATCGTCAAGTCCGGCGTTCCGGTAATCTCTTCGAACCGCCAGCGCCTGCTCCCTGCCGAGCATCTCAGAAAGGCCGCGGAAGTATACGTGAGAGCAGTAGCTTGAAGGGACATGCTGGGCCGCAACGAAGGTGATCAGTCGAAAGTTCAAGAGACCGAGTGAAAAGCCATCTCGTATCTGATGCAGCAAGTTCTCAATTGGAACAATAACGTCGGGGCGGGCGGACCAGCATTGCGTCGCCTGCATCACGCGGCCCATTGATTTTTTCTCGGCATCGTAAAGCGATGCGATTTCGCCCGTTGCCTCATCGGGTTCGATCGTTTTAATGAACATGATGGCTCTCCAATGCGGCTGTAGGCCGGCGAGGATAGCAAGCACCGGCTGCAAAGCGAATCTTTTATGGATATGCTACCTTCAACTCGGCAGCCACCACACCCAAATCGGGCGGTGGATTGGCTGACTGCTTCGGGGCCGAAAGGTGCCCGCCATCAGGTCTCGAACGCGGACTCAGCGGTGCGATTCAGCGGCCGATGACATATCCGCCGCCGCCGCGACAATGGCGCGCCTCAACCAGATGTGCCTGGGAGTGTCCTGCTGACGCGCGTGCCAGGCGAGACTCATCGTGAAGCTCCCAAGATCAAGGGGCGGCGGCCGCGACACGAAGCGCCTCATGTCGGCGGCGGATCGCGCCAGGCTCGACGGCAGGGTCATGATCAGGTCTGAGCGGGCGGCTATCTCCACCGCTGCAAAGAAGTTCGGCACGCGCAGCTTCACCCTTCGCTTCCGCCCCATGAGCGCAAGCACCTCATCGACGGGCGCAGGCCCGACGCCGGTGACACTGACCACGATATGCTCAAGCGCCAGAAAGCGGTCGAGCGTGAGTTTCCCGACAGCGGCCGGATGATCCGCGCGCATCAATGTCACAAGTTGTTCGTCATAGAGGCGGCGGCGGCGGATGCCGGCGGGTGCTTCGTCGATCAGCGCCACCATCGCATCCGCGTCATCGTGCTCCAGCGCTTCGATTCCGTTCGCGCCCGGCGCGACAATGTCAAGATCAAGGGACGGTGCCTCGCGTGCGAGGCGGGCGAGCAAATGCGGCGCGAGCGCGGCGGCCTGAAGATCGGGCATCAGGAGCCGAACTTGACCCATCGCCGTCGCGGGATCGAACGGATTCGCCTCCAGCATCTCGCCGATGCCGGCCAGTATCCGGCGCAAAACGGGGCGCACCTCCTCAGCGCGGGCGCTGAGGAGGTAACCGCCCGGCCCGTTGACCAGGAGCGCGTCCGCAAACAGCGCGCGCAATCGCCCCAAAGCACGGCTTGCGGCCGGCTGGCTCATGCCAAGCCGGTGGGCTGCCCGTGTGACGTTCATTTCGGCCAGCAGCGCATCGAGCGCCACCAGCAGGTTGAGATCGATCTGACGTAAATCCATTTCACGCATACTGACTATATACATCATGCATTGGACGCATGGAAATCCCCCGTCTATCGTCTTTCGATCGACCAACCAATGACGGAGAAGAAGTCATGTATGTTGTGCTTGGAGCAAATGGGCGCGCTGGTGGCGAGACAGCGCGCGCCCTCATCGAACACGGCGAGGCCGTGCGTGTCGTCGTGCGTCACCCGGAACAGGGTGAAAAATGGACGGCTCTCGGCGCGGCGGTCGCCGTCGCGAACATCGAGGATACCGAGGCCTTGGCCGATGCACTGAAAGGCGCGTCGGGCGCGTTCCTGCTCAATCCCCCGCCGGTGAGCGGTGATCCGTATGCACGCACGGACGAACTCGGTGCTACGCTTGTCGAGGCAGCACGGCGGGCGCATCTGTCCAAGGCCGTTGTCCTGTCGTCGATCGGAGCGCAGCATGCTTCGGGCACTGGCGTCATCGCCACCCTCAACAGGTTCGAGGCGCGGCTTGCCGGCGTGGCACCGGCGACCGCCTTCCTGCGATCAGCCTATTTTGTCGAGACGTGGAGCGAGGTGGCAGGAACCGCCGTGTCCGAAGGACTGCTCCCGACCTTCCTCGAACCCTCTCAGGAGATTCCAATGGTGAGCACGATCGATGTCGGGCGCACCGCGGCAGCCCTGCTCTGCGAGGACTGGACCGGGAAGCGCGTCGTGGAACTGGCCGGACCGGAAGACTGGAGCGCCGGTGATGTGGCATCGGCCTTCGCGGAGGTTCTCGACCGCCCGGTGGTGCCGATGCTCGTCCCGCCGGAGGGTCGCGTCGCGCTTCTTGCCGAGGAAGGCGTGCCCGCCGAGGTGGCGGACGCGCTTCTCGGTATGTATGAGGGCATCGCCAACGGCCTGTTCATGCGCCAGGACGGCAGCGAGAACCGGCGCGGCACGATCTCCCTAGCAGCGGCGATAGAGCGCATTGTCGCAACGGTTGAACCAGTCGATCGGTGCTCTGCGTCCCAGTAGCGGGCCTTAGGGATGTGCACCCGTTCTCGGGGGCCTGCCATTCCCCTAGCTTGCACAGTGCAAGATTCGAATGCAGTTCAATGGCCACTCTGGGTTCAGGGGTAGACGGTCCGGTCCACTTCCGGATTGTGCCACTTCGGGACCTTTGGCCGCAATCGACGAAGGTCGCGGCTCGTATTTCGATGCGGATACTACCGCTGCATTGCTTCGAACGCGGCAGATCAATGGCGCAGAGGGAAAAGCAAGTCTTGCAAGCACGCGGTGTTCACACGCCCTCCAAGGCGACTAAACAGCTGCATGCATTGGCGAGGCGGAACGGCTTGGCGATGGCGTACTCGCTTGAGCTGTACCATGCCTGCAGCGTCGCCATGTCAGGAAACTCCAGCAGGACAAGCCTCGTTGGCATCCAACTTCCTTCAAGGACCTCCTGGTCTCCGCCACGAGCCAGGTAGCGCCCACCGAACTGCTTGACCGTCGACGACGCCCTCTTCTTGTATTCCTCATACGCCTGAGCGTCGTGGACTTCTATGTCTGCGATAAGATAAGCGGCCATTCGAATGCCCCCTGTGTACACTGACCTAGTCGACAATCCTCCCTCGCCGCCGCTGATGCAATAGCCACTTTCCACCCGTTGAAGACACGGTACACTGAAGGATCGCGGGGTCCGTGTGTGGGTACACTGGATGTCCGCCACGGAGCCCACCCCGCCCGCTTTCAAATGATCCGATTTAAAAGGGCCGGGTATCCAGTTCATGTAAAGGCCCTGTCGCGCGGCCTTGCATCGCCCGATAGCTGCGTAATGGCTCTTTCGAATGCCTGAGAGCAGGTCTGTTGGCCGTCCGATGAATGTCAACAGTCGTCTGACACCTTCCCATTCAAGCATTTAACTGGCTAGCATTGTCTACGATCGCAGCGAACTTGAGGGGTGGAGGCATCAAGCCTCCTGTTGAGCTCGGTTTCGCGGGGGAAGCCGACGAGACCACTGCCAACCTGGAATTAAGAACGATCGTTTTTCTACTTCGGGTGACGTGTCCATCTTGGGCGCTAACACTGCCAAGAACCTGCCCGTCACGGTAGACGTTCATGCTGCCACCTCGAACGGCACGACTCTTGCACAGTTACTAATGTGTTTGGCGCTAGGAGTTCAAGTGTAATGAACTGGCACAAATTCGGAGCGTTCGCGCCGCTGATGCTGGTGATGAATGGCTCTGAAAAATACAGGTTGGTGAAGTCGCTGGGAGACGCTGCAGACGCCCTGTTCGCGTCTTGGCCCCTCGACGATGGCGAGGAATACCTCGTGGCCGTTAAGACGTGTTTGGAGGCGTTGCACGGAACGACGTCGCCGGCAGAGGCGAGATCTGCACTCATCCGAGCGGCCGAGGAAGCTGGCATTCCGGTGATCACTGTCGTTCACTGACGGTCGCAGGAACAAATCAACGCTGGAATGGTTTGGGACCATAGAAGGAGCCCTCCATGACGACCATTCCGCCTGAGCCGACGCCAAGCCCAAAGCCTAGGCCGGTTCCGGATCGGCCGCCCGATGTTCCCGAACCGCCCATCGAAGAGCCCATTCCGGATTTGCCGCCGGAAGAAATTCCGAATCCAACCCCGCCTCCAAAAGAGTTTCCGCCGACGATGAAGTGAGTTCAAGCGCTCCCTTATGCCGCGCTCCTCTCGTTCCGCTGCTGCAGGAGCGCCATGAACGCGGCTTCGTACCGCCGTACATGGAGCTTTGTGCCGCGCCAGCAGATGGCCAATGCAAAGGCCTCGGCGGGTTGTGGGCGATTGTCTTCTGCGGCGGCAAGGTGATGCCCGGCACTCGCATTCAGCCACGACTGCAAGCCTTCCAGTTCTTCTTGCCTTTGGCGTCGAGTGTTGGCGGGAAGCACGACCGAAGAACATGACGCGCCAGGACGTGGCCAGGATCGTGCCATACATGTGCATCATGCCAATGGTCCGATTTCGGCAAGCTCGTCGTCCGCCGCGCGACACCTATCTTGTCTTTTGCTTCTCGGCTCGCGAGCTGCCTCAGAATTTCAAACACGCTGGAAATCCCCCGCTTTCAAGCGGGGGAAGATGTTAATCGACCGGTTCTCCGCGTAGAATCGCTGTTCAGCCATATTTAGATCTTTGTCGGGCACGCATTTCAGCAGCCATCCGTAGTCTATGAAGGAAGGCGCGTATGTTACGCCTCGCTCGCGATCCGGCTTCACTCCAACTTGCCATTGAAGAAGAGCCTGTCCAAGGAGCCTTTTCTTGCATCCGAGGCGAACGCAATTAAAAGCCTTCGTCCTTGGATTGCAGCTAAACCCAGCGCGCGTCAGGTCGCGCGTCAGATCTTGAGCCGTCTTGGACCAGTCGCCTCCGGTCCTTTCCATTAGTGAGCCGGTGCTGTCGATCATCGCCGGGCGATCGAGCGGATTGCCTCTTGGTTGCTCAGCATCTCGTAGAGATTGCACACGTTTCCCTCCCTTGGCTCCCAATGGCCGCGTTTCGCGCGTGGCGAGGTCTTCCAGCACGACCGTTGCGAAGCGACGGGCGATATCAAGACTGGCCTTGTGCCGCCAATCCTGCCGGATGCGGGCAGCACCGGCCTGCAAGGCTGCAACGCGGCGGCGGGCCTTGGCGTGGCGGCTCGACCCGCGCTTGCGCCGCGCCAGAACGCGCTGTGCCCTGCGCTTCCTGCGCTCGATCTCCGCAAGGCCGGCAGGCATCCACCAATGCTCCCCGGTCGAAAGCGTCAGCGTGTTCGCCACGCCCCGGTCGATCCCCACGGCGGGCAAATCGTTTTGCGGGACGGCATGGTCGATTTCGCAGGCGAAGGCGATGTGCCAGCCGTTCGCCGCCAGGCTCACCGTCACATTCATGGTCTTGCCACGCAGGCGCCGCGTGTCGCGGAACTTCACCCAGCCGATCTTGGGAAGGCGCGCGGCGGACCACTTGCCGTTCAGGCGCTTGACCTCGATCTCCCGCCCCTGAAAGCGGAAGGCGCCGTTCACGCCCTTCTTGCGGGCCGCGAGGGATATCCTGCGCGCCCGGCCAAGAAGTTGGCATACGCCTTATCCAGATCGCGCAGGGCCTGCTGCTGGGGCGTCACATGCACGGCGGTAATCCAGTCGAACGCGGCCCGCAGTGCGGTCAATTCCCGCGCCTGGGCGATGTCGTTCAAGCGGTTCCCGGTCTGCCGCCGGTAATGCCGCCACCAGTCCCTGCGCTGCTCCAGCGCCAGATTATAGACCAGCCGCACAACCCCCGCGAACTGCCGCAACAGGACTTCCTGTTCGGCGGTCGGAGCGAGCTTGTAGCGGAAAGCGCGGTGGATCATGTTACGATTCTATCAATTGCTCCAAGGAGCGCAACCGTGGATCGCACCGGCAGGCATGTCGTCTACATGCTCCATGGTCATTTGGTCTTTGTCACGAATACCGCCGTGACGTTCTGTCAGAACCGGCAATCCGCGACCTGCGGCGCATCTTCGCCAAGCTGTGTCGCGACGTCGAGGCCGAATTGATCGAATGCGACGGCGAGGACGATCATGTTCCCCTGCGGGTGCATGACCCTCCGAAGATCGCCCTGTCGAAGCTGGTCAACAGCCTAAACGGCGTATCCAGCCGACGTTTGCGCGAGAGCCGCCCGGAAATCACCGGGCGCTACCACAAGGGCGTTTTGTGGTCGCCGTCCTCCTTTGCGGCAAGCTGTGGCGGCGCACCGCTCTCGGTGATCGCCGAATATGTCAAATCCCAGCGGGAAGCGGCCCAAGGCCGCTCTCGCGTTCCCCCCGGCCTGAACGCCGGGGTATCCCGCGAGGTTCACGATGAATTCGGCACAGGTCCTTGATGATGAAATTGCTGATCGGGAGTTTGAAGCGGACGAGTAGGAACATTCAACCGCCTCGGATGTTCGGCGGAATGGATCGCGCTGCCAAATCTCCTGTAACCGTGCTTTAGCCCCTTGCACGTGGCCGTGCGGTCCGCCTCAATTCTTCGCGCATCGGTCTGTTTGCGTACCGAAACCATGATCCCTATCAGGCGTTCATCTTTTGAACGTCACGTCATCCGACGTTCCTCTCCGACGTCAACAACTAGCCCCGCTTCGGCGGGGCTCTTTTTTAATGAAGGAGCGAATGTGAAGGCGAAGGAGCGCCGGCTGTGCCGGCAACTTACACGTTCGGCAGTCCGGTTGACCTTCGAAGACTCCCATGCGGCCGGCGCTGGACAAACAAAAAGATGGCTTCGTTTGCCTTATGGGGCATTTAAGCGTATTCTTATTTATCGGTCCGACAATTTCAACCGGGTGCCCCGGGCCGCTTGAGAGACGATCTGCTCTTGCCTGAAATAGGAGAGCTGCTATGTCTCTTTTCGAATTAATTTCCTTTACCGATGATGAGATTGAACTGATAACGTCCGTAGTCGGCCGTTGGTCAGAGAGAAATCATGTCGATGTCAAAAGCGAACACGGCCAGGCTGCGCTAACGCAGGCCATCGCCCTCGTCAGTTCCGGCATGAGTTCGCCGGGTGCCATCGTGGGGAGGCTCGATGAGGTTTGCGCGCCGCCCGCCCCCGAGTATCCTAGGTCTCTTGTTGACTAGTAAACGCTAGTGGCGACGAGGTAGGCCTTCGTCGTATGGCACTACCGTCCAAGAATAATCGCCCTATCCGCCGGATCGCGTCTGCGCCGCCGATGCCGATGTCGGCAAGCGCGCCGATCCCCATCAGCTTCCAACGCTGAACATCATCGGTGACCTTTCGCATTTCCGGAAGATCCTCCTGAATGGTCGTGACGCTGCCTGAAATAGCGGACCTCTTCTGCGCAATCGATAATTCCAAATGGCTAATATATAGAGCAGGTTCGTCGTGTTATTCAGTTCGTTTCCAGTTGTGAGGTAAGTCACGGAGGGTAAGATGTTTCGATTGAGCGCTCGGTTCGCGTTTTTAGCCGCCTCTGCATTGGGTCTTCAGCCGTCCATGGCAGCGGCTGCCGACGATACGCACATTGCGCGCGGCGAATATCTCGTCACGATCGGCGGCTGCAACGACTGCCACACACCGGGATATTTCTTCGGAAAACCGGACAGCTCGCGATTTCTGGGCGGCTCGGATGTCGGTTTTGAAATCCCGGGGGAAGGTGTTTTCGTCAGCCCCAACATTACGTCTGATAAGGAGACCGGCATCGGCAGCTGGACCAGGGATCAGATCGTGACTGCGATTCAGACCGGGCAACGGCCCGACGGTCGCGCCCTGGCGCCAATCATGCCGTGGCATGCATTCGCGCAGCTCACCAAAGAAGACGTGACATCGATTGCAGCATTCCTTCAAAGCCTGAAACCGGTAAGCCATCAGGTACCTGGTCCTTTCAAGCCAGGGGAGAAGGTTTCGACCTTTATGTTCCGGATCTTGCCGCCGGGCGAAACCGCAGCCGCCGCGCCAAACTAGGAGGTAACGGATGCCGGGAGAAGGTGACGGTGGAGTTGCGGGCGTCAGGCAGCACCCGAAGCAGCCATTGAACGCTGCATCCATTCCGGCTATCGGCAGCGGGATTGCCGGTAGAGTGCAGAACGCATGGGTTGCGCAAGGCGGGAGCAACGATAGCCGCCGACGAAGGCGCAACGGCTCACGAGCTGATGGCAATGTTTGGCTGGTCGCGCTTGGCGATGGCCGAAATCTATACGAAGGAAGCCGACAAGAAGAAGTTGGCGCGAGGCGCGTCGGAACGCCTGTCGAACAGAATGTAGGTCGCAGCTTTGGCCCTACGTGGTCGCACCTATAATAAAATCAATAACTTGGAATTGCCCGGCCTGAGAGATAGGTGACGTTTCGTACCGGAGACATGGGTAACACTTTTCGCTTTTTGGCGGGAGGTGTTGATGCCGTGGAAAGAGACTTCGTGATGGAGGAACGTCTACGATTTGTCGCCCGGCTACTGGAGGGCGAAGGCATGAGCGATGTGTGCCGTGCATTCGGCATCTCGCGCAAGACCGGCTACAAAATCTTCAATCGCTATAAGGACGACGGCCTGGAGGCGCTGACGGATCGGTCTCGACGGCCGGTGCGTTATGCCAACCAGCTGCCTGAGCCGGTCGAGGCGATGATCGTCTCGTGCAAGAAGACAAGCCGCATTGGGGTGCCAGGAAGATCAGGGAGCTTTTGGTGAAGCGCCTGGCCGGCGATGTGCGCGTGCCGTCGAAGAGTACGGTGCATGCCGTTCTCGATCGACATGGTCTGGTCGCCCATGCCCGCAAGCGGCAACGACATCGAGCCGAAGGGACAGCCTTGTCACAGGCATTACTGCCGAACGATCTTTGGTGTGCCGACTTCAAGGGCGAGTTCAAACTTGGCAATGGTCAATACTGTTACCCATTGACGATCACCGACCAGGCGTCACGTTATCTTCTCGCCTGCGAAGCCTTTGAGTCGACGCGAGAACGGGCTGTCTTCGACGCGTTCGGCCGGCTCTTTGCAGAATACGGCTTGCCCATCGCGATCCGCAGCGACAACGGCTTGCCTTTCGCCAGTCCAAACGGGCTCTACAATCTGTCTAAACTGTCGGTGTGGTGGCTGAGGCTCGGGATCACGCTGGAGCGCATCAGGCCGGGCCGTCCCCAACAAAACGGCCGGCATGAGCGCATGCACCTGACGCTGAAGAAAGAGGCGACCAGACCACCCGGCAAAAACATCCTCCAGCAGCAGGCCCGCTTCGATGCTTTCGTCAGCGAATTCAATCAGGAGCGGCCGCACGAGGCGCTCAACATGAAGGTGCCGGCAGATCTCTACGCCGCTTCGTCACGCCTCTATCAGGGCCTGCCGGAGATCGACTACCCCTTCCATGATCGGGATGCGCTGGTGACCAATTGCGGCCGCATCTGCATCTATCGCAAGAAGATCAACATATCGACCGTGCTGGCCGGCCAGAAACTGGGGCTCAAGGAAGTCGACGACGGCATTTGGCTCGTCAGCTTCATGCATTATGATCTGGGATATATCGACCTGGAGCAGAGGACCTTGCAAACCATCGACAACCCGTTCGGCACGAGGTTGTCACCCATGTGTTAGGTACGTTTTGTTACCTATGTCTCCGGTATGGACAAATATGGTTTGGCGACCCCTGCAGGACTCGAACCTGCGACAACCTGCTTAGAAGGCAGGTGCTCTATCCAGCTGAGCTAAGGGGCCATCCGGCCTCTGCGTCCGTGCAGCGGCGAGAAGCGGCATGCCTGAGCGCTCAATGCGTCCAGGGCTGCGTGCGGGTATAGCGGAAATTATCAGGATAAGCGACTGTCTGGCGAGCAGGTTCCTTCGGCGCGATCACGCGGTATTCGATGCCGTTGCGCTTGGCATAGGCTTCCGCCAGTTCCTGCGTCTCGAAGGTCAGCCTCACCTGCTGGCGCATATCGCCGGAGGACGTGTAGCCCATAATGGGATCGATCTTGCGCGGCTGCTCCTGATCGAATTCAAGCACCCAAAGATGCGTCTTCGCCTTGCCGGACTGCATGGCGGTCTTGGCTGGACGGTAGATCTTGGCAGACATCAGCTGCACGCCTCCGGATATGCGGGCCTGACCCGCTGTAACTTACCCTTCCACCCCGTCTCCGGAATGGTCTTCATCGCCTCTATAACGCGAAGAGATGAATTTTGCTTAGCCGCGAATCCCTCCACTTTCAAGAAAAAAGCCAACTGAGGGGAATGCTTGCGCCGCAAGCCAGGATCCAGCCCGCCGGAGGGCTTGGTGATTGAAACGACAATGCCGTGTTGAAGACGGGGAAGACGCGAATTAGATATTGCGGGGCCGGGGTGAAGCGTGTATTGCCCCCTCTCACGGAGTGTAGCGCAGTCTGGTAGCGCATCTGGTTTGGGACCAGAGGGTCGGGAGTTCGAATCTCTCCACTCCGACCATCCTTTCAAAAAATGTTGTCTTCGCAGACGGCCAATGGCCCTGCGCAGGAGCCGTAAATGCAAGTTGAAGTCCCCTGCCCCAAGTGCGGCAAGACCCGGATGAACTTTCCGCGCCCGCAGCCGCTCGATAGCGACATCATCACCTGCTATCACTGCGACTTCGAACTCGGCACCTACGGCACCATCAAGCGCAAGATGGCGCTGTTCATGGAGCGACTGATCCAGGCCAAGGCCAAACCGGTGAGAAAGCAGTAATTCTAAGAGAGATCGGGCGGACGCTTCGGCGCGCCGCTACTTTTTCCTCGTCACCGTGGCGCTTGCGACCTTGTCGCCGACCTTGATTTCGAATTTCCTGACGATGCCGGCATTCAGCTCGACGACGTATTTCACCTCACCCATCGAATCAATGATCGCCCTCGAATAGGGCACGGCATTTTCCTTGATGTGGCGGATGGTGCCGCCGCTATCGATGAAGAGCATGTCGAGCGGCAAGATGGTGTTCTCCATCCACATGGTCACCCGCCGCGGCTGGCCGAAGTCGAAGATCATTCCGGCATCCTCGGCCATTTCCTTGCGGAACATCAGGCCGTACTGCCGCTGCTCATTGCTGGCGGCAATCTCCACCGTGAAATTCAGCATCCTGCCGGAGGCAGTCTGGATCACCAACGGCTCCTTGTCGAAATGCGGTTGCTGCTGGGCAAAGGCGGAGACGGCCAGGATGAAAAAAAGCGCCAGAAAGGCGCCTTTGATGGCCTGCATTGCCATGCCGCGAGGCATCAGTGCGACCGGCTTGCCGGGCTTGGCATATCCGGGTGGATTTCGGCTGCCATCAGGCCCTTGTCGCCATCGCCGTAGCGGACGAGGACGACCTGGCCGGGGCGAAGCTCCGTCAGGCCAAAGCGGCGAAGCGTTTCCATATGCACGAAGATATCTTCCGTACCCTCGCCGCGCGTCAAGAAGCCGAAGCCCTTCGTGCGGTTGAACCACTTCACCAGTGCCCGCTCGAGGCCGCTCGTCGGGGTGACCTGTACGTGGGTGCGCACCGGCGGCAGCTGTGACGGATGGACGGCGGTCGACTGGTCCATGGAGAGAATCTTGAAGGCCTGATAGCCGCGCTCGCGGCGTTGGATCAGCGCGACGATGCGCGTGCCCTCGAGGATCGTCTGGTAACCGTCGCGGCGAAGGCAGGTTACGTGCAACAGGACATCCTGCATGCCGTTGTCCGGGACAATGAAGCCGAAGCCCTTGGCGACATCGAACCACTTGACGACACCGGTGATTTCAACGAGGTCGACGGCATCCCCGGACAGCTCGTCGATATCGGTGAATTCCTTCGATGAAATCCTGTCAGCCATGTCGCCAGCCCCTCAATACGCGTCACACTGTTACGGTTAACTGATTCTTGAAATCAAGATTAACATCTTGGTAACGGATAAGCGCAAGTCCTGTTTTCGGTTATTCCCAACTGCTCATTTTAGTCGCATGCCTTGCCCGAAGCTGACCCCCCGCCACATAACGAAGCAGCTCCCACATTTTAGAGAGGAAATAGAATGCGTTATCTCCACACTATGATCCGCGTGAAGGATCTGGATGCCTCCCTGCATTTCTACTGCACGCTGTTCGGCCTGAAGGAAATCCGGCGCTCCGAAAACGAAAGCGGCCGTTTTACCCTGGTTTTCCTCGCCGCAAACGAGGATATCACAAATGCAGAGAAAAATGGCGCCCCCTGCCTCGAACTTACCTACAATTGGGATCCCGAGGAATATACCGGCGGACGCAACTTCGGCCACCTCGCCTACGAGGTCGACGACATCTATGCGACCTGCCGGCATCTGATGGACAATGACATCACCATCAACCGTCCACCACGCGACGGCCGCATGGCCTTCGTTCGTTCGCCGGATGGGATTTCCGTCGAAATCCTGCAGAAGAACGGCAGCCTTCCGGAGGCCGAGCCGTGGCTTTCGATGGGCAATACCGGCGCCTGGTAAGCTGAGGCTTTTGCGAGGCTTGTGGTTTTTGCGATTTCGGGCCGCCGCGCCCGCTTCGCGCTTGCCGCAAGCCCGCCCGGTAGGCACTCTCCGGCCGACTCGAAGCGGAAGACGACACGGTTGAATCGTTCTCCGCACCAACGGAGACCGTCGCTTGCTCATTCTCCAAAAGCGGATGCCCGCCACGGGCGCGCTTCTCATCGCTGTTGCCGCGGTTGCGCTGTCGGGCTGCGTCTCGAACCAGAAGGCCCTCGATTCCGCAGCTGCCGTGGCTGCCGATCCTTCAGCCGAGCAGCTTGCCGGGAACACGCCGGGCAAAACCGCCAACGGCGCCTATCGTGATCCGATGGTCACGAATGTGTCGAACGCGCAGCAGACGGCGGCAGCGCAGGATACCGACGCCGCCACCATGTCCGCCGGCCCGGCCACGCAGCCCGCCAATATCGGCGGCTTGGCGATGCAGCCAAGCCGCATCAATGCGAACGCCATGAGCATCTTTTCCGCCCAACCGGCGAGGCCGCAGAACAACACGACCTCAACGATCATACAGCCGGCGGACGCCAACGCCTATGCACCCGTTCAGGGCATCGATGCCGCGCGCAGCAGCGTCTTCAGCGCGCCGCCGCCCGCCCAGCCGGCACAGGGCGGCGAGATGCTTCTGCCGCAGCAATCCTCCGAAAAAACCAGCACAAGGCTTGCACCTGCCTATCAGACGACATCGCTCGCGACGGGTAACCTGCAAGGCGGGTCGATGAATGCGCTCTATGCCGCTCCGAAGCAGAACCTCGTCGGCGGCCTCGCCGGGCTCCTTGAGAAGGCGTCTCTGCCGGGCATGACGCGCGTGGCACCGAACGGCCTGCACATCCAGAATGGCAATGTCGAAGTCGGCTGCTTTAAGCCCGGGATGCTCAATGTCATCAAGGCGGTCGAAACCCATTTCGGCAAGCCGGTCATCGTCACCTCCGGATATCGCGACGCGGGGCGTAACCGCATGGTCGGCGGCGCCGAAGAATCGATGCACAAGACCTGCGATGCCGCCGATATCAAGATCGACGGCGTGTCCAAATGGGATATCGCCGCCTTTATCCGATCGCTGCCGAACCGCGGCGGCGTCGGCACCTATTGCCACACCGAATCGGTCCATCTCGACACTGGTAAAAGCCGTGACTGGAACTGGAGCTGTGGCGCCGGACGTACCAGGACACCGAACGCAAGAGCCATCTGACGGCAGCGCGGCTTCCCGCATCAAGTTGCGGCAACGCCGCAGCATCCCGTTATAGGAATAGTCGGCAGCCTATTGATTCAGCTCGGATAATCGGCCTCCCACACAGGCTCTGATTTCCTGTCATTTTTTTGAAAGAAATCCGAAATTCCCGCTTGCGGGATCCAAAGCGCCTGACTATAAGGGCGCCACCACGAAGGAAGCGCCCTTCGTCTATCGGTTAGGACACCAGATTTTCATTCTGGGAAGAGGGGTTCGACTCCCCTAGGGCGTGCCACTTTTTATTTCCATTTTGTCTATTTATCAGTACGCTTGCGAAAGCGGCTGCGCGTTCCTATTTGCAGCCGACGCAACGCGCCCTTCGTCTATCGGTTAGGACGACAGATTCTCATTCTGTAAAGAGGGGTTCGATTCCCCTAGGGCGTACCACGCGCGTGCAGCGCGCCAGCCTCTTGAGCCTGGCGGGTCCCGTCAACAAGCGGTTTCTGAACCTTCCTGGCGGGATGGCGACGACGAAACGTCCGCCCCGCGCCGAGGTGATCTTGCTTTCGAGATTCCACGGCAGAAAGGGATTCGACTATGGCGTCTGCCCAAGATCGGCAACGACCGTCGCAAGGGACGCGCGGCAGAAACGGCAATGATACGTCATCGGAATTACAGGCCGTTCACGAAAGCATTGATCCGGCTGCGGGTAAGCTCCAAAGCGTTCCACCGTTCCGCCAGCCGTCACACCAGGGGGTCTCGCGGCACTTCTTCGGGCTGGCTGAACCGGGGCTACAGCCGAGAAGCGCAGCCGCCCGCGACGGATCGAGGCCGAGCCGGGGGGCATTTCGCGCGGCCTGTCGCCCGCGGAGACGTCATTCCAGTGCGGACCAAGGGTTGCGCGGCCAGATGCAGGATGATTTCCGGATCGGCCTGCCGCAACGCGGCTATCGCGCTGATTTATATCAATTCAAAATCGGGTGGCACACGGAACGCCGGCGCGAACACCGGCTTTTCCACAAGCCTCGAAAAAATCTGCATTTTCGCATTTTGCCGCTTGCGGTGCACAAATGTGCTGACTATAAGAGCGCCACCGCGAAGGAAGCGCCCTTCGTCTATCGGTTAGGACACCAGATTTTCATTCTGGGAAGAGGGGTTCGACTCCCCTAGGGCGTGCCATTCTAGCTCTATGTCAATGCATCTTCGATCTGTGCAATTCTTGCATTAAGCTGCGGGAATGAATTCTGCCAATAACGGTAGGTATTCAGCAGGTTGCGATATGACGCAGGCAAATCGCTTGCTGGCAAATAGCCTTTTTCAAAGGCAAGATTAAGCACGTCCTCATAATAGGTGATCGCATAGATGAACTTCCAGTTGATCTGCGGGTTCGACGTGGCTTTCTCATGGCGCCTAAAGTACGAGAGCGGCGTGGGATGGATGACGAAATCGCCGAGTTGAGCCAATTCAACCCACGCCGACAGGTCAATCAAGCCTCGGAAGAGATCACCTTCCATGCGATACAATCGGAATTGTCCATCGCTATCAAATGCGTCCGCCTTCCGAAATAACGCCGTTGTGTACTCCCCAACAAGATTCGCATGATTGAGGGCCGTCAATCTTAGGAAATCACGGCCGGAAACCATTTTTAGGCCGTCTCCGGAAGCGTTGAAATGGTTGACGAAACCAGTCGTATGATTTCGCTCGTCGATCAGATGGCGTGGAGAAAACGCAAGGCGCGTATTTCTATCCTTTGTCACATCGAGTGCCTCCAACAGGAATTGTACGCAAAAAGGATGGAGCACGTCATCATCGAACAGGAATTTTATGTATTCGCCGTTCGCAATCTCCACCAGTCGACGCACGTTGCTCTCCGGCCCGGGATTCGCATTACGGCTATATTGAACAAACGGGTCATATTTCTCACATATTACCTTGATTGCATCGGTCGGGCAGTCGTCGGACACAAGAATTTCAACATCGACAAAGCTTTGGGCCAGCGCACTTCGAAGGCATAACTCGAAATAATCAGGGTTATATGCGGGAATACAGATCGATACACGCGGCATCGATACCCTCCGGACTTAAGAAGATTGGAGTTGGACGCAATTACCGCGTCCCGCCAGCTTCGCACATAAGGAAAATACTGGCGCAAAGATCGGGATAGATTTGTCCCAGTTGATAGCATCCCTCGAGATATTCGCTGGAGATAATGTCGGTCTGCAACAGCCGATCCCACTGAAAATTGGCCAACGCTTTGAAGAAAATGCCAGAGCGATGCACCACATTTAGTCCCGCCAATTTAGCATCACGCTCCAAGGTGTCCAACGAGTATGTGATCCGGTGACCGTGTTCCAACTCCGCTCGCGTTATAGCCGAATTGTGACGTATCAAACCCATTTTGACCGCGATCTGACGTGATGGAGCGTTCGCATTTGGGCAAACCAAGAAGAGCCTACCACCTTCCGACAACCATTCCTCGTTGACGCGTCTAAGCACTCTTACAGGATCATCCAGATGCTCGAGAACGTGCGTCAGCAGAATATTGTCATAGCGCTTGGGCAACGTCACGCCTTCGAATACGTCGTTGATAAATATCAGCCCGTCGCCTAGATCGCGTTTCGCTATGGCTATCGCCTCGTCGGATGCTTCGACGCAGGTGATGTCGTCAAAATGCGGCATCACTCGTTTTGTGAAATCGCCTCGAAAACTTCCAAGCTCAAGTAAACTCCCCCGACGAAAGAATGGAATAAAGGACTTCAGCATATAATGATGCATTACATCGAAATCGAAATTGTAAGCATAACGATGATCACTCGTGTCTTTTATTTCATTGTTATAGTCACGCCTGTCGGTCACTTTTTTGCCCCCAAATCCAGCTTCATCATGAGTGTTGACTGCCCGCCACCCAACGGCACAAACCCAAATTTTCCGTAGACTGCGACTGCGGCCACATTCGCTGCCTCTACTTCAAGGCGTATTGTGTCGAAGCCTTTTTCGTCTGCGTGAGTGATGCATTGCTCAAGCAACGTCCCCGCTATTCCACGGCCTCGCCAATCCTCAAGCACGCTCACATTCGTAATGAATGCCGACTTCTGCTTGTCGTCGTTGCAATACATAGCCAAGAATCCGACTAAAATGCCGTTCGACCATGCCTCGAAGCGCTCGGCATTTAGAAGAATTTTCTGCGCATAGATCTCAATGTCGATTCTTGCACTGAGCCCAGTTGCAAAATTCCCGCCACACTCATTCAAGTGTCGGGCTATCTCGCCTACCGAAGCGAAGTTGCGGCTCCAATTTGGGGTCAAGCGGTCCGCTCCAAGATCGCGGCGCCGAATCCATACCGGCCGAACTGGTTTCCATTGTACAAAAGGTAAATAGCACCGTCTGACTCAAATACATGCGGATAGCAAAGCATGTCAGAATCCCACTCGCCGCATGTTCCTTCGATTGCTAGTTCGACGTCATCGCGCGACCAGTTAATCAGGTCGTCCGAACAGGCGTGGCCGATTTGATAGCCACGGCTTTTATTCGTGCGAAAATCTGACGATTGCCGGTAGCAAAAGAACATATGATGGCGCCCCTCGATCTCGATGACCGTAGGTAAAGCCTGGCTTTCATCTGGACCAAGCCGATCAGCGATAATCTGTCGGGCTTCTTCCTTCTGCCAATTGATGCCATCCCGGGATGTTGCGTGACCGATTTTATAGGTGCGGTCTGGCGCGGCTTCGGAGGAATATACTTTCCATCCAGTTCCGAAAATGTACCACATGTGGAAGGCGCCGTTGATGAGCTTTACGAAGCCATCGCCGACCAAGCAAGGCTCGCCGAGCGACGCAGACAAAACTGGCCCGTCGCCGATCCTCTTGAACGACAACCCGTCGTCATCACTGACGGTGAGGCCGATTGCAGTATCAACCGATACCGCAACCCTTCGATTCCAACCGCACGAGTAGCCGTAGATCTTTCCTTCATGTCGTATCACGTTCATGGGAAAGATGCCGTGCTCGTCGAAACAGCCTAGTTTCCCAAGCTCTATAACGGGCCGGTCGGAAACTCGAACAATCCGATCCATTGTCTTATCCATATCAACGAAAGCGATATGGCTGAGGTATTTGCCATTCGTGTCAACGGCGCGAGTTGAGAAGTATATTCGGATAAAGTCGTCGAAAACGAGTGCTTGAGGTGACTGCGCATATTCGACACATCCTGCCGGTAGCTGATGGCGGGTGGGATCGAAGATCTTGCCTAACTTCTTCCAGCGCATCTTCGTCATACGTCACCCAGCTTTCCGTCGAGAATAGCAAGACCGAAGCCATTGCGACCGACCTGATTGCCGAGATAAGCCATGTAGGTCTTGCCATCGAACTCAAAGACGTGCGGATAGCTGACCATCTCGTTGTCCCATCCCGTATCCGATACAGTTAGGCCGGCCTTGGCATCGTCGCGATGCCAGTTGATCAGATCAACGCTCGACGCATAGCCGATTCGATAGCCTTTTTCTTTACCTCTATAATTCGTGCTATACCGGTAACAGAAGAACATGTGGTATTTCCCCCCGGCAAAAATCACATCGGGGCTGGCCTGTGCTTCGTCAGCTTCGACAACGCTGTTGATCAGGTTTCTATTTAGCTTTGTCCAACGGATGCCGTCTTCCGATGTAGCGAGCCTTATTTTGTAGACAGGCTCAGCGCGCCCGTCGGCTATCTTCCACTTGGAGCCAGCGATGTAAAAGAGGTACCAGGTATTGTTAAAGCGCCGGATTTTGGGACCGCTCAAAACAAACGGCTCATCGGGCGAATATGGCAGCACTGGTCCACGACCTGCCTTCACGAAGGTTCGACCTTCATCGGTACTTAATGCCAGGCCTATACCGACGTTGAAAGGCACGGACTCGCAACGAGTCCAGCCGGCATAGTAAGCCCGAACGATATCGCCATCTCTTGCTACGGAAATCGGATAGGTACCAAATTGGTCAAATTCACCAAGGCCACCTAATTCCAGGACGGGACGTTCGCTGATGTGCCTGACTTTGAACAAATCAGCTCTGTCCACGTCGATATAAGCGGAATGCGACACATATTGCCCGGCTTCGTCTGCCGGTGGCCGGCAGGAAAAGTATACGCGCACAAAATCATCGAAAATCAGGGTTGCTGGCGCCTGAGCAAACTCCTTGAGCCACGGGCGATCCGTCACATCTTGCGGCGTGAACACCTTGCCCAGCTTTTGCCATTTAAACATCTACGTCACCGACTGGATTTCTTGATGGAGTCCGGACTGCCGAGTGAGGCACCCTCGCCGCGACTACGGCTAAATAAGCTCATATTCGTTGAGTATCTTCGTCTGGATACTCTCGGCTGAGTTGAACATGATCACGTCGATGATCGATAACCAAGGCATGAATTCCGCTCCAAACTGGGGATATTCGAAAGGCTTCGATTTGATGAATTTCAGGTCGATGTCACGCGCATTGAACGTTTCGCGCGAATAAAGTTCCACTCCCCCGATTGCGTTTATATAGACGCTTGCACCGGCCTCTTCACATAGAGCCAAAACCTTTGTCTCTGCCCTAAGACCGTGATCTATTGTCATTTTGGAAGAGACGATGAATTCTGTCTTGATGTCGAGATAATCGCAGATTTTCGTGATTGAATTGAATATGTAGGAATAGAGGTTGCTGTCTTGGAAGCGAATTGCCTGTTCTATCATTGGAAAAGCATGTGAAAAAAATGGTGCACGTCGATAGGCGCCTTGAATTTGATTCACTAGCTTATTGCGATCAAACTCTGTCGACAGCGTGCGGTCGCATATATCTAAGCTGTCCGACGCGGCCTTGATTGGTAGAGAAAATGTGAAATCTACTCCATTCCGCAGTATGCGGTTACGATTAATCCAACCCTTTTTTGTATATTTTATGTTGTCGTAGACAACAAATTTGTCGACCGCGTGGATTAGCTGAAAGTAGCCAATATAGGGGAAGAAATATGGCTGCATGATAGCCAGTTTCATCTCATATATCCCTACTTGCGGTGAAAGCACCTGTGCTCAATGAAGCAATGAGCGCGCAGACCTTGTCGACGATCTCCATCTCCATGTCCGGATAAATGGGAAGGCAGAGCACCTGCTGGGCGGATTCGGTTGCGACCGGCAGGTTCGATGGCTGCGCGGACGGCAGACTGCGATACATCGAGAAGCTCGAAATCAGCGGATAGAAGTAGCGGCGCGGGTGAATGCCGTTCTCCTTCAACCTTTCATACAGTCCGTCGCGCGAGATGGGATAGCCAGGGCGTACGAGGATCGGGAAATAGGAGAAGTTGGAGACGGTCTCGCCGGAACGGTCCAGGCATTCGATGCCTGCAACGCCGCGAAGCCGCTCGCGATAGGCGCGGTCGATCACCTCGCGGCGTTCGAGCGCGAGTTTGATGTATTTCAGTTGCAGCAGGCCGAGCGCGGCGTTGAATTCGCTCATCTTGCCGTTCGTGCCCGGCGCCACCACGGTCACTTCATCGACGTAACCGAAGTTCTTCAGCTGGTCGATCCGGGTCTTCGTCTTCGCGTCCGGGCAGATGATCGCCCCGCCTTCGAATGTGTTGAAGACCTTCGTCGCATGGAAGCTCAGGACGGAAAGGTCGCCGTGGTTGAGAACGCTTCCCCGCTCGTCTTCCACGCCGAAGGCATGGGCGGCGTCATAGATGACCTTGAGATTGTAGAGATCGGCGATCTTCTGGATCGCGTCGACGTCGCAAGGGTGGCCGTAGCAATGCACCGGCATGATCGCCGTCGTCTGTTGCGTGATCGCCGCCTCGATCTTTGCCGGATCGAGATTGAGCGTCACCGGGTCGATATCGACGAAGACGGGTTTCACGCCGTTCCAGAGAAGCGAATGCGAGGTGGCCACGAAGGAATAAGGCGTGGTGATGACCTCGCCGGTGATGCGGAGTGCCTGAAGTGCAGTCAGCAACGCAACGGTGGCGTTGGAGAACAGACTGATATGCTTCACACCGAGATGGCTGCAGAGTTCCTGCTCCAATTGCTGATGAAATGGTCCGCCATTGGTCAGGATGCGGTTGTTCCAGATCGCTTCCAGCGATGGAATGAATTCCTCGAGCGGCGGCAGACTGGGCCTCGTTACAAAGATCTTCTCGTTTTTCATGACCGCCGTCCAGAGGTTGGGCATATCGCGCAAAGTGGGCTTGGTCCAACATCATGCTTCAACCTGTTCCCAGGCTGACCAGCGAAAGTCCGCGCGAACAGTGTGGCGCAAGCTTCACGTCCAATAGTCGGCACCCAAACAAGCCCGAATGCCGTTTCGTGAATCACGGAGACGGCAGCCATGCGCGAAGGACGATGCCTTGACGATCAATCAGCCCATTTCCGCTCTGCCGGCCGGCCTTCCTGATCTGGCGTTTCTCACGGAAAAAGCTGCCAGCACCGGATCGGTCATTATCTATCAGCCTTATCTCGATCCTTCGCAGCGCGGCCAGCTTGACAAAGCCGCAGTGCCGCTCGACATCTCATTCAATACGCAGGCTTCGACCCGCGAATACGAGCTCTTCCGCATCCTGCATCACCATCACGAGGCGATCGGCCTTGGCGACGACGTGTTCTGGGGGCTCCTTTCCAGCAAATTCGAGATGAAGTCCGTCACCAGCTTCCCCTCCTTCGTCACCGAGGCGGAAAGGGCCAGGGCGGAAGGTGCGGATGCCTATCTCTACAATCCGCTGATCGGCCATGCGGCAATCTACAGCAATGTCTGGGAACATTCTCTGCTCGGCGGTCATCCCGGCATGGAGCCGATCTTCCTGCATATCCAGAAGCTCGGTCATCCAATCGCGCCGCCGCAGGACAAGACGGCCTTCATGTTCTGCAACTATTTCTGCGGCAACCGGAAATTCTGGTCCGGGTATTTCGCCTTTTGCGAACGCATTCTCGAATCGCTGGAAAACGAAGCGCGTCTCGGCACGGCGGCGGGCACCGCCTATGCAGGTGCGGCCCACTATTCACGCGATGCCAATGCGAATATGCGTCCCTTCGTGATCGAGCGTCTGCTCGGACTTTATGTCCAGGAGGCTGCCGCCTCCGGATTGAAGATCACCGCCTTCGTACCGACAGTCGCCGATTTCGAGTGGAAGTTCGGCGTCCGCCTCGGCCACATGCTGCATAGCCTCTTCGCCGCCAAGGAAGCCTTTCTGCAAAGCCGCGACCAAGCTCTCCTGACTTCCTGGCAAGAGGGCCGCCAGCCGCTGATCAAGCAGCCGCATCTCATCTGGGGCGCCGACGACCCGCCGGCCTGGATGCCGCGCGGCCAGTTCATCGGTGGCCGCGAATTGATGCGCGCCGATGCTCCGCAGCCTTCTGGCACCGCCCCGGCGAAGCAGCAAGCGGGACATGCCGAAATGCCCGTGGCGCCTGCCGCACCGAAGATCGAGCAGCCACTCCGCAACGCAATACAGCCCTTTGCCGGCGGATGGCAGGCGCACAAGGACCGTCATTGCATCTGGATCGTGACACCCGCCAATTACAACCATAGCCACGCCTTCGACGAGGTCGCGCTCGGCCTGCAGGGCGCCTTCGAGGAACTCGGTGGCTCCGCACCGATCGTCCGCGACATTAACGCTTTCGCGGGTCGTGCGCCGATCATCTACGGGGGCAATCTTCTTTCTGCCGAAATCGTTGGACACCTACCGAAGGACAGCGTCGTCATCAATCTCGAGCAGGTCTCCGAAGAAAGCATCTGGATCAATTCGCGCTACACCTCGATCCTGAAGTCGCTGCCGGTTCTCGACTACAGCCCGCGCAACCGGGAAAACCTCGCCGCCAAGGGCATTGAACACGCCGGCGTGCTCGAAATCGGTTACAGCCGCTGCCTCAGCCAGATAAAGCACGCCCCCGTCAAGGACATCGACGTGCTGTTTTACGGCTCAATGAACGAGCGCCGCCACCATATCCTGAAGACTCTGGAACAGGGCGGGCTGAAGGTCGCACATCTCTTCAACATCTATGGTGCGGAACGCGATGCGGCCATTGCCCGCGCCAAGATCGTCATCAACATCCATCATTATGCGAGCGGCGTGTTCGAGATCGTACGCATTTCCTATCTGCTCGCCAACTGCGTCTGCGTGCTGACCGAAGGCGACATCCGCGATCCGGACCTCCAGCCGTTCATCGGCGGTCTGGCGATCGAGCCCTATGACGCCTTGATCGAGCGCTGCCACAAGCTGATCGCAGATGCCGATGAGCGCGATACCATTGCCGCAAAGGGTTTTGCGGCAATGCAAAGCCGCTCGCAGGCGGACATGCTGATGAGCGTCATGAAGGCCGACGCTCGATGAAAACCGCAGAAAAGGTGCGTCATGCTTATTGAGACCACGGCCATCGAGGGCATCGTCGCGATCACGCCGCCACGCTTCGGCGATCACCGCGGCTACTTTTCCGAGGTGTTCAAGGATGCCTGGTTCCGAGAAAATGTGGCCGACGTCACCTTCATCCAGGACAATGAATCGCTTTCGGCTGAGCCCGGCACCGTCAGGGGACTGCATTTCCAGATACCGCCCTTCGCACAGGGCAAGCTGGTGCGCTGCCTTGCCGGCCGGATCATGGATGTCGTCGTCGATATCCGCACCGGCTCACCGAGCTTCGGCAACTGGCTCTCTCAGGAGCTCTCGCCGGAAAACGGCACGCAGCTCTGGGTGCCGCCCGGCTTCGCGCATGGATTTGCCACGCTCGAGCCCAACAGCGTCATCAACTACAAGGTGACCGCTCCCTACAACCCGCAGCATGATCGCGGCATTGCATGGAACGACCCGGCGATCGGCATCCGCTGGCCGGTCGACGAGAAAGCCATGGTGCTGTCCGACAAGGACAGGACGCTGCCGAGGCTCGCCGACTTGCCTAACCACTTTTCTTATTCAGCAAAACAAACCAAGGATTGATCGACGATGCGCATACTGGTCACGGGCGGAGCGGGCTTCATCGGATCGGCACTGGTGCGCCATCTCGTCGGCGATATCGGCGCCGAGGTGCTGAATGTCGACAAGCTGACCTATGCCGGCAATCTGGAATCACTGACGTCCGTCGAATCGGCGCCGAACTACCAATTCCTGCGCGCCGACATCTGCGACCGCGCCAAGATCCAGGAAGCATTCGCCTCCTTCCGCCCGGACATCGTCATGCATCTCGCCGCCGAAAGCCATGTCGACCGCTCGATCTCGGGCGCTGCCGATTTCATCCAGACCAACATCGTCGGGACGTTCAGCCTGCTGGATATCGCGCGGCATTATTGGGAGGGCCTTGACGCCCGTGGAAAGAGTGCCTTCCGCTTCCTGCATGTCTCGACGGACGAAGTCTACGGCTCGCTCGGCGACGAGGGTCTTTTCGAGGAGGCGACGCCCTACGATCCGTCCTCGCCCTACTCCGCCTCCAAGGCGGCAAGCGACCATCTGGCGATCGCCTGGCACCGCACCTACGGCCTGCCGGTCGTCGTCTCCAACTGCTCCAACAACTACGGTCCCTACCACTTCCCGGAAAAGCTCATTCCGCTGATGATCCTGAATGCGCTGGAAGGCAAGCCGCTGCCGGTCTACGGCAACGGCGCCAATGTCCGCGACTGGCTCTACGTCGAAGACCACGCCCGCGCGCTCTACACCATCGCCTCCCGAGGCCGCCCGGGCGAAAAATACAATGTCGGCGGCCGCAATGAGCGCCGGAACATCGATGTTGTTCAGCGCATCTGCGCCATCCTCGACGGCGTCTACAAGGACAATGGCCCGCATGCGCAGCTGATCACCAACGTCACCGACCGCCCCGGACACGACGCACGCTACGCGATCGATGCCTCCAAGCTCGAAGGCGAACTCGGCTGGAAGGCCGAAGAGACCTTCGAAACCGGCATCGAGAAGACCGTACACTGGTATCTCCAAAATGAATGGTGGTGGCGGCCGCTGCGCGAAAACGTCTATTCCGGCGAACGCCTCGGCGTCTTCAAGGGGCGATAGCGATGCGCATTGCCGTCACCGGCAAACAGGGCCAGGCCGTCCAGTCGCTGATGAGACGCGGCGCCGAGAAGGGCGTCGAAATCATCGCAGTCGGGCGTCCGGAAATGGACCTTGCCGACCCCGCCAGCGTTGCAGCCGCCTTTTCGCTCGTGCATCCCGATGTCATCGTCTCGGCTGCAGCCTATACGGCGGTCGACAGGGCCGAGAGCGAGCCCGACCTCGCTTTTGCCGTCAACGCGGCAGGTGCTGCGGCGGTTGCCGAAGCTGCCGCACGGATCGGTGTGCCCGTCATCCACATTTCGACCGACTATGTGTTCAGTGGCGACAAGCCGTCAGCCTATACTGAAGAGGATATGACCGGGCCGATCTCCGTCTACGGGCAGTCGAAGCTTGCGGGTGAACGGGCCGTGGCGGCGGCAAACCCAAATCACGTGATCCTGCGTACCGCCTGGGTCTATTCGCCCTTCGGTGCCAATTTCCTGAAAACGATGCTGCGGCTTTCCGAGACGCGCGATCATCTCAGCGTCGTCGCCGACCAGACCGGATGCCCGACGTCTGCGCTCGACATCGCCGAGGCGATCCTTGCGATCGCATCCCGCCTCGTCACGGATCCGGCACCATCGCTCCGCGGCACCTTTCACTTGACCGGCAGCGGCGAAGCGAGCTGGGCGGATTTCGCCGAGGGAATATTCGCCGAACTTCACAAATCCGGCGGCAAGAGCATTCGCGTCGAACGCATCACGACGGCGGACTATCCGACCCCGGCGAAGCGTCCCGCCAATTCGCGCCTCAGTGGCGACAAGCTCGCCAGCATATACGGAATCCGCCTACCGGACTGGAAGCAATCCATGAGGATTGTCATGCAAGTCATTTTTAACAAAGGCTTTTAGGGAGATATGGATGAAGGGGATTATTCTGGCGGGGGGTACCGGAACTCGTTTGCACCCGATCACCCAGGCCGTCTCGAAACAGCTGATGCCGGTCTACGACAAGCCGATGATCTACTATCCGCTGACGACGCTGATGCTCGCCGGCATCCGGGACCTCATGATCATCACCACGCCGCATGACGTCGAAGCCTTCAAGCGCCTTCTCGGCGACGGATCGCAATGGGGCATTTCGCTGACCTATGCCGTGCAGCCAAGCCCGGACGGCCTCGCCCAGGCTTTCATCATCGGCGCCGACTTCGTGCATGGCGACACCTCGGCACTCGTCCTCGGCGACAACATCTTCTATGGCCACGGCCTGCCGGAAATCATGAAATCCGGCACGAGCCGCCTTCAAGGCGCGACGGTCTTCGCCTATCACGTCACCGATCCGCAACGCTACGGCGTCGTGGGCTTCGATGCGAACATGAATGCGCTGTCGATCGAGGAGAAGCCCAATGAGCCGAAATCGAACTGGGCGGTGACCGGCCTCTATTTCTACGACCAGCAGGTGGTCGATATCGCCGCCAATCTGAAGCCGTCACCGCGCGGTGAATTGGAGATCACCGATGTCAACCGCACCTATCTCGAGCGCGGACAGCTCTTCGTGGAACTGATGGGCCGAGGCTATGCCTGGCTCGACACCGGCACACCGGACAGCCTGCTCGACGCCGCAGGTTTCGTCAGCACGCTGGAGAAACGCCAGGGCTTCAAGATCGCCTGTCCCGAGGAAGTCGCCTGGCGCATGGGATACATCTCGCAGGATGACCTCGCCAAGCTCGCCGAAAGGCTCGGCAAGAGCGCCTACGGTCAATATCTGACGAAGCTCTCCTCCGACTGGTGAGCCGCTCGGTGACTACCGCGCTGGCGCCGCGTCGCAGACACGCAGCTGGATGCGTCGCGCGCCCTGATAATGATCGGCGCCCAGCATTCCCGCGACATGCAGGTTGGCCCCGCGGGAATTGAGCAGGAGGTTGCCAAGCGAGGTGTCCGCGGCCCGGAAAGCGATGCCGTCGAGGCGGGAGCCGTCCATCGCCTCAAGCGTTACCTTCACATGTTTCTCGCCGACCATCCGCGCGTCGCGCAGGCGATGCGCGGGCACTGCGAAGATCGGCTGCGAATGCCCCGAGCCGTAGGGCCCGGCCGTTTCCAGCCGGTCGATCAATTCGATCGTGGCACCGCTGGCGCCGATCGCGCCGTCGATCTTCAGCGTTTCGTTGGCGACCAGCGCCGCCACGGTTTTTTCGGCACGTTCTGTAAAGAAGTTGCGCAAGGCTCCGAGCTTTTCGCGCTCGACGGTCAAGCCCGCAGCCATCGCATGTCCGCCGCCCTTGAGGAGCAGGCCTTCGTCGACCGCCGCGCGCACGATCCTGCCCATGTCGAAACCGTTGATCGAGCGGCCGGAGCCCGTTCCGCGGCCCGACGGGTCGAAGGCGATGGCGAAGGCCGGACGCTTGAATTTCTCCTTCAGCCGCGCAGCCAGCAGGCCGACGATGCCCGGATGCCACTTGTCCCGTGCGGTGACGATCACCGAAGCGCCCTCGCCGTCTCCATACTCGGCAAGCGCCTCCGCCTCGGCCTCCTGCAGCATCGCCGCTTCCATCGCCTGGCGCTCGCGGTTGAGCTCGTCCAGCCGCTGGGCGATGACCTCCGCCTCGCCGGTATCGTCCAGCGTCAGAAGCCTGCTGCCGAGTGCCGCGTCGCCGATGCGGCCGCCCGCATTGATGCGCGGACCGATGAGGAAGCCGAAATGATAGGGCGTCACCGGCCCGGAAAGGCCCGCCTTGCGAAAAAGTGCCGTTAGCCCGGCATTGCTCTGGTGGCGCGCGGCGACCAGGCCCTTGACGACATAGGCCCGGTTCAGCCCCTTGAGCGGCACGACATCGCAGACCGTCGCCAGCGCCACGATGTCCAGCCAAGGCAGCAAGTCGATCGCCGGAATTCGCTTGTCGCCCGCCTCGCGCAGCAGCCTCAGCGCCGCGACTAGTACCAGGAAAACGACACCCGCAGCGCAGAGATGCCCCTGCCCCGAAAGATCGTCCTCACGGTTCGGGTTCACCAGAGCATGGCAGTGCGGCAGATCATGTGTCACCTGGTGGTGATCGATGACGACGACGTCGATATTCCGCTTTTCGGCAGCCCCCAGAGCTTCGTGGCTGGTCGAGCCACAATCGACCGTCACGATCAGCTGCGCGCCGTTGTCGATCAGCTGATCGATCGCCGCCGGATTGGGTCCGTAGCCTTCGAAGATGCGATCGGGAATATAGATATTGGCCTTCACGCCCAAATGCGTGAGGAAACGGTACATCAGCGCCGAGGAAGCCGCGCCATCGACGTCATAGTCGCCGAAGATCGCAACGTTCTCGCCGCGCCGGATTGCCTCGACCAGGCGTCTGGCCGCCTTCTCGCAATCCGTCAGCGTATAGGGATCAGGCATTAGGCTGCGGATCGTCGGATCGAGAAATTCCAGGGCCTCGTCGACCCCGACGCCCCGCCCGGCAAGCACGCGCGCAATCAAATCCGGCAGGCCGTGCACCTGGGATATGGCAAGCGCGCGGTTCTGTCCCGCCTGATCCAGGCGCGACACCCAACGGTTATCGAGGACGGATTTCTCCACCCCCAGGAATGCCCGCTGTACCGGATCGGCGGCTATATCCACAACGCCCCTCTGATCGCCCATCGCTTGTCACCGCCCCGGGACCGGGGCGCTGTCGGCAGATTTATGTGGCTTTGGTGGAGCACACAACGATTTTGGACGCCAAGGCGCATGTTAGCTGTGGACGAGAATGCCCCGGCCGCCTCGCTCATCGGTTCTTTTAAGGAAGACGGGTTCTCAATCTTCTTTGGGACGCTCGATGCGGATCACCTGCGGTTCGCCGACGAGGTAGCCTTCGCCCTTGATAGCAGCAACAGCCTTGCGCACGGAATCCTCCATCGTCGCATGGGTGACGAGGATGATCGTCTGGTGGTGCGACGGCGCCAGGTGCTGCTGCGACCGCTGCACAATGGATTCCAGTGAAATGTGGTTTTCCGCCATGCGCGTCGCGACGCTTGCAAAAACGCCGGTGCGGTCAAGCACCGTCAGGCGGATGAAGTAGCCGCCTTCATGGCTCTTCATCCGGGCCTTGCGGTAGGACTCCAACGCCTTTGCCGGATGGCCGAGAACCGGTACACGCTGCGCGCCAGGCTGGCTCTTGGCGATGTCGGCAATATCGCCAAGCACCGAGGATGCAGTCGCATTGCCGCCGGCACCCGGGCCAACCATCAGCAGTTCGCCGAGAATATCGGACTCGATCGCCACAGCATTGGTGACGCCGTCCACCTGGGCGATGACCGAATCGACAGGCACCATGGTCGGGTGCACGCGCTGTTCGATGCCGGTATCGGTGCGCTGTGCGACGCCGAGCAGCTTGATGCGATAGCCGAGCTCGGCCGCCGCATGGATATCCTCGATCGAAATATTCGTTATGCCTTCGAGGTAGATGTCGTCAGCCGCGATCTGGTTGCCGAAGGCAAGCGTCGTCAGGATCGAGAGCTTGTGCGCCGTATCATTGCCCTCGATGTCGAAGGCCGGATCGGCTTCAGCGTAGCCGAGACGCTGTGCTTCCTTCAGGCAATCTGCAAAGGAGAGGCCTTCCTTCTCCATCTTGGTCAAGATGTAGTTGCAGGTTCCGTTCATGATGCCGTAGATGCGCGAAATCGTGTTGCCTGTCAGCGATTCACGCAGCGCCTTGATGACGGGAATACCGCCGGCCACGGCCGCTTCGAAATTCAGCAGCGTGCCCTTTTCTTCCGCGATCATCGCCAGTTCGACGCCGTGATAGGCAAGCAGCGCCTTGTTGGCCGTCACCACATGGAGACCACGTTCGAGAGCGGCGCGCACCGAACTGTTGGCCGGGCCGTTGGCGCCGCCGATGAGCTCGACGAAAAGGTCGATGTCTCCTTTTTCAGCCAGGTCTTCCGGCCGGTCGAACCACTCGATGCCGGCAAGATGAAGGCCGCGGTCCTTGGTCTTGTCGCGAGCCGAAACGCCCGTAATCAGGATCGGCCGCCCGCACGTGGCAGCAAGCTCGTTGCTGCGGTTCTGAATGATACGGACGAGCGAAGCACCAACGGTGCCAAGGCCCGCAATGCCGATTTTGAGGGCGTCTGTCATGGAACGATCCTGCGTGTTTTATGAGAGGCAGCCGCCAAAAAGCGGCTGCCGTTGAAATGTGAAGATATCAGCGGTGCGCGTTGAGCGAGATGACGTTGTGCATCGTCTCGTCGGCCGTCGACAGGAACTTCTTGATGTTGCGGGCGGCCTGGCGGATGCGATGCTCGTTCTCCACGAGCGCCAGACGCACGTAATCATCGCCCTGCTCGCCGAAGCCGACGCCCGGTGCGACCGCGACATCGGCCTTTTCGACGAGCAGCTTGGAGAATTCCAGCGAACCGAGATGACGGAACTTTTCCGGGATCTTGGCCCAGGCAAACATCGTGGCTGCCGGCGGCGGCACGTCGAAACCGGCCTTGCCGAAGCTCTCGACCATCACGTCGCGGCGGCGCTTGTAGACGTTGCGGACTTCCGCGATGTCGGAACCGTCGCCATTCAGCGCATGCGTCGCCGCTACCTGGATCGGCGTGAAGGCGCCATAGTCGAGGTAGGACTTGACGCGCGTCAGGGCCGCGATCAGCCGCTCGTTGCCAACCGCAAAACCCATGCGCCAGCCGGGCATCGAGAAGGTCTTCGACATCGAGGTGAACTCGACGGTGACATCCATGGCGCCAGAAACCTGCAGGACGGACGGCGGCGGCTCGCCATCGAAGTAGATTTCCGAATAGGCGAGGTCCGACAGCACGATGAGGTCGTGCTTCTTCGCGAAGGCAACGACATCCTTGTAGAAATCCAGCGTCGCGACAAGGGCCGTCGGGTTGGACGGATAGTTGAGGACCAGCGCTAAGGGCTTCGGGATCGAGTGGCGCACGGCCCGCTCCAACGGCTGGAAGAAGTTCTCGTCCGGCTCGACCGGGATCGAACGGATCACACCGCCCGCCATCAAGAAGCCGAAGGCATGGATTGGATAGGTCGGGTTCGGGCAGAGAATGACGTCGCCCGGCGCGGTGATCGCCTGCGCCATGTTGGCGAAGCCTTCCTTCGAGCCGAGGGTCGCGACGACCTGCGTATCCGGATTGAGCTTCACGCCGAAACGGCGGGCGTAGTAGGCGGCCTGTGCCCGGCGAAGGCCGGGAATGCCCTTGGAGGAGGAATAGCGGTGCGTGCGCGGATCCTGGACGACCTCGCACAGTTTGTCGACGATCGCCTTTGGAGTGGGGAGATCCGGATTTCCCATGCCGAGATCGATGATATCGGCGCCGCCCGCTCGCGCGCTCGCTTTCAAACGGTTGACCTGTTCGAAAACGTAAGGCGGCAAACGCCGGACTTTGTGAAATTCTTCCATCTCTTTCCCCATGGAAATGCGGCCACCATGACCGCGCTCGAAGCTCGTTTGTTCCCGGCTGCCTGCGACACGAACTTCACAATCGCAAACGCCGTATTCATCAGACTTTCGTCCCGCGGCGAATCTTTGACGAAAGGCCGCGACAGACGCGTATTATCGGGAAAATTGCGTCTCCCGCCAGCTGCGGAAGGCTTTGCGTCCAAATCGCCTGAAAGGCAAGGCTTAATTGCCGATTGCAGAGAGCGCGTCTGTGCCGTGCTCGGCGGCAAGCTTGCGATATTCGGCCACCCGCCGCTGATATTCGGCTTCCGAAATCGTGCCTGCCTTGCGCTGGACGCGGAGTCCCGAAAGCTTCTGCCCCAAGCTTGCGGCTTCCTCGTTGCTCATCTGGGCGTTTGCTGCCGTCAGCGGCGCGCCGAAGCTCGGATAGCCGTCCGGATAATGGGCAAGGCCGCTTTGGGCCGGCTCCTCGCCCTTGGTCGGCGTCATGACGACGGCCGTCGGAGGCGCGCGGCGCGCCGCGGCGGCCGCCTTCTGCTCCGGCGTGTATGCGCATCCAGCAAGCGTCATCGCTGCGGCCGCGGCAGCGAGTGCCATGCGGGTTGCGAGTGCGATGCCTAAGATGCCGTTCGTCGTCATGCCAGATCTTCCAAATCCTGAAGCCTCAGCGACTGTTAAATTTGTCGCAGCAACAAAGCAATAGCACGAGTGCGCTTGCGTTGAACTTGTTTTCTCGATCCGGGACGATGTACAACTCGATTTGCAAGAGGATTGCTGCCTCCGGAGGAGACGCGTGACCGACAGCAAGAAGGAAAATGGCGGGAAGACGAAAACCCCGGGTTTCGAACCGAATCTCGATCCTTACGTGTTGAAGGATCCGGAGGCGATGGCGGTGAACATTGCCCGCGCCCTGGAAAACCTCGGCAAGGCGGCGTCCGTCTGGCTTGCGCCGCGCAAGAGCGGGGAAATCAACGACCGGCTCGCCGCGCCGATGACCGACATGGTCAAGACGCTCTCCAAGGTCACCGAATACTGGATGTCCGATCCGCGCCGGACTTTCGAGGCGCAAACACAGCTGATGAGCAGCTATTTCGGCGTCTGGATGCGCTCGATGCAACGGTTGCAGGGCGAGGCTGGCGAACCCGAGCCGGAGCGCAAGGACAAGCGCTTTTCCGACGCCGACTGGCAGAAGAACCCCTTCTTCGATTTCCTGCGTCAGGTCTATTTCATCACCGCCGACTGGGCAGAGAAAATCGTCGCCCAGACCGAGGGGCTCGACGAGCATACGAGGCATAAGGCGAGCTTCTACGTGAAGCAGATCACCGCTGCCCTTTCGCCGAGCAATTTTGTCGCCACCAACCCGCAGCTCTACCGCGAAACGATCGCGACCAGCGGCGAAAACCTGGTGCGCGGCATGAAGATGCTGGCAGAGGACATCGCGGCCGGCCGCGGCGACCTGAAACTGCGCCAAACCGACATGACCAAATTCGCCGTCGGCCGGGACATGGCGCTGACCCCCGGCAAGGTGATCGCGCAGAACGACATCTGCCAGATCATCCAGTACGAGTCGTCCACGGATACGGTGCTGAAACGCCCTCTCCTCATCTGCCCGCCGTGGATCAACAAATTCTATATTCTCGACCTCAACCCGCAGAAATCCTTCATTAAATGGTGCGTCGACCAGGGCCATACCGTCTTCGTCATCTCATGGGTGAACCCTGATGCCCGCCATGCCGGGAAGGATTGGACGGCCTATGCCCGCGAGGGCATCGATTTCGCGCTGGAAACGATCGAGAAGGCCACCGATGAAAAGGATGTGAATAGCGTCGGTTATTGCGTCGGCGGCACGCTGCTTGCGGCAACACTGGCGCTGCACGCCAAGGAGAAAAACAAGCGCATCAAGACGGCGACGCTGTTCACCACCCAGGTCGACTTCACCCATGCGGGCGACCTCAAGGTCTTCGTCGACGAGGAGCAGCTGGAAGCACTCGAGGCGCATATGCAGGCGACCGGCTATCTCGACGGCTCGAAGATGGCAACCGCCTTCAACATGCTGCGTGCCTCCGAGCTGATCTGGCCCTATTTCGTCAACAACTACCTGAAGGGCGAAATGCCGATGCCCTTCGACCTCCTCTTCTGGAATGCCGATTCCACCCGCATGGCGGCCGCCAACCACGCCTTCTACCTGCGCAACTGCTATCTCAGGAACGCGCTCACCGCCGGCGAAATGATGCTTGGCGGCAAGACCGTATCGCTGAAGGACGTGAAGATCCCGGTCTACAATCTGGCGACGCGCGAAGACCATATCGCTCCTGCGAATTCCGTCTTCCTCGGCAGCCGGTTCTTCGGCGGAAAAGTCGATTTCGTGCTGGCCGGCTCCGGCCATATCGCCGGCGTCGTCAACCCGCCCGACAAGAAGAAATACCAGTTCTGGACCGGCGGCCCGACCAGGGGCGATTACGATACCTGGCTTGCCAAAGCCGAGGAAAACCCCGGCTCCTGGTGGCCGCACTGGCACGCCTGGATCGAAGCCAAGGACGCTAAACGCGTGCCCGCGCGCAAACCCGGCGGCACGGCGCTCAACGCCATCGAGGAAGCACCGGGCAGCTACGTCATGGAGCGGACATAACGGCACGCCTCGCAAGGCAAACGCGTTCATTGAAGGGCGATGAGGCTCGCCGGCGACGGCGCCAGCTCCTTTGTTCCCGCATCGCGAAAACCGGCAAACCGGGCCATTTCGGCCAGCCAGATAATCCCGTAAAGGAATTAGTTACCATAGTGCGTCATGCTTCTCGGTAGTCGGCAAGTCGCATCGGGGCCTCATTTTGGCCCTCTTGCTTCATTACCGGCTCCGGCGGGGGCGTTCCGCGTAAGCCGCCGGTAATGTGACGCGTTGGGAAACCGAGTAGTATGGCGTTTGCTGTTGAGGCGCATGAAAGCGTCAACCCTTTCGGCTGGGCTTTTTTTCGCTCAGCCAGACCCCTCCGGCTCATATCCGGAACTGCTGCAATTGGCATCGCGGTCACTCTGTCCGCCTGGACGATTGCCTCTATCGCGGCCATGCACACCTCCGCCATGCCGCAACCCGCAGCTGCGACGATCGCCGATGTCGCGATCGCCCGAAAGCCGGCTCCGCACGTTGCCACGCCTGCGCATCCGCTGATCCGCGTCAGCAAGTTCTCGCGCCTTCCGGGCAAGACGACGGTTTCGGACCGCATGGTTGCCGAACCCTCGCCGAAATCCTCCAAGGATATGGTCGCCCTCTTGCAGCGCCGCGGCCTGTCGCTGCTTGCCATGCGCAACAACAGCGCGGCGATGGCCGCAGCGCTGAAGCAGCAGGCGCAGGTGCTTGCAAGCGCCGCACCTGTTCCGGCGGTCACCGCGCCTGCGGCCCTTCCGGCACCTGATTATTCGATCCGGACCGTCTCCGCCAAGCCGGTTGAACCGGCGTCAAGCCTCGCGCTTGCGGCGACGCTTCCTTCCGCCCAGCCGATACCCGCCGTCGCTCCTGTCGAAACCGCCTCCGCCGAAACGGCAACGTCCGACGAGCCTTTCGGCCTCGTTCTGGGCCCTGGCACCGATATTCCGCTGCCGATGGCACGCCCCGGCAAGCCGAAGATCGACGCGCCCGAAGCTGGACCGGCTCTTGCCTATGCGCGAACGGAAGATGACGACGAGGAGATGCCGGCATTCGCCAAGCCGACCTTGATGCCGAGCGCCCGCAATGGGGTGGCGATCTACGATATCGAGGCCAGCATCGTCTATCTGCCGAACGGCGACAAGCTCGAAGCCCATTCCGGCCTCGGCGCCATGCGCGACAAGCCGCGCTACGCCGACAAGAAAATGCGCGGCCCCACCCCGCCGCACACCTATGATCTCGCCATGCGCGAAGCGCTGTTCCATGGCGTCGAGGCGATCCGCCTCCATCCCGTCGGCGGCCCGCAGAAGATCCACGGTCGCGTCGGCCTGCTCGCCCACACCTACATGCTCGGCAAGCGTGGCGATTCCAACGGATGCGTTTCGTTCAAGGACTACCGCCGCTTCCTTGCCGCCTTCAAGCGCGGCGAAGTCAAACGCCTCGTGGTCGTGCCGCGCCTGAAAAACCCGCCCTCTCCACGTCCAAGTCTCGCATCGCTGTTTTCGAAACGAAGCTAAGCAGCGCCTCGCCTGGCTGGATGGCCTTTGATCCATCTTCTTGCGAAAGTAGGACGCGACGGGATAGCTGGCGAATTGGAGCAATGAGATGCCGGTGGGCTTTGCAAAAGGCCTCTGCCTTGATGCGAACAGGACGAATTGGGAGGGTAGCGGCCCCCGGCCTCTTTCCTGGGCGGCCTGGTATCCTGCGGATGACGGCGCAGTCGAGACGCCCGTATCTGACGCATCTTGGTTTTGTTTGAAGCCTGTTGCGCGTGACGCGGCTCTTAAACCGGCAGCGAGGCCCCATCCCCTCGTGCTGCTCTCTCATGGCACCGGTGGAGTTGCCGCCGGTCTCGAATGGCTGGCCCATCGCCTGGCGCAGCGGGGCTTCGTCGCCCTTGCCGTCAATCATCACGGCCACACCGGTGCCGAACCCCATAGACCGGAAGGCTTCCTCTGCCTCTGGGAACGGGCAAGCGACATAAGTGCAATGCTCGACGATCGCAGCTGGCGAAGGCAACTGGGCGGAATGATCAGCGCTCACTCCTGCGTCGCTGGTTTTTCCGCCGGTGCCTACACGGCTATGTTGCTCATGGGCGCACGCGTGGCCTATTCCCAGTTTGAATCTGCAAACCCGATCAAGAGCCCGCACCGTGGACCGCGGGAGTTTCCCGACCTGGCGGACCACATATCTCCCCTGCTGGAGCGCAGCGCCGTTTTTCGCGCGTCGTGGAGCCGCAGATCAAAGGACTATAGCGACCCTCGATTTGATGCTGCCCTCGTCCTTGCGCCTGGCCGCTCGGTGTTGGGTTTTTCGGCCGAGAGCTTGAAGCGGATCGCAAAGCCGGTTCGAATTGTCGGCGGTGATGCGGATACCATCGCGCCTGCGCAGGAGTGCTGCAGCTGGCTGCACAGCCATCTGCCGGGCGCTGGGCTGGATATTCTCAAAGGCGGAGTTGACCATTACGTTTTTGTGCCGGAACCGACGCCTCAAGGCAGGAAACTGGCACCGGACATTTTCACGGATGCCGACGGCATCGATCGGCGGTCTATTCACGACGAAGTCGCCAGCATCGCGGCTCGGTTCTTTGGTTCCGTCGTCTGAAAATCGTCTCCGCCGCCTCTTTCGCCATTAGCTCGCAGCGAAACCGCGGTCCGACATCGTCTCGAGCCATATCACGGTATGGCGGGTCATTGCCGGAGTATGGCGGGAATCGTCCGGTAGCTCTGCCAGTTCCGACAGCCTATGAATACCGGTGAGGATCGCGATACGGCGCCGGTCGAGCGTCCGGCCCGACGCCTTTTCATAAGCCGCAGCGATCCGCTCGGTGAGATCCGGCGATATGAAGTTCGAATAGATGAACTCCTGGTGGACCGGACCAAAGCCGGAATCAGCAAAATCGTAGATGCCGTTGAGGCGGCCCCGCACACGGTCGAAAGCCATGTTCCATCCATGGCCGTCGAAAAAGCCATAGGTCTGTCCGTGGGGATCGGGCGGAAGCCGCTCGAATCCTGCGATGATATCCTCTGCCACGCCACGAAGTTCGACCGGAAGGGCCGGTACGGCTTTGACGCGAAGTGTTGCAGGGCTTTGCCATGCGCCGATTGGCGCGGCGCCGGCATCCGCCATTTGCTCCTTGTCGAGCCGGTGAAGCTCGGTGTAAAACTGCCCCAATGCCTCGCCAAGGCACTGGCGCGCATCCTCCGGAAGCCTGTCATATTCGGCCGTAAGCAGATGTTCGCCCCTCAGCTTCTCATGAAGAGAAAACAGGTGCCGGCCTCTCTCGAAAATGCGCAGCTCCGGGACGGCCATTGAGACCCTGGGCCGGACGACTGCAAGCAGTGCGGCCTCCCTCACAAGCGCCTTTTGTGCGACCTCATTGCGGGGAAACTTGAAGATCAGCCGGTCATCCACGTCAACGGCGATCGAATCCCAGCCTACCGGGGCGAGCTCGAACGTCGATGCCGCCAAGTCCGGATACTCGCTGAGAATGATGTCCCGGAACTGATCTAACTTTTCCGTTGTCATGGTGGCTTTCGTCGATCATCGAGCCGCGCTGCAAGGTATGCAATTCGAAAGCACTGGCAACGCCGCCTCGTAATCACAGCCAATGCACTCTTGGGTCAGTTTCGCATCACCCACCGAACGCCGGCAGCGGCGGCCAGCCCCAGAACTGGCCATATCGCCCAGAATATCCCGTGCCACGACAGAAGGTTGATCGCGATCATGCCAAGCCCGGCGACGCCGAGGGCGGCAATGCCTCGATCGACGCGGTTCTGGTTCCGCACCCATATCATTGCCGTCAGGACAGCAAAGGCCAGAAGCGGCCATGCCGCCCAGAAGACGCCCCGCCAGGAGAGAAGATTAATGACAACCAGCACAGCGCTCAACAAGGCGAGCAGACCAAACATCTTGCGAGCCTTTGCGCCAAGCGGCCAATTGGTCACTGCCGGAGCCTTCGGTCGGTTTGCTGCAGCCTCCGGCTGCGGGGCGCTCCTTATGCCTTCGCCGATGCGCACGGCGTAGCTCGGCACGGGCTCCGTGACATTCTTCACCACCAAAGGCCCGAGAAAATCGAAACCGACGGCCACCTTGTTGCGGACCTGGTCGTAGACGGTATTCGATATCACGATCCCGCCGGCGGTGGCAGACGCCTGCAGCCGCGCGGCAATATTGACGCCGTCGCCATAGAGATCGGCGCCTTCGACGATCACATCCCCGAGATTGATGCCGATCCGGAACAGCATGCGACCGTCCGCCGGCCGCGTAGCGTTCATGCCCGCGAGCTCGTTCTGAACGTCGACTGCCGCACGCACCGCCTCGACGACGCTCGGAAAATCGGCGATCAATCCGTCGCCCCAGGTATTGATCACCCGCCCTCCGTGCAACGCGATGAGCCGCGACATCGCATCGCGATACCGCTTCAGCATCGCCAGCGTGCCCTCCTCATCCGCACCCATCAGGCGCGTATAATCCTGCACGTCGGCGCAGAAGATGGTGGTCAGCTTGCGTCGCGTTTCGCTCATGATGTCCCGCCGCGTCTCCTAGTGTCCAATCAGCAAAGCTAGGGCAAGTCGTCAATAAATCCGGTTCTGTAAGCGCGATTTGCGCAATGTCCGTTTCGCTGCGAAAAGTATTTTGGCTGCCGTTAGAAGCATTCGAGCGGGCATACGCTATTATCTCGGCTTAATCCGGCAGCGCCGCGACTGCAACGATCTCAACAACGATCGTGGATTGTGCAAGAGCTGCAACCCCGATCACCTCCGAGCGCGGCGGGGCGTTATGGCTGCAGTGCTTCGGGCAATGCTCGGCAAAGAACTCGTCCATTACGTCCTGGCGAAAATTGGGAGAACTCAGAACGCCGCCATCGGGAACCGGCCCCTTAACAAAGAAGGTCAGCTGGATGCGATATTCGAGCGCGCTGCCAGTTCCTCCAAGTCCGATTTGATGTTCGTGAGAATTGCGCGCCACTGCCACCATTTCATCGGCACACTTGGCACCCATGCGATACTGCCGCTTTCCCGTCACGAATGCACCGCGAGGCGTCGCGCCGAGACGGGACCGGCGCCGGGTGCGAAGGGAAATCCGCAAGACCTGGCATTCGGGAGGCGGTCGGGCAGCAGTGCTTGGCCGGTGTTTCCGCACGTGCTCGGCTGGTCCGGCTTTACACCCTTCCTCCCGCAAAGACCGGGACTGGGTAGCCGCTCATCCCAAAGCCCCGCGCCCCAATAAGGCGCGGCATCCGAGCAGAGAGGCCGAGTTGCGGAAAAAAACCGCCGAACGGGGCGCCGGCAATCGTCATATATTTCACTTCAACGCGGCAATTTCCAGCGCGCCGTTTGAGTGGAACGCAAGGCGCAAGATACGGGTGAAGCCCACCGCGTGACTGGAAAGGCATACCGATGCACCGTATCGAAGTGGTACAAATCTCGTGGTTGCGGTTGATCGCGATGGACGAACGCGGCATAGCTGCATTATGTACGATGAGGACAATCTCCGCTAAGGCCCTGCAATGGTGAATTATATCGAAGCCTCCTCCGCGCCGCCGAAGAATACCGGTGCCATCCGGCTCTATGGTCCCGAGGCCTTCGAGAGCATGCGCAAGGCGTGCCAGTTGACCGCCCGCTGCCTCGACGAACTCGCGGCGATCGTCAGGCCGGGGCTTCCGACCGACGCGATCGATCGGTTTGTCTTCGAATTTGGTATGGACAACGGCGCCCATCCGGCGACGCTCAATTATCGCGGCTATACCAAATCCACCTGCACCTCGATCAACCATGTCGTCTGCCACGGCATTCCGGACGCAAAACCGCTTCGCGAAGGCGATATCGTCAATATCGACGTCACCTTCGTGCTCGACGGCTGGCACGGAGATTCCAGCCGCATGTATCCGGTCGGGCAGATCAAGCGTGCCGCCGAACGTCTCCTCGAAGTCACGCATGAAGCGCTGATGCGCGGCATTGCCGCCGTCCGCCCCGGCGCGCGCACCGGCGCGATCGGCGAGGCGATCCAGACCTACGCAGAAAGCGAACGCTGCTCGGTCGTCCGCGATTTCTGCGGCCATGGCGTCGGCCGCCTCTTCCACGATTCGCCGAACATCCTGCATTACGGCCGGGCCAACGAGGGTCCGGAGCTGCGCGAAGGCATGATCTTCACGATCGAGCCAATGATCAATCTCGGGCGTCCGCATGTGAAGGTGCTTGCCGATGGCTGGACGGCGGTCACCCGCGACCGGTCGCTTTCTGCGCAATACGAACACACCGTCGGTGTCACGGCCGGCGGCTGCGAGATCTTCACGCTTTCGCCCGGCGGCCTCGACCGGCCAGGCCTGCCGCTCAACGGGTGAACGCAGATCGCGAAAGGTCCTGTGTTCCACCCGAACGGTGAACTGAACCGGTTTGCCGCCCAAAGGACTGCGCACGCGCGACATCTACATTCCCGACCTTTATCTGGACACGATTAAGGTGAAGACGCGGGATTTCCGCTAATGTCGTCAAATCCAGACTGCTGTTGTGACGACAGGCCCTATCAAACCTCCGCTGCATCCGGTAGGTTTAGGCCTTCGCCTTACGGGCCTTTACCTTCAGCCGCACCAGCGGCCAGATCGTGCGGACATCCGGGGAAGAGCCAATAGCAATGTGACCGTCACGAAGTCCGCAAGGAGTATCGCATGAACAAGCCCCTGAGCCAGAGCGAGACGCCCTTCACTAAGTCCCGTCACGAGGCGGAACCGCACTCAGCAATCGTCGCGATCCCCGCGAACATGGCGATCGAGCACATCCTTCAGGCTCTACCGGAAGCCGTCTATACGACCGATGCCTCAGGGCTGATAACCTTCTACAACGACGCGGCCGCCGAGCTGTGGGGAGTGAGGCCGGAGCTCGGGAGGAGCGAATTCTGCGGCTCCTGGAAGCTATATTGGCCGGACGGCACGCCTCTGCCACATGACGAATGCCCTATGGCCATGGCGCTGCGCGAAAAACGCCCGGTGCGAGGGCTCGAAGCATTTGCCGAGCGACCGGATGGCCGCCGGGTCCTGTTCCGGGCCTTTCCTACACCGATCTTCGACGCCGAGGGCACGCTGGTCGGTGCGGTCAACATGCTCGTCGATCAATCGGACGCTGCTGTCGCCGACGAAGCCACACAGCGGGTCGCAGCTATAGTCGAATCATCCGACGACGCCATCCTGGCAAAGGATCTCAACGGCACAATCACCGACTGGAACCGCGGCGCCGAGCGGCTTTTCGGCTATACCGCCGAAGAAGCCATCGGCCGTTCGGTCACCATGCTCATCCCGCTGGATCGAGCCGATGAGGAGCCCAACATCCTCGCCCGGCTTCGACGGGGCGAAAAGATCGACCACTACGAGACCATCCGTCGGCGCAAGGACGGGAGCCTTGTCGAGATATCCTTGTCGGTATCGCCGATCCGAAATCGCGCAGGCCAAGTGATCGGCGCATCCAAGATCGCGCGTGACATCACCGAACGCAGGCGCGCGGAAGAGCAGCAGCACCTTCTCCTCCGAGAGATGGATCACCGCGTCAAGAACCTTTTCGCGCTGGCGAGCAGCGTCGTGTCGCTGAGCGCGAAAAGGGCGACGACACCGCGCGAGCTCGCCACAGCAGTGTCTCAGAGGCTGGGAGCGCTCGCCCAGGCTCACGCCTTGACGGTGACGCGGACGTCCCAGGCGTCGGACCGCATCGTGCAGGCGACCACGCTCCATACCCTGTTGCGGACGATCCTTGCGCCATATGATCGCGGCGCGGACGCAACCACACCCCATGCGGTCGTAAGTGGCCCCGACGCGACGATCTCCGGGGGGTCTCTCACGAGCTTCGCGCTCCTGCTGCACGAGTTTGCGACCAATGCCGCGAAATATGGGGCGCTGTCGACCGACAAGGGCTGCGTCGAAATCGCGTGCGAAGAGGAAGGCGACACCTTCATCCTCACCTGGACCGAGCGAGACGGCCCGCCCGTAATGCAGGCCGCTGACGGGGACGGCTTCGGCACGACTCTCGGCCGCGCCACGGTCCGTAGCCAGCTCGGCGGCGAAATCCAGCGAGACTGGAAGCCGGAAGGCCTCGTCATTCGGTTGTCAGTCCCGCGCGATCGCCTGCAAGCCTGACGGCAACGGTTTCGGCCGGCTTGCGCGAGCCCGAGCCGGGGTCCTTCAGCCTTGTCCGAGTCACCACATCGCGGCTTCCGCTCGGTCCTGGCATCGACGCGACATCCGCTTGCTAAGGTTCACTCGAACCGCAGACCGTCGGCGCTATCGCCACCGCCTTACATGCTCAACCAAGGCGCGTAGCTTCGGGGCGAGATTCCGCCGGTTGGGAAAATAGAGGAAAAAGCCCGCGAACGGCGGGCAGTACTCTTGGAGGAGAGGCACCAGTTTGCCGGATGAGACGAAGGGTCTGAAGGTCTCCTCCATGCCAAACGTTATGCCTCCCCCCGCGCAGGCCGTGCGGATCATCAGCCACATATCATTGGTGGTGATCTGAGGATTGACCGCCACGTCGAACTCACGTCCACTTTCGCCAAACTCCCAGCGGTAAGGCGCGGTGTGCGGTGCGGGACGCCAGCCAATACAGCGATGCTGGGCCAGTTCCGAGGGATGCGACGGCTTCCCGAAGCGCTCGATATAGGAAGGCGCGGCAACCGCGCTTTGACGTTGCTCGCCGGACACCGGGATAGCGATCATATCCTGGTCTATCACCTCGCCAAGCCGCACCCCCGCGTCATACCCCTCCGCCACAATGTCGAATTCTTCGTCCGTGACGGACAGATCGATCTGAACGGCGGGATAGGCGTCCGCAAAGCTCGACAGCAGCGGTCCTGAGATGAACCGTTCTGCGATCGAGGACACTGCCAGCCGCAAAAGGCCGCTCGGAGCGATGTCTCGATCCGCGGTGGCGTTCAGGGCCAGGCCGACCTCTGCAATGGCTGGCGCCACGCGCTGGTAAAGCTGCTCGCCAGCCTCTGTCAGGCTGACGCTTCGGGTTGTTCGCTGAACGAGCGCGACGCCAAGCCGATCCTCGAGGCGACGGATCGTCTGGCTCACCGCTGGCCGCGTGACACCTAAGTGCTCGGCGGCCGCGCGAAAGCTTCGTGCCTCCGCGACGGCCAGAAAAACAGAGATGCCATTCAGATCCACAGCCATTGGTTAGTCGAACTTACCAGCCTGGTCACGATTGGGCAAGTTGCCTGCTCCTCTAGCAGCCGCTACTTTTGGCTCGGTGAATTGGAGATGGCTAACCAAGATGATGCTCGAGAACTACAAACTGCTAGGACGCTCAGGATTGCGTGTTTCGCCCATAAGCCTGGGCACCATGACCTTCGGGTCGGATTGGGGTTGGGGCGCCGACAGTGTCGAAGCCCGCCGCATCTTCGATCTCTATGTCGATCGAGGCGGCAATTTCATCGATACCTCGGTGAACTACACCGACGGCGCCGCCGAACGCTTCCTCGGGGAATTCGTCGGCGACAAGCGTGAGCGGCTCGTCCTCGCGACGAAGTTCACGATGGCCCGCGAGCCTGGCAACCCCAATTCGGGCGGCAATCATCGCCTCAACATGATGCGCTCTGTCGAGCAAAGCCTCAGGCAGCTTGGCACTGATCGCATCGATCTCTTCTATCTGCACGGATGGGACATGACGACCCAGCCAGACGAGGTGATGCGCGCCCTCGACGATCTCGTTCGGTCGGGAAAGGTTCTCTATATCGGCATCTGCAATACGCCGGCATGGCGGATTGCCGAAATGCAGACGCTCGCCGACATGCGCGGCTGGTCCCCCTTCGTCGCGCTTCAAATCGAATACAGTCTCGTGGAACGCACCGTCGAGCATGAGCTCATGCCGATGGCCGCATCCTTAGGACTCGGCGTGCTCCCGTGGTCGCCGCTAGGCGGCGGCGTGCTGGCCGGCAAATACTCCCGAGCGGACGTTCAGGATTCCCGAGAAGCGGCCGTGTCTCCCAGCCGCAAGGGCGTCATCGCCTCGTCGGGGCATCTCAACGAGCGCTCGATCGAGATCGCGCACGAGGTTCGCACCGTTGCCCAGGAAATGGGCTCGACATCGTCTCGGGTAGCGCTTGCATGGACCCTGGCCAATCCCACGGTCGTGTCGCCCATCATGGGCGCCCGCACCGTCGCCCAGGCGGAGGAAAATCTGGGCGCTCTGGAAGTGGCGCTGTCGCCGGAGCAGCTCGATCGCCTGAACCGGGTAAGCGACCCAGGTCCGATATTCCCTGCCCGGTTCGTAAATCGCCCATTGGTTCAGCAACTCATCTTCGGCGGAGCTTCCGTGGCTCGCCGCATCTGAACTCAGACGAAGAAGACCAACATGCGTGAAGGCGGTTGCCCAGACAGCGGCCTTTCGGCAACCCAAAGGAATGATTCCATGACCCTTTCCTCACTGACCGATCGCCTCACCGCCGCGGGCCGCAAACTGCTGGTCGCCTCAGCATTCTTGGCCATCATCGGACCGGCGCATGCCGAGACCAGCGCGCCGGACGCCCGTGTCGAGATCCAGGAGACCAATATCGAGAGGCAGAACAAGGCCATCGTCCGCAAGGCGTTTGAGAAATGGCGTGCAGGCGGTTCCGTCTTTGCAGAGCTTCTCGCGCCCGACGTCGTCTGGACAATCCATGGCTCCGGCCCCGTAGCCGGCACCTACCGTAGTCTCCAGGATTTCGTCGAGCGAGCCTCTGCCCCCTGCTCAGCCGTCTCACGACCCCTGTGTTGCCGGAGGTGCATGACATCATGGCCGATGGAGACATGGTCATCATCCGCTTCGACGGCACGGCCACGACAACCTCGGGAGCACCTTATCGCAATCAGTTCGTTTGGATATTCCGGATGAAGGACGGCTCTGTCGTCGAGGCCGAGGCCTTTCTGGATCTCGTCGCCTACCAGCAGGTTGTCGAGAACAACGAGCCGCGTGCGCAATAGCCGGCGGTCATGAGTTCGCCTGTGGGCCGGCCTCTCGCATCGTCAGCCGCCAAGACAGCCGGACCCCAGGCCCATGCAGAACCTAATTCGGCTCTGGCAGCCAAGATATACAATAAATGTTTAGGAGCCCGATCATGCGGCATGCATTTGCAATCGTGTTGACCGCCACACTCTTGAGTGAATCCGTACAAGCCGAGGAATCCAAATTGCAGGCTAGCCATCCGTATACCGGCATGTGGGTCACCGGCGACGGCCATGTCCGCCACGAACTCCTGCCGAGCGGGCGTTATGTCGAGGCACGCGGCAAACGCGAACGCGCCTATGAAGGGCGTTACGAAGTGACCGGCACACATATCGAATATTGGGACGACACCGGCTTCACCGCCGATGGCGACTTCGTCGACGCAAATACCTTGCACCACGGCGGTATGGTTTTGCGCCGCGTTACGGATCGTATCGCAGACCCCTCCGTCTCGAAACGATAGTGGCGCAGCACAGATCTGGTTTTGGTACGATCTTCCGCGCCGCGGTCGAAGGGCGTCTTCCTTCACATCGGCGATGCTGCGTCGCAGAAGATGAGTTGTCGTACGCCATCTCAGCAGGTCCCATCGTCCCACACCCTTTTGGTGCGAGGGAACTGATTGAAGACTGAAGAGCGCGGCAGCGCGGGACCCGAGCTTCTTCGCCTCGAAAGCGTGCGAACAGCTGGGCGCACGTTGTCGCTGCCCTCCTTGACAAGGTCAAAAAGTTTTGCCGAACAGAAGCCAATCCCAGCAGAAGCCCTTGAATAACCACGACCACATCATTATCGGCAAGGACGGGCCTGCCGCCAATCGAGGGGCAGACGCTTAAAAAGCGCCACCATTCAGGTGTCTGTCAGCTTCGGGTCGCAATGAGCGCATGCTGCCTCGCAGGTAGCGTTCCGAGGCAGAGGCATTCGATGACGATAAAATTCCTGCCACGCTACGGGAAGGCAGCGCTAAGGCTCTTCGGCCTATTCCTGCTCACCGCAGGCGGCTATTTCCTTTATCTGCAGGCAACGGACAATTTCGCAACGGTCGTTGCCGGCGAAGTCTACCGTTCGTCGCAGCCGTCCGCCCAATCAATCACAGAGCTTGAAAAACAGTATGGCATCAGGACGATCCTCAACCTCAGGGGTGAAGCCGACAGCTCCAAATGGTACGCCGACGAGGTTCAGCAGGCGAAAGCATTGAACATCGTCCATATCAACTTCAAAATGTCCGCCGGAAGGGAACTGAGCCCGGAACAGGCCAAGGACCTCATCGCCATCATGCGGGACGCGCCGAAACCGCTGCTGATCCATTGCCGCGCCGGTGCCGATCGCACCGGGCTTGCCTCCGCTCTCTATCTGGCCGCCGTCGCCGGCAAGGACGAAGAGGCGGCCGAGGGCCAGTTGTCGCTTCTCTACGGGCACCTGCCCTTCCCGTTCAGCCGCGCTTTCGCGATGGATCGCACGTTCGAGAAATTGGAGACCTTCGTTTTCGGCAATTCCTGACAGTAGCCGAAAGACAATCTGTAACATTGACCAGCTACCCGTGGATGAGCGACATTTTGCGTCGCAATATATGATTCCAAATTCCAATTCCGGGGCCGAGCCATGTTTCAGTACGATCTTGTTGTTGTGGGCAGCGGTCCGGCGGGCCGCCGAGGCGCCATCCAGGCTGCGAAGCTCGGCAAGAAGGTCCTGGTCATCGAACAGGGCAAGCGTGTCGGCGGTGTTTCGGTTCATACGGGCACCATCCCTTCCAAGACGCTGCGGGAGACGGCTCTCAATCTCTCCGGCTGGCGCGAGCGCGGCTTCTACGGCCGTGCCTATCGCGTCAAGGAAGAGATCAGCGCCGAGGATCTGCGCCGCCGCCTCTTGATCACGCTCGACCACGAGGTCGAAGTGCTCGAGCACCAGTTCGCCCGCAACCGCGTCCAGCATATCCGCGGCAGGGCAAGCTTCGTTGATCCCTCGACGCTGCAGGTGATCAAGGATGACGGGGAGACCATGCAGGTCAGCTGCGCCAGCATCCTGCTTGCCGTCGGCACCAAGCCATTCCGCCCGGACTACATCCCCTTCGACGGCAAGAGCGTGATCGACAGCGACGAACTGCTCGATATCAAGGAACTGCCGCGTTCGATGGTCGTCATCGGCGCAGGCGTTATCGGCATCGAATATGCGACAATCTTCAGCGCCCTCGATACGGCCGTGACCCTGCTCGATCCCAAGTCGACCATGCTCGATTTCATTGACAAGGAGATCGTTGAGGATTTCACCTACCAGCTCCGCGACCGCAACATGAAATTGCTGCTCGGCCAGAAGGCGGACAAGGTGGAGACGCTCGACAACGGCAAAGTCGCGCTGACGCTCGACAACGGTCGCCACCTGACGACAGACATGGTGCTTTTTGCCGCCGGACGCATGGGGGCGACGGACGCGCTCAACCTTGCCGCCGCAGGCCTCGAGGCAGACAGCCGCGGCCGACTGAAGGTCAATCCGGAAACCTTCCAGACCTCGGTGCCGAACATCTATGCCGCCGGCGACGTCATCGGCTTTCCGAGCCTCGCCTCGACCTCGATGGAGCAGGGCCGCATCGCCGCCCGCGTCGCCATCGGCGCGATCGCCAAGGAGCCTCCGAAATACTTTCCTTACGGCATCTATGCCGTGCCGGAGATTTCCACCTGCGGCCTTTCGGAAGAAGAGGTCAAGGAGCGCGGCATTCCCTACGAATGCGGCATCGCCCGGTTCCGCGAGACCTCGCGCGGTCACATCATGGGCCTCGAAACCGGTCTCCTGAAGATGATCTTTTCACTGAAGACTCGCCGTCTGCTCGGCGTTCACATTGTCGGCGAAGGGGCGACCGAACTCGTGCATATCGGCCAGGCGGTGCTCAACCTCAAGGGCACCGTCGAGTATTTCGTCGAGAATACCTTCAACTATCCGACGCTTGCGGAAGCCTACAAAATCGCCGGCCTCGACGCCTGGAACCGCATGGGCGACATCAAGTCGGAACTCTGAGCCGCCCGCCTCATTCGGCAAGCGCTGCCCAGCACAGCACTCGCATTGCCGCCCAAAGAAAAGGCCCCGCCGAACCCGGCAGGGCCTTAAATTTCAGTCCTTAAAGAACCGATTACTCGGCGTCGCCTTCGGAGGCCTTCTTCTTCGGAGCGGCCTTCTTTTTGGGAGCAGCGGCCTCTTCGCCTTCGGAAGCTTCAGCCTTTGCGGCTGCTTTTTTCTTCGGCGCGGCCTTCTTGGTTTCCTTGGCTGAACCTTCGCCATCTTCGTCGGCGAGCAGCTCTTCCTTGGTGACCTTCTTGTCCGTGACGTCGATCTCGGTCAGCAGATGATCGATGACCTTTTCCTCAAAGATCGGCGCGCGGATCGAAGCGGCGGCGCCCGGCTGGCTGCGGAAGAACTCGAGGATCTGCTTCTCCTGGCCCGGATACTGGCGCAGCTGCTCGTAGATCGCGCGCTGCATTTCGTCTTCGCTCACTTCGACACCGGCCTTTTCGCCGATTTCGGAGAGGACGAGGCCGAGGCGGACGCGGCGTTCGGCGAGTGTCTTGTATTCTTCCTTGGCCTTCTCTTCCGTCGTGTCTTCGTCTTCGAACGTCTTGCCGGACTGAGCGAGATCGTTGTTCACCTGGCTCCAGATGCCGTTATATTCGGCTTCGACGAGCGCCTTCGGGGTCTCGAATTTGTACATCTCGTCGAGCTGGTCGAGGATCTGGCGCTTGACCTTCTGGCGGGTCAGCGAGCCATACTGCGACTCGATCTGGCCGCGGACGATTTCCTTCAGGCGATCGGCGGATTCGAGGCCGAGCTTCTTTGCCAGCTCGTCATTGATTTCCACGTCGGCCGGAGCGGCAACTTCCTTGACGGTGACGTCGAAGGTGGCTTCCTTGCCGGCGAGGTTCTTTGCCGGATAGTCGGCCGGGAAGGTCACAGTGATGGTCTTCTCGTCGCCAGCCTTGACGCCGACGAGCTGGTCTTCGAAACCCGGGATGAAGCGGCCTGAGCCGAGGACGAGTTCAGCACCCTGATCGGTGCCGCCTTCGAAGGCTTCACCGTCGACCTTGCCGACGTAATCCATCGTGACGCGGTCGTCATTGGCGGCCTTGCCCTTCTTGGTTTCGTAAGAACGGGCGCTTTCGGCAACCTTGAGAACCTGCTCGTTGACTTCTTCGTCAGAAATATCAACGACTTCGCGAGTGATCTTGATGCCCTCGACGGACTTCAGTTCAATCGGCGGCAGAACTTCGTAGGAGAGCGTAAATTCGAAGTCCTGCTCAGCGGCGAGGATCTTGTCCGCTTCGTCCTTGTCTTCCGTCATTGCGATTTCCGGCTGCGTGGCGGACTTCTCGCCACGGCTGGAAAGGATCTGGGTCGGCTGCTCGCGAACGATCTCATTGACGAGATCGGCCATGATCGACTTGCCGTAGACCTTCTTGAGGTGGGCGACCGGGACCTTGCCCGGACGGAAACCATTGATGCGCACCTTGTCCTTTACGTCGGCAAGGCGCTCGTTCATCTTGTTTTCCATGTCCTTGGCCGGGATAACGACCTTGATTTCGCGCTTCAGCCCTTCAGCGAGCGTTTCGATAACCTGCATGTCTTCCTACCTTCATTTCGTGGCGGCCGTGCCCAGACGCCGTTCGTTTCGATGAGCACGACGCCGGAAAATTGCCGCGCGTGGCTTTTGTCAGATTCCAATGCATCCCACCCAAGGGGGGACGGCGCCATCCTGCCGGGTAATTGGGGCGACCTATCCCGGTCCTCCCACCTGCAAGCCAGCTTTGGTGCGGGTAGAGAGACTTGAACTCCCACGCCTTGCGGCACCAGAACCTAAATCTGGCGTGTCTACCAATTTCACCATACCCGCGTTCGCAAAACCGCAATGCATTTGCCTGCACATGAGGCCTTCCGGAGCGCGGCGTCTCTATATCACCCGATTTGGTGGAGGCAAAGGAAAAATGAAGGCCAAATGACAGGGATTTTTTGGGCTGCAAGGCCCCTCTCCTGGCATTTCGCCAAAGTCAGTAAAGCGGCTCCTCATAGGCGGGCTTGCCGTCTACGAGCAAGCTGCGGATCTGAGCCGTGCCATCGCTTGAAATACGCGCAGCAATCGAAACGCTGCCGTCCTGCCGGGCCTCCTCCAGCGGCTTGCCTTGGCCTTCCGGCACATAATAGCGTTCGATCCCGTATTCGGCGCGGATCGTGTCGGCCGTGCGCACACCGTAGCTGTAAAATGGACGGCTCTTGAGCACGGCGCTTTCCGCTGCCTCGGGGAGCGGCTGGAACGACGATTCGGCGATTGCCCAAAAGCCGTCCGGCTGCTTTTTCAAGCGGACCCAGAGCGTCTGCTCGCCCGGTACGGTGGGCAGTTCGCCGACCACCGTCTGTGCCGGAACCGACGAAATCTCGTAATTCAGCACGACGTAGTCGCCACGCAGGAAATCACGTGGATCGACAGGTGTCGTCTTCAGCAGGACTTCGGTGCCGCTACGCAGGATCGCCGCGCGGCTTTCGATTATGTATCCCAGAATGATGGTCTGGAGGGCGGCAGCAATGACCGCCGCAATCAGGTAAGCCCTGCCCGATTGACGTTTTGAAGACAACGCATTCATTCCGTCACCTCCGTCGACCTTGCACCGAAACGTCTCTCAAGGCGGATCACCACCCAGGCGACGATCGCCACCAGCAGACCGGACAGAAGAAAGAGGCTCGACGTTCCGAGGATCGAACCGACTGTGACGGAAGCAAGATAGAAAACCTCGGCGGCAAAGGTGGCGTAGGCAAGATAGCGCACGGCGCCGTTGTCTCGGCCCTGCAGCGCGATCGCAAGCACGGCCATTGCGAGCGTTGCCATGCCGACCACAACAAGCGGCCCGCTTTCATCGTGCTCTATGTTGAGCAACAGCAATCCGACTGCCGCCACCAAGAATGCGTAAAAGGCCGGCGCAGCACCCGCAGTCCTTATGAATGCAAGGCCACGCAGCGGCGGCAGGCTGACGGCCACGAACGCGGCCATGCCGCAAAGCACGAAGGCGAACGCCATCCGGATATCTTCATGCAAGGTGTAGAGCCATGCAAGCCAGCCCACAGCAAGCAGATAGGCAAGATGCCGTGCACGATCGGCGCCGGTAAAGCGCACCAGTGCGACAATGACCACGGCCATGACGGGCGGCGCCCAGGGATCGAAGCCCACCCAACGCGCGCCGTAGTCCGTCAGATAGACAGCGAATGAGGCCCAGGACAGAAAGCCGGCTATGGCAGTCACGGCACCTGAGCGGAAGAGCGCGGCAGACACGGTCGCGACCGCGAACCAGAGATACATGACAGTCTGCTCGTCACCCGACAGATGATACATCTGGCCGATGAGGGAGATCGCGCCGCCGAAGCTCAGGGCACCGACGACGAGGAGGCCGCTCGCAACCGCCGAAGCCCCTCGGGCAAACAATAGTGCGGCGCCGAGATAAACAGCCCAGATCAGGGCGAGGATCGCGCCGACGCGGACCAGCCGCGGGATCGCCTCCCAGTTGGAGGCGATGAGCAGCAGGACTGCCGCCGCAAGCAAGACCGCGGCAAGCACCATCAGCACATTGCCGAGACTGAAACTTGCAGGCCGGCTGTCATATTCGACAAGCAGCAATTCCGCCATCGCCTCGGGCAGCAGACCCTTTTCCACCCAGAGCGACAGATCCCGCTCCAACCGTCCCCGATACATGCCTGCCTCCGTGCCGATTCCAGCGGCTTTCCCATCAAATCTTATAGACGGAGCAGCGTCTTTCGCAATCTCCCGAACCTATGCCGTTCAAGATACTTCACTGTGCGAACTTGGTACGGAATTTACCGGGCATTAACAGCAGCGAGCTAGTATAGAGTCGTTGCAGATAAGGCATGCATGAAACGCATGGCCACCATGAAAATATTGCACTGCAAAATAATCATTAGTCATACTATATTGACGATCAAGAAGCGCGGGCATGGCAGCCCGGCCCGGTTTGCCGGATGCCTGCGGATATGATGTCCGCAACGAAATTCGGAGCAGCGCACTCCTCCTCCCAGCGCCCTCCGATAGACTGACAACACTCCTCCTCCCAGTTGTCAGTCACCAACATGACGCCCACCGGATCCTCCCCCGGTGGGCGTTTTGGTTGCGCGGCATAAAACGATTAGCCTGCCAGTTTGCAAGGATTTCGCCGAGATGCTCGCCAAGTCGTGAAACGCCCGGCTCCGACGGTTTGGGAAACGCGCCGGTCTCTTGCCAATACCAAAACTGTGTCAAAGGGCGAGATGGTGCTGATTCGAATTTGAGAGAGCGACCATGGCGGCAGCGATGCCGGCTGACGGCGATTTGAGCAATCGAACTTAATGCCATGCCCGCCAAAAAAACATTCTGCCTATTCGTTGACCAGAAGGCGCCGGATTCACGTAATTTCCCGCCAGAGACTTGCGTCGAATGCATAGGTGGAATGAAATCTTGTCTCTGTTAGTTCTTCGCGGCGCAACATATATTCTGGTCATCAAACGCAAGCCAGCGCTGATGGGCAGCAGCTGGCAGATGGCAAGCCCTCGGAAAGGGGATTAAAATGAACTTCACACGCTCGTTCAACAACTGGCGCAAATACCGTCAGACGGTTACCGAACTCGGCCGCATGACCAACCGCGAATTGCACGACCTCGGCATCGACCGTTCGGACATCCATCGCGTTGCTCGCGAGGCTTCTGGCCGCTAATTCAAGGCGATCAGCGTCCTCCCAAGCTGATCTCCTCCTTCAAAACGCCCGGTGCCTTCGGCAGCGGGCGTTTTCTTTTGTTCAAATTTAACTTTCGCAACAGTTGCAGCGAAAAACGCCTTCTCTTTACCGCTCAAAAAATGGCTCCTGCGTATTTATCGTGCACCACATTGCACAAATGCATAGCAGATGCCTTTTCTTTGCACTGCACAATATGACCGGGAACCACTATATGAATGTCAACCGCAGAGACGGCGATGGCGCCGCCCGCGAGGCAACGTTCTAAGGAAGATGACAATGAACCCGATCCGCATTGCTAAGAGCTGGATTAGCTACCGCCGCACGCTCAATGAGCTGGGCAACCTTTCGAACCAGACGCTCTCCGACATCGGCATCAGCCGCTACGAGATCCGCAACATCGCATCCCGCTCGTTCCGCTAATCGCGGCAGGCGTGATACACCAAAAACGGCGCCGCTTTGGCGCCGTTTTCGTTTTAGGCCCTGTCAGCCCCAGGCGCTGTGCGCCAGCGAAACGAGCAGCCTCGATCTCTCAGTTGGCGAAACGTTCGTGGGCCTGGTGGGAGTATTTCCCGATCGGTTAACCCTCCCACCACCTAAGCACCCGCATCGCCCGGAGGGTCACCCATCGCGAGGGCTCGCCCTGCCCGTCGTCGACCTCGAACCACACCCGCCCCGTCAGGCTCCAGTCGAGCGGCCAGGTGCCGTTCTCCAGGCGTCTGGAACGGACGTGGCCGATAGCCTCGCCAAGTCGCGGGTCGGGATCGGCGCCGGTCAACATCGCAGAGAAGCGGAAATAGTCGAGCGCACGCAAGACGTCGTGGCGCCAACGGTTCGGATGCAGGAAGCGCAGAAACCGCTCGTCTGCCGGCTCACCCGTGCCGAGACGGCGGAAGAGGTTGCGCTCCAGGAGATACTCCTCGCCAGACCTACGAGCCTCTTGAGATTGACGCGTACCCCCCGTGGCTCTCTCGTACTCAAGGAGCCCTTCCAGCACGTTGATCGTGCTGGCGAATGACGAGCGGACCGAGCCGTTGAGCCTCTCACAGTTCCAGCCGCCGTCAGCGAGGCGTTCGCCTACCAGCCTGTCGACAATGGACGAGACGTCAACCCCAAAATAGGCGCCATCGGCAACGGTCCGGCCGTTGATGCACTCCTCGACTTCGCCCTCCCAGTAGCGCTGGCCGCCCTCATCCCAACGTGCGTTAGCGCCGATCAATTCGACAGTTCGTTTGGCCCGATCCGACGATGGATTGAGACCAAACTCCCGCAGCTGCGACAACGAAAAGGTCGTGGCCGTCCACGGCTGACCGTGCTTCTTCCACTCGCGAGAATCAAAATCGGCTGGGACGAAGGAGCCGCCCGCCCATTGCCCGTCCTCGTCCTGGTAGGAAAGAAGCCTGGCGCCCCAGCCCTCGGTCTCCACCTTCGTCCGCTCCGCCGCCCACTCCGGCTCCGGGGCGTCAATCAGGTCGCGCATCACCTGCCATCGGATCGATGGGTCGGAGTGGAGAAGCCAGTCGATCACCGAGCCAGAGTGTGTCATGTCGGGCGTGCCTATCAGCAGATCGGGGTCGATAGCTCGCTTATAATCCACTTCTGCTGGCCTGCGCCAGCCCGGTGCAGTCGTGAGAAACCGGGCTAGCCATCCACAGCTCTTGGTCGATGACGCCTAGTTCGTCTCGTCGCCCTTGATGACCCTCCAGTTGGGACGGCCGAGATTGAAGGGCCAGGCATGGACGTCGCGGTCGTTGAAATAGACGACTTCTTCCAGTTTCGGAAAATCGCTGTGCTTCAACGTGACGGTATCGATCCACGGCCGCATGTAGGCGTCTCTCCCTTCATAGCCCAGTTCGGCTACCCAGATGGGCTTGCCGTATCCCGAGACTCGGCGGTAGCCGTCCGTCAGCGCCTGGCGGAAGTCACGCGGACCGCCATAAGCGAGTGTGTCGTAGGGCTCCAGGCCGAAGACGGAGAGGCCAACGAGATCGACATAATCGTCACCCGGATAGTAGGCATCGAGTCCGTCCAGTCCCTTCGGCGACCACATCACTTCCACCCCAGGCGCCTCGGCACGCACGATATCCATCATCCGCCGGTATGCGCTGACATAGTCGCGCGGGTTCCAGCCAGCCCAGGAGAACCGGCTGTTCTGATCTTCCATTTCCTGCCCCCAGCGGACGATGACCGGGCTCTTGAGCTTTGTGATCATCTGGGCGATCGCACGCATGTTGACATCGTAATCGCCGCGTAGGACCTTCTGGCGCAGCTCATCGGAGGTCAGCCGCCAGTCGACATCCCATGACCAGGGTTCGACGGAAATCAGCAGGTTGCGTCCCCTCGCCTGCGCATAGGCGTCTGCCGCCTTCAGCGTTTCGAGATCGACGTCTTCCCACGGCAGGAACAGGTGTTCGGTCGCGACACCTTGCTGCGACGTGAAATCGCCGTGCGGGTCATAGGCGCCGAACTTGATGCCGTCCGCATGCAGAACGGGACGCTTGTCAACGATTGTCTGGTTCAAGGGTGCTGGAACTCCAGCTGCTTCCTGCGCCAGGCTCGGCGTTACTGGGTCAGCTGCGACCGACAGCAGCAGCGCGATCGCGGTGGCCGAGACTATTCTTTCCCTTAACTTCTTCATGGCTTTTTCCTCTTACCTGCGAGCCATCAGCTTCTGCCTGTAGGCATCCGCATTGGCGCTGACGGTGTCGGCCGGCACGAGCTTGAGATATTCATCGCCGGCGCGCGCTGAGGCGTGGCGGAAGATGTACCAATTGCCGTCGGGCTGGCGCTTCTGATAAATCACCCTGCCGATCTTGCGGTGACCGAAGCAGGTGCTGACGCGGGCCGGGCCCTGTTCGTTCGTCCAGGTGGCGCGCATGCACATCTGTCCGAGATCGTCGACGGCCCACCGGCCCTCGGCCACCCATTGCTTTCCGCCGTCGTTCGTCCAGGCGACGAAGCGGCGGCCTTCGTCCATGAAGCGGCCGCCGCCGGCGCCCCAGGTCCAGGTCTTGTCGCGATAGAGCTGGTAGAGTTCGTAGGCGCTGAGCGGCATCGGCGCTTTCTTCGCTTCGGCTCCCGCCGCCGAGCCCGGCAAGCAAAGTACCAGGCTAAGGACGGCAGCCGCCGCGCCATATGTTCTTGTTCCTATTCTCATTGCACCCTCCTTCAACCGAAGCGCACCCGCCGACATGGCTTTGACTCTACGCGCTCGGCTCCACTCTCTTTGATCCTGCGGCAGCCTGCTGCCGGAACCCATTCCACTTGAAGCGGAATTTGACGATCCGCGTCTTGCCGCCGCCGAGACCGGCGCCTGCGACTGCGAATTTTGCTTCCGTGAAACTGACGATGCCCTGGCCATGCGACAGCGCTTCGAGGCTGCTCAGGCCGTGCAGGCGGATTTCGCCGCTGCCGGCGACAAGAAGCGTCAGCGCGCTGGCCGCCACGAGCCTTAGACCGCGTGAGCGGGGCATAAACGGCAAGCCGTTCTCGCGTGCGTGGTGCGCGACGATCAGCATGGTCAGCGCGGCATAGATCACGGCGTTGATGCCGGCGAAGATATAAAAGCCGCGGGCAGCGCCTTCGGCAGGTGCCAGCACCATCGCGGCAAGGGAAATACCAGCCAGCAGCACATAGGGAAGCAGAACGACCGGCGGCAGCGTCCTCTGCGCTTGCGTGCCCTTCGGCGTGATGCGGAAATCGACAAAGGAGCCGGTGACGTGATCGCGCAGCGCAGCCAGGCTTCCGGCAAGCGACCACGGCCAGCGTAGGAGAACGAAGGCAATGCCTTCCCAGCCGAAAAGCTTGGCGTCATATGGCCGGAACGTTGCGCTGCGCCTCCAGAAGAGAGCAAGCGCAATCAGCACAAGAGACAGCGGCGAGAAATGCAGCAGGAAGTCCGGATAGGTGACGCCGACGAAGACGTGACCTGTCAGCAAGGCCAAGACCGGCAGGGCGAACATTAGCGCCATGAACGCCGAAAACAGCGGATACCAGACCTGCGAAAACAGGAACTGGAACTTCAGCTTCAGCGGCAGCTTCGGCACGTAAGTGCGCGAATATTGCAGCAGGATCGTCACCAGGCTCCGCGACCACTGGAATTCCTGGACGACGAGATCGGCAAACGTCGCCGGGCCGTCGCCATTGGCGATCGCATCGAGCGCATGCACGCCGCGCCATCCGCCGGCATTCATCATCAGCGTCGTCGAGTGATCTTCGGCAAGCTCCGGCCCGAGGCCGCCGATCTCACGCAACGCTGCGGTGCGCACGGCATAATGCGAGCCGATGCAGAGCGGCGCCCAGCCGCCATTGTAACCCGCCTGAAGCGAACCATGGAGGCTTGCCTCGGCATAGAGCCTGCCTCTTGCGGCCCAACTGTCGGCGGCATTCGCATCGCAGATGCTGGGAGCCGAGACATAGCCGACGCATGGATCGGCGAAGGGCTTCATGACTTCCTGCAGATAGGTCGGCTCCGGTACGTGGTCGGCATCGAACTGCGCCACGAAATCATAGCGGTCATAACCGTAGCGATCATAAAAATAAGCAAGGTTGCCTTCCTTGCAACGCGTCCGGCGCGGCCACTCAGTCCGGTGATAGGCGGCAACGCCCTTGCGCGTCGAAATGAAGATGCCGTGCCGGGCGCACCAGCGCTTCGTCTCTTCCGCCGGATCCTCGTCGGCGAGCCAGATGTCGAACTCGACGCCTTTCTGATCCAGCATGGCGAGCAATGTCTTCCGCACCACCTCGAAGGGCTCGGACGGCACCTTGGTGACCACCATGGCGATGCGGCCCGGGGGGACGGCTGCCGAAGGCTTCATCCGCTTCGCATTGACGAAGATGAAGATGAAATAGGCCGGGATCAGCGTGACCCAGGCAACGGTCGCCGTCGTCATGATGAATGCCGGCGTTGAGATCACATGGGCGGGCTGCAGCCACCATGTCCAGAAATAGGCAAGCGCGGCGAGCCAGCAGGCGACGCCGAACCAGTAGGCGGCGCAGCTCCAGCCTGCAAAGATGGGCTCGAGCGCGTCCTGCCTAGCAGCACGAGCCGCCGTCGACCTTCTCTGTCTGGTCACGAATGGCGCCACGTTCATGCGCGTACCTCCAGACCGAAGGTCGGGCTCGCCGTGCGGATGATCGTGTCGATGTCGGAGAACTGCGGCGTGAAGCCGAGAACCGCCCGCGCCCGTGCGGTATCGGCAAAAAGCACCGGCGGGTCGCCGGCACGGCGGATATCGTAGTGAACGGGAACCTCGTGTCCGGTGATGCGATGGATGGCGCTCAGTATCTCGCCGACGGAGGTGCCATGGCCGGAGCCGAGATTGACTCGCAGCGTTTCGCCGCCGCTTGCAAGGTAGTCGACGGCGGCAAGGTGGGCCTGCGCGAGATCGCTGACATGGATGTAATCGCGAACACAGGTGCCATCCTCGGTCTCGTAGTCATTGCCGAAAACCTCCAGGCACGGCAGACGGTGTGCAGCCGCCAGCAACGCCCGCGGGATGAGATGCGTTTCAGGTTCATGACGCTCGGCAAGATCGCCCTGCGGATCGGCGCCGGCGGCATTGAAATAACGCAGCGACACGAAACGAAGGCCATAGGCGGCGGCATAATCCTCCAGCGCCATTTCGAAGATCAGTTTCGTTCGTCCGTATGGATTGACGGGCAGCTGAACCATCTCCTCGCGGATCGGCAATGCCGCCGGAATGCCATAGGTCGCGCAGCTGCTCGAAAAGACGATGCGATCGACTTGCTGGTCCAGGCATGCTTCCAAAAGCGCAAGGCTGCCGGAAACATTGTTGCGATAGTACTTGCGCGGGTCTGCGACCGACTCGCCGACATAGGCATTCGCCGCGCAATGGATGACGCATACCGGCTCGAACCTACCGAGCGCCTTTTTCAGGGAGCCGACATCGGCGATGTCGGCATCGATCAACGGTCCCCAGCGAACGGCATCCTGATGGCCGGTCGAGAGATTGTCATATGCGACCGGCGTGAACCCCGCGCCGGCCAGCGCCTTGCAGATGTGGCTGCCGATGAAGCCGGCACCACCCGTGACGATGATGTAGGGAGACATCTCATACGGCCTCCGCTACCTTTGCCGCGGAAAGACGTGCCTCGAAATATTCGATCGTCTTTCCAAGGCCGGTTTCCAGCGCGACACGCGGCTGCCAGCCGAGTTTTGCCTGGGCCCGCGAGATATCCGGCCGCCGCTGTCTCGGGTCATCTGTGACCCGAGGCAGATGAACGATACGCGAGCGCGAGTTCGTCATCTCGCGGATCATCTCGGCGAGCTGGCGCACCGGGATTTCGGCCGGATTGCCGAGATTGATCGGCCCGGTGCATTTCTTCCCGGCGTTCGAGAAACGAAGGAACCCTTCGATCAGATCGTCGACATAGCAGAAGGAACGGGTCTGCGAGCCATCGCCATAAATGGTGATGTTCTTGTTCTGCAGCGCCTGGACGATGAAATTCGAGACCACGCGGCCGTCATCCGGACGCATGCGCGGCCCGTAGGTGTTGAATATCCGCCCGACCCGGATATCGACGCCGTAGGTTCGATGGTAGTCGAAGAACAGCGTCTCGGCACTGCGCTTGCCTTCGTCATAGCAGGCACGCGGACCGACCGGGTTGACGTTGCCGCAATAGCTCTCCCGCTGCGGGCTGTGCTCCGGATCGCCGTAGACCTCGGAGGTCGAGGACTGCACGATCGTCGCCCCGTTGCGCCGTGCGAGATCGAGCGCATTGACGGCGCCGAGCACATTGGTGAGCAAGGTTCCAACCGGATCGCGCTGATAATCCGGCGGAGAGGCCGGAGACGCGAAATTGAAAATCAGCGCCGCATCCACGTCAAAGGGACTGCGAACATCGTGCTCGATGATCCGAAAACGTGAAAATGGCCGGAGATGGTGGACGTTGGATCGGCGGCCGGTCGAGAAATTATCCAGACAGATGACTTCGTGGCCGCCCTTGAGAAGCCGCTCGCAAAGATGGGAGCCGAGGAATCCCGCGCCTCCGTTGACGAGCACTTTCTTCGGTGTCCGGCCCGATAGATTATCATAACCGGAACATATTTCGTTGGGAACGAAACTACGCATTACAAACCCCTTCCCAATAGGACCAAGAACACTGATCCTTATTTTTTAATAGATCTCCTTCAGTCTCCAGAATTACTCCGAAGCAAAACAGATAAATACTTGAGCTACCCGAGTAGTTTTTGGCCTAACCCGCCAATTCAAGTCTATCTATGGTTGATGATATTAGGCTTTTATATTCCGTCAACATGAAAAGCGTGGGCTATTTCGAATTGATTACTCTTGTAATACAGTTGATATAAGCGTGTTTAATCCTGCTTAACCATGTTGGATTTGATTATTGAATCGACAATGCAAGCTTCGCTCAACCAATACGTTCTAGACATGGGAGCGGAAGGCAGGCAAAAGGCTGCCTTGTTGAGGGGAACGAGCGATGCGGAACTTCGATTTCACCGGAATGCGGACGTCGGATGCCGTTCGCAGGACTGCGCTAGCTTTTGGGCTGATGCTCATCGCTGCAGGACCGATTTCATGTGCGGCCGTCGATGACGACCTGACACTTGCGTCCAATGCAAAGCCGGCAAAAACCGTGGTTACCAAAGTGCCGCGCAGCAGCAAGGTCTACAGCTATGCGGTGGCGAGCAACAAAGCGACGCCAGTGAGCGCGGGGTCCAAGGTTTATTATGGGTCCGCGCCCTGGATCTGCACGCCGAGCGGGTTCGGCCAGAAGTCGCGCTGCTTCGCGCGACCGGCCACCTGACGACCCTGAGGGTCTAGTTTCGCCACCTGCCCGATGCGTTGCCGGCTTCATTGTTGAAGAAGCGTGAAGCGGCCTCAGTGCGGTTGCGGACATTCATCTTCTTATAGATGTTGCGTACGTGAACCTTCACTGTGTTTTCGGAAAGGTGCAGCTCATCGGCGATGATCTTGTTCTGCGTACCCTTGCAGATCAGATCCAGGATCTGGACTTCGCGGGTGGTGAGCGCGGAAAGATCGCCTTGGCGAAGCCTCAAAGTGCCGGCACCGGCTCCAGCAACCGACTTCGTGTCGTAAAGCGATTTTTCCGGCTGCGCGGCCGTGAGCCGGTTAAGCAGCGCCGAGGGGAAATGCTCGCCGCCCTTCATCAGAAGGTCGACCGCCGCCATGAACACGTCGAGGCGGAGATTGAGCGGCAGCACGCCATCGATGACCCGCGCTTCGACCAGCCGGTTTATATAGGGCTCCAGCATGTCGATCGCCTCGACGACGAGACCGATCGACGTCGACGGGTGGTTTTCCCGCACGACCTGAAGCGCCTCGTTCAGCTCGGGGCCCGCTATATGATAGAAGAGCACGAGCTTGGCGTCATTTGCGTCGTTTTCCAGCATGGCTTTTGAATAGCCCTTGCTCACCACTTCGCAGCCTGCGAATTTCTTCGCCAAAGCCTCTGCCAGGCATTCGGAGAACAAATCCGCATTTGCAATGACCAGTATTGTATCTCCGGCCGGGCCGAACTTTCGGCTTTGGTCGGCATCCCCCGTCTTTGACGCCGTCATGAACATTTACGCCTCCCCATAGCGTTACACGTTACAGATGCTTTGGGCGATAATGTGAAAACACCCAAAGAGGTGTGCCCTAAAAATTTCCGTCTTAGTTAGTTAGCCATTTCTTAATTATGGTAATATGAACAGATACGAAAATAAATGGCCCAAATGGGTTAGTTTTTGCAGATTTAAAGTGATATTTCCTATTGTTCCGGTTGTATCGGCGTAAGTACAGCTAACTTGTGGGCTATATGTTCCAATATTTTTGCCTCGAAATGGTATTTTGTGTGCCAATATAAAAGACAGACTATTTTTGGTATTTTACCATCGCGGCAGCGAACTAAGAAGTTACTTATGAAAACGTTCTGGCCGCAAAACCAGCAAGCTGAACCTTCGGAACGCCAGGCCAGCGGCCTTGCGGCATCAGTATGCGAGGGCGCGACTGGATGCCCGAGTGCTTCGCTGGTCTATTTTCCATGATTACTTCCGGCTGATTGCAGTAATTCCTGGTTCGCTAGCCCGAATTGGTATCTATCAACATAATATTTTCTCGGCCACAGTCGCATCGTTGCCAAATGGCGACATGGGAGGCGTCGAATACCACCTAGTGTCTGCGGTATCGCGGCGCCTTAGCTGGGGTAACTCAAAGAAATAAGTGCATCAAGTCTGCAATCTTACAATTGCGGATCAGGATACCTGCGCCTTTGTACTTAGTAACGCGCAGTTCAATGAGGGTTTGATCTACAAACCGGAACATCAAGCGCAGGTGACAAGGTAGTGCTTACATCTGCCGATCTGTAACAGTATCGGAGCAAGCGCGAGCAAAATCCCGTTGAGATGAAAGGGATTTCGAAAGCTGCTCCGAATTTTTTTGGAGAAATGCGAAATGAGCTACAATTATCCGAATGGCGGCGATGAAACGAATGTCGGCGCACTTGCCGACGGCTTCGCCAATACTGCAATCAACGATACTGACGTAGAAGACGGCTCCACCGGCTATGTCGGCGGTGTGGCAAACGGCGACAACCGCAACAACAGCGACAGCAGCGTCGATGTGGACGTGGACTCCAAGATCGATGTCGATGCCAACAACGGCGACAACCGCGACAACTCATACGACTGGAGCTACGACAGCAAGTCGTACAGCGACAACGACAACATCACCAACACCAAGACGACCACTATCACCGATACGGACGTCAAGACCGACTATGACTGGAGCTACGACAGCAAGTCGTACAGCGACAACGACACGTTCACCAGCACCAAGACGGACACCGACATCAAGACCATTACCGATACCGATATCAAGACGATCACGGATACTGACACCGATATCAAGACGATCACCGATACCAACAGCCACAATACGACGACGACCGACAGCTTCAACAAGACGGACACAGACTTCGCCGTTCTTGAAGACGTCAAGGATTTCGACAATCTCGGGATCGCCGGCGGCAACCTCAATATCGGTGACAACTTCTCGTTCACGCTTGATGTCGACAACATCCTCAACGGCTCGCTCGGTGCTGGCGGCAACGGCTTCAGCGCTGTCCAGGCAAATCATCTTGCCGACCAGGACAGTGCCTGGAACATCAAGATGGATAACGAAGGGGCCCGCAACCATCTCGAAGCGGACGGCGGCAAGGCCTTCGGCTCGGAAGGCATCGACATCAGCGACGGCGGTTGGGATGGCGGCGCAGGCGACGACGTCACCGGCACGAGCACGGCAGACGCTTCGGCGATCATTGCCAATTCCGGCTTCCATCTGGAAGTCGTTCAGGGCGCCAACCTGCTCTCCAACACCTTCGACAGCAGCGTCGTAGGCGGCAACCTGGCGGGAGACGACGCCGACTCTGGAGCCTGACCTCCAACCAGTGCGGAAACAAACTGCACCGGCAATCCGCCGGTGCAGTTTGGTGGCTTGAGAAGCGGCAGAGAAGAATAGCTCGTCATCGATGAGTTTGCTGCCTTTCGGGCCGGACACCGTGTTGAACGGGAGGGGCCGTCATGCATGCAGAGAAGATTTCGGAAATCGTTGCCCATTTTATCGGCTTATTCGGCGCTGCAACCGACGAAGCGCGGATGCGAAGCAATTACCTGGACGGCGCCCGTCCGCGCGAAGCAGATCCTTCGCTGTCAGAGGACGAGGCTTTCAGCCCGGCCTTTACTTCGAACCTTCAGCTGAAAGATTACGATCCAGGCGTCGATTACCGATCCGTCAGCTATGATATCAACTACGGAGATCCGCGCCACTTCGGCGGCGTATTCGAAGAGACCCTGAAGAAGCTGGCCGAGATTGCATCGCGCGATCTCAGCGCTCCACATTTCGGCGCCAATGTCTACCTTCCCGGCGAGGAGGAGGAAGAAGAACTCGAAGTCTTCCAGGGACCAGGCTCGGTCATCAGCCATGTCGCCCAGGCGAATATGCTGATCGACGACGACCACCTGAATATGACCGGCGATCAGCCGGAGCTGCGCGACACGAGCTTCGTCACACACCGCCTCATGGAATTCAGCGAGAAGGCGGACGCCTTTACGCCCTTCTCTTCCTATGATCGCGTCGATACGCAGGAAGGCCTGCGGGCGATCGCGGACGATATCCACGAGTACATCCAGGCGGCGCGCGAGAGCAGCGCCACGACGATGGAAAGCGGCGAACCGCAGATCATCGTACTCCCAGACAACCAGATCGACGGCATTAGTACTTATACTTATGTGAACGGTCAGCTCGTCGAAGAAGCGCCTTCGATCGACGACTTCATGCCCGACCGCGGCACCGCAACGCCGCCCACGGAGCCTGAGAAAAGCGACGTACCCGTGGAACAGGACGGCGGCAGCGAAAACAGCCTCGATGTGGCCGCAGGCGCGAATGTGCTTGCAAACGTGGTGGAGATCACCGAGACGGCGATCATATCGCCGGTTATCGCCGTGATGGGCAACTACCATCAGATCGATGCGATTTCGCAGTTTTACGTCTACAGCGATCGCGACGAGATCGCTTCCGTCTTCAATCATGACGATAGCGCGACGGCCGTTGCGAACAACATCGCGATTTTCGAGCGCAGCACTTACGACGACGGAAAGCCGGACACAGCAGAACCGGCGGCTGAGACGATCTTTCCGACCGCATGGCGCGTCAGCGTGATCGAAGGCGATGTTTCCTTCGTGAACTGGATCGAGCAGTATCACTTCATCAGCGACAACGACACGATGACCGTAACGACGACCGGTTCGGAGGCAACCGTGCTGACAGGTGGCAATGCCGCCGTCAACCTTGCCTCCTTCCTCGGCATCGGCATGCAGTACGACCTGATCATCGTCGGCGGCGACATCCTCGACATGAATGTCATTTCGCAGATCGCCCTGCTCTACGACAACGACTGGGTGCGCGCCGAGGACGGGGCTCCAGGAGCCATCGTGCAATCCGGCAACAATCTGATCTGGAACCTCGCATCTATCCATAACGTCGGCGCAAACGACCGTTTCGAAGCGATGCCCGACTATGTGGTGCAGACGCAAAAGGCAATCGAGGACCGCGATGCGGCGATGCCGTCGGGGCTATCGCATGACGGCAATTTCGAAGGTTATATCGGCCTCAACGTCCTCTACATCACCGGCAATCTCTACGATGTGAACATCATCAAGCAGGTGAGCATCCTTGGCGATTCCGACGACGTGACACAGGCCGTATCGAACATTCTCGAGCACAACCAGGGCGCCGATATAAAGATCGACACGGGCAGCAATGCGGTCGTCAACATCGCGCAGATTACCGATTACGACAGCTTCGGCCAGACGACCTACCTTGCCGGTCAGCTCTATTCGGATGCCATCCTGATCCAGGGCGGCCTGGTGGAGCACGACACATCGCAGCCACAGCCGAACAGCGATCATCTCGCCAATGAAGTTATCGCATTCCTCGGGGAGGACGAGCCGCTTGGTGGATCCGAGGACGCGGTCATCAACGCAGGTCATGACCTTTCATGGACGCTGGCTCAACCGGCCGACGTAATGCAAACCGTCGTCGCCTAACCGGAGCCAGAGGGAGACGTTACGTGAATCATATTTCAAAACAGACGCTTTCCGCCGACCGCTCGCTCAGATTTGGCAGTACCGGCCGCGTCGACGAAACGCTGACGGTTGCCTGCATGTCGGCGATCGACGAAGCCGTTGCGAGCCTGCGGAAGCTCACGGAGAACCGCACGGCGCCGGCGCAGTCCGTTTCGCCCGCCGAGCCGAAGGCCGAAAAAGCCCCTGAGCCGATCGAAAATCCAGCCGAGGAGACGGTCCCGCTGATCCCGCTACGCTCGCGCGCCATCCCAAGTCCTGAGTGGTCGACAAAACAGGCGAAGGCCGGGGAAACCGTTGCCAAGGCAACGCCTGACACGCCCATCGTGCCGCTCAAGACGCCGGGTGATCAGAGCGAGGCAAAGGCCAATCCCGCAATTCCCTTCGGCAAGACGATCGACGGCAATCGCGGGCCAATCAGGGAGAACGAGCGCCGCCAGCGTAACGACGGCGGCAACAACGGCAAGACCCCCGATTTTGGCGGTGGTGGCGGTGGCGGCGGTGGCGGCGCCAGCTTCCACAAGCGCAGCGAACCGGTGAACTTTGCCGTTAGTCTCGCAAGGGGTATCGCAGCTGTCCGGCGCAACATGGTCATCGTCATGGCCTTCACGATCGCCATCAACGTGTTGCTGCTTGCGATCCCTCTCTATCTCTTCCAGATTTCCGACCGCGTGCTCACGAGCCGTTCGATCGATACGCTGGTCATGCTCACGGTTGCCGTTCTGGGCGCCGTCATCCTGCAGGCCTTCATGGATTCGATCCGGCGCTTCATTCTGATGCGCACGGCGGTCGAGCTCGAAGTGCAACTCGGGGCGCCGATCCTGAGTGCCGCCGCTCGCGCATCGCTGCACAGCAACGGCAGGGACTACCAGACGCTGCAGGATCTGCAGCAATTGCGGTCCTTCCTGACCTCAGGCACGCTCATCGCCTTTCTCGATGCACCGCTGATGCCGCTCTTCGTCGTCGTGGTCTATCTGGTGCATCCACATCTCGGTCTCATCATTATGACCTGCTGCGCAGTGCTCTTCGTCATCGCCTATTTGAACCAGAAGTTCACGGCGCGGCAGTTCGCGGAGGCGAACGGCTATCTCAGCCGCGCGAACTTCCACCTCGATTCCATGTCGCGCAACTCGCAGATCATCAATGCGCTCTCCATGATCCCCGAGGCGGTGAAGATGTGGGGCCGAGAGACGGCCGGCTCGCTGAAATCGCATGTCTCGGCGCAGGACCGGAATATCGTCTTTTCCGGCGTCTCGAAGGCCTGCCGCATGATCACGCAGGTCGCGCTGCTCGGCTGGGGCGCGCATCTGTCGCTTTCGGGCGAGATGACGGGCGGCATGGTGATTGCGGCCTCGATCGTTTCGGGCCGCGCGCTGGCGCCGATCGAAGGTGCAATCGAAGGCTGGCAGCAGTTCAACAAGTCGGCGTCTGCCTTCGGCAGGATCAAGCAGCTGCTGATCACCTCGCCGCTGAACTTTCCGCGGCTGCGGCTGCCCAATCCGGAAGGCCGGCTGGATGTCGAGCGTATTCTCTTCGTACCGCCGCCGCAGAAGAAGGTGATCCTGAACGGCATCTCCTTCTCCCTGAAGAAGGGCGAATCGCTGGCGATCATCGGCAATTCCGGCTCCGGCAAGACGACGCTCGGCAAGATGCTCGTCGGCTCGATCTTGCCGACTTCCGGCAACGTGCGCCTGGACCTCATGGACCTGCGCAACTGGGACCAACGGCAGTTCGGCGAAAGCATCGGCTATCTGCCGCAGGACGTTCAGCTCTTTCCCGGTACGATCAAGGCCAACATATCGCGCATGCGCGACGACGTCGAAGACCAGCAGATCTACGAGGCGGCCGTGCTTGCCGACGTGCATGAGCTGATCGCGAGCTTCCCACAGGGCTACGAGACGATCGTTGCCGCCGATGGTGCTCCGCTTTCCGGCGGCCAGAAACAGCGTATCGCGCTTGCCCGTGCGTTCTTCGGCGATCCGAAGTTCGTCGTTCTCGACGAGCCGAACTCCAACCTCGATTCGCAGGGCGAGGCAGCGCTTGCACGTGCCCTCATCCATGCGAAGAAAAAGGGCATCACGACGGTAACGATCACGCAGCGCCCCGCCCTGCTTCAGTGCGTCGACAAGATCCTGCTTCTGAAGGAGGGCTCCGTCGCCATGTTCGGCGAGCGTACCGAGGTCATGGAAGCGCTTTCCAAGAGTAACGGCCGGCAGCCGCCGCGTATCGAAGGTAACGACAATGGTGAGTAAAAAGCCGCAACCGGCCGGCAACCCGATCGAATGGTACAGCGAAGTGCCGCGCTCCATCCGCTATCACAGCATCATCGGGCTCGGCGTCCTTTTCGCCTCCTTCGGCGGCTTCGGCTTCTGGGCGGCAACCGCACCGCTTGCCTCCGCAATCATCGCGCAGGGCAGCTTCGTCGCAACCGGCAACAACAAGATCGTGCAGCATCTCGAAGGCGGTATCATCAAGGAAATGAGCGTCAGCGAAGGCGATGTCGTCAAGGAAGGCGATGTTCTGGTGACACTCGACCCGACGGCCGCGCTCTCCAACGAGCGGATGCTGAAGCTGCGGCGCCTGCGCCTTGAAGCGGTGGTGGCTCGGCTGCGCGCCGAGGCCCAAGGCGCCCGCCAATTCAAGATACCCGACATCGTCATGGCCGAGGCGAGCGACCCAGACGTCAACGCGATCATCCAGAGCCAGAACGTTGTTTTCCACAGCAAGCAGATCAAGCTGGAAGAACAGCTCAACCTCATCGATAAGAACATCAAATCGCTGGAGTACCGCTTCAAGGGATACAACGGCCAGAAGGAGGCCTTCGAGCGCCAGCTGTCTCTTCTGACCGAAGAGCGCGATTCCAAGGCGCGTCTCGTCAAGGTCGGCTATATGCGCAAGACCGACCTTCTGGCGATCGAACGCGCCATGGCCGATGCACTGGGCGATATATCGCGGCTGACGGGCGAGCTCAATGAAAGCGAGGCGGAAGTCGCCAAGTTCCGTCAGGAAGCGGTCATCGCCGTCAACTCCAATAAGCAGGCCGCACTCGACGCGCTGGAAACTGCCGAATCCGAGCTCGACAGCGTGCGCGAGCAGGTTCGCGAAGCAGCAGGCGTCCTCGAGCGCACGGTCATCCGCTCGCCGGTCAACGGCACCGTCGTGCGCAGCTATTATCACACCGCAGGCGGCGTCATCACCACCGGCAAGCCGATCATGGAAATCCTGCCCGCGCATGTGCCGCTCATCATCGAAGCGCAGGTACTGCGCACGTCGATCGACCAGTTGCATGAGGGCCAGACGGCGGCCATACGCCTTTCGGCACTCAACCGGCGCACGACGCCGGTGCTCAACGGCAACGTCTTCTACGTTTCCGCAGACTCGATCGAGGAAAATGCCGGCCAGCAGGTGAAGGATGTCTATATCGTGCGTGTCCAAATACCCGACGACGAGATCAGCCGGGTTCACGGCTTCCATCCGGTGCCCGGCATGCCGGCCGACGTGCTGATCCAGACATCCGAACGCACTTTCTTCGAGTATCTGACGAAACCGATCACCGACAGCATGTCGCGTGCATTCAAGGAACGCTGATGGCAGCAGTCAGCAAAAGAAAACAAAAGCCTCTCACGGCGATCTGAAGTATCGTTTCACCAGAGGATCGACGGAGGGAGGCTTTCATGGCGGCTATGTCTGACGTGCTGCTGCGGGTCGGCCGCCTGAACTATGTCTGGACCAATACCGAAAGCCTGCTGATCTACATCATTGCCCACCTTCTCAAAATCCAGAAGGACGCGGCGATCGTCGTGTTCCTGACGCTCAACACGACACGGGCGAGGATCGACCTGGTCGAGCGCCTCGCAAAGCTGCATTCCACGCCAGCAGCAGACCGCAAGGCCGTTCTTCACGCCATGTCGCGCATGAAGAAGGAATCCAAGATGCGCAACAAGTATAACCACTGCATCTATTCCTTCGACGACAAGGGCCAGATCTCCGGCACGCAACTGATGCGCTTCGTCGAGGACGACAAGGAAATCAGCTACGGCAAGGTCGAGCAACTCGACGAAAAGGAGATTGCGGCGCTGGAGAAATCGATCGCCGAGATCGTCTCGATCAGCCAATCGCTCTGGAGCTTCATCAACGCAAGCTCGCATGTATCCGGCGAGCTTTAGCCCCTGCTCCTAACCCCCGGCGGCTAATCATATTTAATACAAACGTTTCATCCGAACGGCATATTTGAAGCCCTGCATTTGCCCTTAGAATGAAGCCTCCCGAATGTGTTATGGGTATTGGGAGGGGACCATGCGCATTGACGTGATCGACACCGAGGCCGGCTTCGAGGCTGTCCGCGAAGACTGGGATCGGGTCTATATGGACGATCCTCATGCGCAACACTTCGTGTCCTGGATATGGCTCAAGTCCTATCTTTTTCATCGCAAACGCTGGTTCATCCTAGCGCTGCGCGAACGGGAGGATCGCTCTCCCTACGTCGCCTTCTTTCCTCTGCGTGTCACCACCCAGCATGACAAGAAGACCGGCGTCTTTTTCGACGAGATCATCATGGCCGGCAATTTTTCGGCCGACTATACCGGCTTCATCGCGCAGCCGGACTATGAGCAGCACGCGATCGCCGGATTTGCCGCCTATCTGAAACGGCAGAATTGGACGCATCTGAAGCTGGAATATTTCAGCGGCCCTCCGCAACGGCGCGAAGCACTGGTTCGCGCGCTGCAGGGGCCGGAGGTGATGTTCCGCGACAGCTCCCCGCAAAATCCCGAGAACATAGACAACTGCATCTGCCCGGTCGTCACGCTGCCACCGAGCTTTGACGACTATCTGGAACAGAAGATGAGCAGCCAGACGCGCCAGAAACTGCGGCGCTTCCTGCGCAAGGTCGAGAGCGACGACGACTATCGCATCACGATGGCGACGCCGGAAACCATCGACCGCGACCTCGATATTCTCTTCGAGCTGTGGCGCACGAAGTGGATTGGGCGGAAGGGCAAGGAACGCACCGAACGGCTGATCGGCGCGACGCGCCAATTGCTGATGGACAGCTTCAAGGACGGCAATCTCGATGTGCCGGTGATGTGGTACGGCGACCGGCCGCTCGGCGCACTGGCCAACATCGTCGACCGGCAGAAGAAGTCGATCCTCTTTTACATCACCGGCCGCGACGAGACCTGGAAGACGCCCTCGCCCGGCCTCATCCTGCATGGCTACTGCATTCGCAGGGCGATCGCGGACGGATTCAAGACATACGACTTCCTGCGCGGTAACGAGCCCTATAAATACATGTTCGGCCCCGACGAGCGCCGGATCAGCTGCACATTGTTCCGCACGCGCAGCGGCCGCAATCTCGGTGACGTGATCCATCCCCGCAGCATCCCCTTCGTCTACGACCAAGCGCTGCAGATGTACCGCGACGGCGCCAAAGCTTTTGCCGAAGCGGCGTTCCGGCAGCTTCTCGAAACCGTCCCCAGCCATATGGGTGCGGAGTTCGGGCTGGCGAGCCTGATGTTCGAGAAGGGCAAGCTGCACGAAGCCGAGGCCGGCTTCACGGCGCTTATCGGCCGCATCGACGACCCGAATCCGGTCTATCTGCGTCTTGGAGACACGCAACTCGCGCTCGGCACCTACGAGGAGGCTGCGAGGACTTTCGGCCGCATCATCGAACGCTCGCCCTACGACGCGCAGGCGCACTACAAGCAAGGCGTGGCACTGGCGGCGGCGGGCCGCCAGCCGGAGGCTGCACGCGTCTTCGCCATGGTCGAGCAATATAACTACGACAATCCAGTGCAGCGGAAATTCGCTGAAAAGTCGCGCGAGGCTTTGCGGCGGATCGTCAGCGAAACCGAACAGGCCGCAGCGGCGCCGGTTGCTGCAAGCAAACGGCAGAAGACGTCGCGACGGAACCAGACCGGCAGGGTTTCGGCAAAATTCGAGTGCGGAGCGACGGAACTGGTGCCTGCATGAGGCCATGCTTTTTCACAGAGACTGCCGCACCGATATAGACTGGCACGCGCATCACGAGATCCGCGTGGCGCTGGATTCGACGGAATCCACGCCAAGGAGGAAGTGCTGGGCATTCCTCGACGACTGCGACACACGATCCCCTGGTGCAATCGCCAGCCACAATTTCGGGATCGGTATCTTGTGGCATTGCCGCCTGGTTCGGCTTTTTCACGCCGGGAGTTCCCTGTTCGCGCCGGGCGTGATATCAGCCGCGCATGAACAAGACCTCTTCCTATTCCCCTATCCACGTCGTCGGCGGCGGGCTCGCCGGCTCGGAGGCCGCATGGCAGATTGCCAATGCCGGCGTGCCGGTCATCCTGCACGAAATGCGTGGCGTGCGCGGCACCGATGCGCATAAGACCGACGGCCTTGCGGAGCTCGTCTGCTCCAATTCCTTCCGCTCCGACGACGCGACGAGCAATGCCGTCGGCGTGATCCACGCGGAAATGCGCATGGCAGGCTCGCTCATCATGGCCTGCGCCGACAAGCATCAGGTTCCAGCGGGCGGGGCGCTCGCCGTCGATCGCGAGGCCTTTTCGGACGCAGTGACGAAGGTGATCGACGACCATCCGCTCGTCAGCGTCGTTCGCGAGGAAGTGACCGGGCTGCCTCCGAAGGAGTGGGATCTGGCCATCGTTGCCACCGGACCGCTGACGGCGCCGTCACTGGCTGCGGCAATCCAGGAAGAAACGGGTGCGGACGCGCTTGCCTTCTTCGATGCGATTGCACCGATCGTCTATCGCGACAGCATCGACATGGACATCTGCTGGTATCAGTCGCGCTACGACAAGGTCGGTCCCGGCGGCACCGGCAAGGACTATATCAACTGCCCGATGGACGAGGAGCAGTATAATGCCTTCGTCGACGCGCTGATCGCTGGCGACACCGTCGGCTTCAAGGAGTGGGAAGGCACGCCCTATTTCGACGGCTGCTTGCCGATCGAAGTGATGGCGGAGCGCGGTCGCGAGACGCTTCGCCACGGGCCTATGAAGCCGATGGGGCTGACCAACGCGCACAATCCATCGGTCAAAGCCTATGCCGTCGTGCAGCTTCGTCAGGACAATGCGCTCGGTACGCTCTACAACATGGTCGGGTTCCAGACTAAACTGAAATACGGCGCGCAGGCGGAAATCTTCCGGATGATCCCGGGTCTGCAGAACGCCGAATTCGCCCGCCTCGGCGGCCTGCACCGCAACACCTATATCAATTCGCCGACGCTGCTCGATCCCTCGCTGACCTTGAAGTCGCGGCCGGGGCTGCGGTTTGCCGGCCAGATCACCGGCTGCGAGGGCTATGTCGAAAGCGCCAGCGTCGGGCTGATGGCGGGGCGTTTCGCCGCCGCCGAACGCAAGGGCGAAGCGGTATTGCTGCCGCCGGCGACCACGGCTCTGGGTTCGCTGCTTGGACATATCACCGGCGGGCATCTCGTCACCGACGAGGAACCGGGCAAGCGCTCCTTCCAGCCGATGAACATCAATTTCGGCCTGTTTCCGGACCTGCGGCCCGGCTCGATCGTCAAGCCGGAGGGCGTCAAACGCTTCCGCGGCAAGGACAAGACCATCCTGAAGCGGCAGCTGATCGCCAAGCGCGCGCTTGCCGATTGCGCCGCATGGCTCGGCCAGAGCGCGCCTTTTGCAGAGAGCGCCTGAGTTTTACTGATTGTTGGCTGCCGGCCTTTCGCTCGGCGGCAGCGCAAGGTCTGCGTCGGCGACGTAATTGCCGAGCAGCCAGAGCGAAACTTCGGCTGCCTCCTTGGCGGAAGCGAATTCGAAAACGCCGTTGTGATGCGGGTGATCGAGGAAATCGATGACCAGGCCCCTTCCCGTTTCCGAACTGACGACGCGCACCCTGCCCGGCTCCAGCACATGGCAGGAGAAGTGGCGGTGCATATTGCGCATGAAGCCCGCCTTGTTGTCGTGCAGTCGCACGAAAACCACCTGACCGTCGGCCGTCGCCTGAAGCTGGCGGATCGCCTCGTGCGGGAAGGCACGATTGAATTCCAGGATGGCGAGACCGGTATCGTGAAAGCCCTCCTCATCCTTGTTCTGCGCCGCCAAACGGGTCGCGACGAAGGCCAGGAAGACCACAAGGGCAAAAATGACGGACCAGACGATCATGCTCAACGCCGTTTTCTCCGATTCAGGCTTAGCGGTTGTCCGCTTATAGTGCCCGAGCCTTGCGCGAATTTGAACAGATTCAGATTTTCTTGCGTATCAGCGCCAGCGTCATGCCGAGCTGACGGCGCCATTGCGGCTGTTGCAGCGATTGATCAAGCAGTCCAGCACCAGCCTTCTGCGCCTTCATCAGCATTGGCTCGGCAAGCGTCACAGGCAGGAAGGCTGGGAAAATGGCGGGCGGGAGCACGACCGCACGGGCCTTTGCGAGATGATCGCGGCCAAGACCGACGAAGGCTTCGATAGCAGCGGAAATGCGCGCCTTGTCCTTGCCCGCCAAAAAGCTATCGCGATCGAGTCCGGTGGCGCTCAGAATTTCGAGCGGAATATAGAGCTGGCCGCGATGGCGGTGCAGCGGCATCAGCAGCAGCATGCCGGCAATAGCCTGTGCGACACCGGCATGGCCCGCGGCCTCCGCGGATTTCGCCGCCTCGTCCGCCGACAAGACGAGGCTTGCCAGCTGGATCAGCGCGGAGGCCGTCTCTCCGGCATAGCCTTCGAGTGAGGTGCGCGTTTCCATCGGATCGTCGTAGAGATCGAAGATGCGCGCATCGATCATGTCGATGAGCGTCTGGCGCGGCAGGCGGTGGGCCTCGATCGCGCTCAGCAAGGATGCGGCAACAGGATTGGCCTCGGTCGAGCCGTGGGCGCTGCCTTCCAGCAGATCGCGCCAGTATTGCATGCGCACCTCACCGGGCAGCGGCTCGTGCACGAGATCGCGGATGCGGGCGAGTTCGGCATTGAAGGCGTAAAGGGCTGCGAGTGCGCCGCGCTTGTCCTGCGGAGACAAAAGGCAGGCGAGATAGCGATCGCGGTCGCTGTCGCGCAGCATCGCCAGGCAGATCTCCTGGTTGCTCATCGGTTTGTCCGTCATTGTCAGACCGCGATCAGGGCCGCCGCGACGGCGCGCGATTCTGCGAGCATGATGTTGAAGGTGCGGACGGCAGCACCCGTGCTCATCGGGTCGGAGGAAATACCGCGGGCCTTCAGGGCATCCTTCAGCTCCGGCGGCAAGCGGCGAAGCTCGGTGCCTGTCCCGACGAGCAGAACCTCGATGTCATCTGCCTCATCCAGCACTCTCCGGAAACTCTCGACGGAGAGCGCCTTCGACATGTCCATGTCCCAGCCGTAGATGCCGGATGGAAGGCAGAGGATGGAGCCGCGATGCGACATATCGGCAAAGCGGAAGCCGCCATTTCCGTACGTGTCGACGGGAGCGCGGCCGGGGAAATGGGCCTCGCGGATTTCGATGCCTTTAGCCATGGCTTACACTGTGGCCTTTCCGGATTTTTCATCGGTGGCCCCATCCTCTTTCTCGTCGAGGGTCTTCGGGCGAAGCCTGAAGAGGATCAGTACCGGTGCTGCAATATAAATGGAGGAGAAGGTTCCGACGGCAACGCCGAAAAGGATGACGAGCGCGAAGGAGCGGATGACCTCGCCGCCGAAGAGGTAGAGCGCAAGCAGCGCAAGCAGCGTCGTGGCAGACGTCAGGATCGTGCGCGACAGCGTCTGGTTGATCGAGGCGTCGATCAGGATCGGTAGCGGCATCCTCCTGAAGTGCTTCAGGTTTTCGCGCATGCGGTCGTAAACGACGACGGTGTCGTTCAGCGAATAGCCCACGATCACAAGCAATGCGGCGATGCTCGTCAGATTGAATTCGATCCCGGTGACGACGAAGGAACCGAGCGTCAGGATGACGTCGTGCAGCGTCGCGATGATGGCGCCGACGGCGAACTGCCACTCGAAGCGGAACCAGATGTAGACGAGGATCGCCGCAAGCGAAGCAAGAACGCCGAGCGTCGCCGACTTCGTCAGCTCGCCGGAAACGGCGGGGCCGACGACTTCGACGCGGCGGAAATCATACTGGTCCGCAAGCTCGCTGCGCACGAGGGTGATTGCCGACTGCTCGGCATTTTCGCCGCCGCCCTGCGCTTCAATGCGGATGATGGCGTTTGAGGCATCACGCAGGCGCCTGGCCTGGATATCGCCTATATTCAGTTGGCTCAGCCGCGAACGGATATCCTCAAGATCGGCCGGTCCCTGCTTGGATCTCACTTCGATGACGGAGCCGCCCGTGAAATCGATGCCGAGATTCATGCCAATCGTCGTTACGGCTAGCATGGAAACGAGCGAAAGGGCCGCAAGCGCGGTGAAGCTGTAGCGGCGGATGCCCATGAAGCGGATGTTCGTGCCGTCGAAGAGATCGGTGTGGACGCTCTTCGGCAGATGCTTGAGGCGGCGGTGGCGCACCCAGGCAACGACCAGCGGGCGTGTGAAGAGGAAGGCAGTGAACGCCGTCGTTAGAATGCCGATCGCAAGCGTGACCGCAAAGCCGCGTATCGCATCGCTTCCGAGGTAGAAGAGGATCGCGGCGGCAATCAAGGTCGTGATATTGGCATCGACGACGGTCATAAAGGCTCTGGAATAGCCTACGCCGATCGCCTGATCGAGATGCGCGCCGCCTTTGACCTCTTCGCGGATGCGTTCGTAGATCAGAACGGTGGCATCGACCGCAATGCCGATCGTCAGCACGATGCCTGCAACACCCGGCAAGGTCAGCGGCGCTCCCGAAAGACTGAGAATCGCAAGGATCATCATGATGTTGACCACAAGCGCAGCGCCGGCAATCACACCGAGGATACCGTAGAACGCTACCATCAGGCCGATCACGAAAACGGCGCCGACAAACCCTGCGACGAGGCCGGAGAGGATGGATCCGGCGCCGAGACCGGGATCGATCGTCCGCTCCTCGACAATCGTCAGCGTTACGGGAAGCGCCCCGGAGCGCAAGATTGCGGCGAGGTCTTCCGTTTCTTCCTGCGAATAGTTGAGCGGTATCTCGCCCCTATTGCCGGTGACCGGTTCGCGGATATCGGGTGCGACAATGACCTGATCGTCCAGCAGGATCGCGAGGGACCGCCCCACATTGTTCTGCGTCAGCTCGGCAAATCGCCTGGCACTCTCGGGATTAAAGCGAAAGGTCAGGATGGAACTGTCTTCGTCGTTGCCAGGCTCGACCTGGAAATCGCTCAGATCGGCCGACGACAGCACTTCCGTGCGCTCTACAAGAAAGGCGTTCGGCGGGTCGTCCTGCGAATAGACGATCCGCGAGCGCGCCGGCACGGTGCCGCTCATCGCATCCTGCGGCGACATGCTGCTATCGATCAGGTGGAAGGAAAGCCGGCCATCCTGGCTCAAAAGATCCTTGAACCGCTGCGGGTCGGCGAGACCCGGCACCTGCACGGACAATCGATCCGGGCCGCGGGTTTCGATGACAGGATCGATCCCGCCTGCCTCGACGGCACGGCGGCCAACGATATCGACCGATTGTGTGAGCGCCGCCGACAGGCTTCGGCCGATCGCCTTGCCGGTGATTTGCAGCGTCAGCTGGCCGTCATTGCCTTTCGAGAGCGTGACGTCGGGATCCCGGGCTCCGGTTGCCGCAGCTATCAGCGGCGTCAGAACGCTGACGGCCCGATCGATCTGGTTCGGATCGGTGATGCGGACCTGAATGGTCTGCCCATTGCCGGCAAGGCCCGTATAGCGAATTCCCGCTTCGCGCAGCCTGCCGCGCACGCTCGCAACGGTGTTTTCGAGCCGCTTCCTGACGATGTCGGATCGCTCCGCCTTCAGCACGATATGCGAACCGCCCTGAAGATCGAGGCCGAGAGCCACCCGCTTGTGCGGTATCCAGCCCGGCAGCGAGACGTCCGTGAAAAGATTTGGGGCGGCGCCGAGCGCCGCCACAAAGACAATGAGCCAGATCAGAACTGTTTTCCAACGGGAAAGATGGAGCATTTCAGTCTCGACACCTCTGATCCGGCTGATCTGCCTGCCGGAATTACGCGGCGTCTGCCTTTACGGGCTCGCCCTTCACGCGAACGTCGGCGATGCCGCTGCGGACCACGCGAACGCGCACGCCTTCAGCGATTTCGACTTCCAGTTCCTTGTCGTCGACGACCTTCGTTACCTTGCCGACGAGGCCACCGGCCGTGACGACCTGGTCGCCGCGGCGGATCGCGCTTAAGGTTTCTGCACGCTTCTTGGCCTGGGCGCGCTGCGGACGGATCAGCAGGAAGTACCAGACGACCATCAGCGGCACGAACAGGATGATCATTTCGAAGCCGGAGCCGAAGGGCGACGCAGCGGCATCCGGTGCGGCCTGGGCAAATGCCGGGGTGATGAACATGGATAAGCTCCTCAACTACGGGCGGCGTATATCCGCCTCTCTTTTTCGGGTGGCCGGACTATAGTTGCGGCAAGAACGAATGCAACAAAAACAGCCTGCGGGCGTACCGATTCCCCTGTCTCATAACCTTTCCGCTGTGGAAAGGCCATGCTACTGCGCGTCGAAACCCTCGGGCGCGCATGCCGCGGCAGGAAATTCAGGAGGACATGCAATGGCCGAAGAATTGAACAGCGTCATTTTGCAGGAGCTGAGGCGGCTTGCCAATGCGGTCGAGCGGCTGGCAGGCCCGGCGCCCGGCGTCAACGACTGGAATGGCGCCGACTGTTTCGTCTGGTCGCCTGCCCGCACGCATCTGCAGCCCGTCGCGCGGCCGAACCGTGTTGCCTTGAAGCTCATCCGCGGCGTCGACCACGTGCGTGACATCCTGCACGAAAACACGGTGCGCTTTGCCGAGGGATTTGCCGCCAACAACGTGCTGCTCTGGGGCGCGCGCGGCATGGGCAAGTCGTCGCTGGTCAAAGCCGTGCATGAGGACGTGCGGCGCGAAAGCGGCGTTTCGCTGAAGCTTGTGGAAGTGCATCGCGAGGACATTGCGAGCCTTCCGACCCTGCTTGATATCCTGAAGGAGGTGCCGCATCGCGTCATCGTTTTCTGCGACGACCTCTCCTTCGACCATGACGATACCGCCTACAAGTCGCTCAAGGCAGCGCTGGACGGCGGCATCGAAGGCCGGCCGGACAACGTGCTTTTCTACGCTACCTCCAACCGTCGCCACCTGCTGCCGCGGCATATGATGGAGAACGAGCAGTCGACCGCGATCAATCCATCCGAGGCCGTCGAAGAGAAGGTATCGCTTTCCGACCGTTTCGGTCTTTGGCTCGGCTTCCACAAATGCAGCCAGGAAGACTATCTCACGATGATCGACGGCTATGCCGAGCATTTCAAGCTGACGCTCGATCGAAAGAAGATGCATGCGGAAGCGCTGGAATGGGCGACCACGCGCGGTGCGCGCTCCGGGCGTGTCGCATGGCAGTACATCCAGGATCTCGCAGGGCGCATGCGCGTCGTGCTCGCCCGCGACTGAGCCGACCCACGGCTGCTGCAATCGGGTAGGAGGGAGCCTTGCGGCGTCCCTCCTCCCACACCACCGTGCGTACGGTTCCGTACACGGCGGTTCATGTCGCGCTCGGTTTCATGGTCCCCAATGCCCGCCGCCCTACAAGCGCCCAGCCTTATTTCGCGGGTTCCGCCCGCTACCTCCGGCTTAGGCCCCCTTGCGAGGCATCTGCTCAAGGCGGTCGGAAAAGCGGTCCGGCCTCCGTCGACATGTTCGGCCCTTCACCGGTTGGTCCGGCTACTACGGCGTCTGTCTGCCGCCCCATCCCGACACCTTTCGACGCCGGTAGAAAACCAGGGGCAGGTCGGCAGACCTCCCAGGGTAAGACGCGTGACCTTCGTGCCAAATACCTGTCGCATCTACGCCCGCACCCTCCGGGTGATATCGGGCTTCGGGTGTGTTTGCCCCCTCGCCCGGATGCGGACGCCTCATATGCGCTTCCTGTTCGTCAGGCCGGCACTTTGCCTACAGCTTCCTTCAGACCCCGCCTCGCGGCAACGCCCTTGCTGTTCAGCTAACGGTTCCCATCACCAGGGCCCGCAGAGGACTCTCACCTCCAAGTCATCGGCCGGATACCACCCCGGCCAAACGGTGTTCGCACACCACGCGCCATGCCTGGCGCACAAACGACAAAAGCCCGGCGGTCAGCCGGGCTTTTGCACTTCCCCGAGACGCTTTACCTACTCGAGGAAGGTGATCGGATTGACCGGCGAGGCGTCCTTGCGGACTTCAAAGTGGACCTGCGGTTGCTTGACGCTGCCGCTCATGCCGGAGACGGCGACGGTCTGGCCGCGCTGGATCTTCTGGCCACGGGCGACGCTCAGCGTGTCGGCATTGCCGTAGACGGTCACCGTGCCGTCGTCGTGGCGGATGAGGACGGTGTTGCCGAGCTCCTTCAAACCGTTACCGGCATAGATGACCACGCCGTTTTCGGCGGCCTTGATCGGCGTGCCCTGCGGCACCGAGATGTCGATACCGTCGTTGCGGCTGCCATTGACGTTCGCGCCGTAAGCGGCGATGACGGCGCCGCGCACCGGCCAGCGATATTTGCCGATGCCGGTCGATTCGGGGGCTGCGGAGGCGACATCGGACTTCTTCTCGACTTCGTCGACGGTCTGCGTTGCGACCGGCGCCTGGTAGGCGGCCGGCTGAGCGGACGCCGTTTCAACTGCGGCCGGAGCAGCAGGCTTCGGTTCGGCTTTGGCCGGAATGGACGCAGTCTTCGTCTGATCGGCGGAACTAGAACCGTTCGGGATCGTCAGTGTCTGGCCGATGCGGATCGAACTTGCGGAAAGGTTGTTCGCAGCCTTGAGATCATCGATCTTCGTGCCGGTCGCCTTGGCAATCTTGGCCAGGGAATCGCCCGGCTTGACCGTGTAAGTGCCGCCGCCCGCATTCGGGTCCTTTCCGGCACCGGCCGCAATCTTGCCCGCGGCAGCATCCGCGCTTGCCTGCGACTTGTCGCGAGCAGCGTTTGCGCCCGGCAACACCGCGAGATTCTGGTCCGGCGTCTTCGAAGGCTGCGGAAGCTTACCGGTCTTGGAAAGGTCGGCGGCCTGCGCGGAAGCCTTGGCAGCATTCCTGCCGCCGTTGAAGGTCGGGATGAGGATCGTTTCGCCCGGCTTGATGGCAGCGGCCGACTTCATGTTGTTGACGCGGAGGATTTCCTTTTCGGGAACGCCGTAGCGGTTGGCGAGCGTTGCCAGATTTTCGCCCGGACGCACCAGGACAGCAGGCGCGTTGGCCGCCGACCATCCGGACACCTTCGGCGTCGTGCCTGTCGTCATCGGATCGGGCGCAGCCAGCTTCGGAGCAGCCTGCCTCTGGCGGGGAGCCTGCGAGCCGGAAGGAGCCGCCGGCAACGGCTGCGCCATGGCGATCTGCTTTTCGCGCGACGGCGCGGGGGATGCGCCCGTCGGCGCGGCAAGTTCGGTGCGCTGGACAGAAACTGGAGCAGACGCAAGGCGCGCGCTGGAGCTTGTCGTTCCGGTCGTCGCCGGATAGGGCTGATTCAGTGCGTCATTGCTGGCATTGTATGAGGGCTGAGCCATTCCGGACTGAAGATCGGCGCTCGGGACCGGATCGCCCTGCGAGCCACTCATGTTCCGCCTCGGTACAGAACCGGTCGTCATCTGATCCTGGCCCGACCCGGCAAAGAGGCCGCCGAAGCGGGTCACATCCGAACTGCAGCCCGTTGCGGTGCTTGCCAGCAAGGCAATAAACAAGAGATTGCCGGCCGGCTTTCCGAACTTTGGCGAAACGCTAAAACGCATGACTCGACCCACTCATAACTCAACCATTCGTGGGTATATTAAAGCGCGTTAGTGTTACCACCCGGTTAAAGCGCTGGAATCAGTGCGATTTTTTTGAGGAATTGATAACCATAGTTTTGCGGGTGAGAAATCATAGCCGCCGGACACACTGGAAATGCTCGCCAAAATGGCCTCAGAGCTGGGAAGCCAATCTCGGCACGATGGGCAAATAAGGTACGTCGAAAAGCTCTTCGCGCTCGAAGCGGCTGCCGGTCTTCGTCAGCCGGACCATGCGGCACTGGCCCTCGGAGATCATCAGCGGCGCGATCATCGAACCGCCGGAGACGAGCTGGTCCGCATAAAAGCGCGGCATGGAATTGAAAGCAGCCGTCACCAGGATGCGGTCGAAAGTCCCCTCGCCCTGCAGGCCGTTGCTGCCATCGGCTTGCCGGACGACGATGCTGCGAAGGCCGAGCTGATCCATGCGGCGCTGCGCATTGGCCGTCAGCGTCTTGTAGCGGTCGATCGTCAGCACGCGCTCGGCGATGCGGCCGATGACAGCTGCGGTGAAGCCACTGCCGGTACCCACTTCAAGCACACGCTGACCGGGCTTGACCTTCAAAAGATGCAGGATGCGGACGGCAAGATCGACGCCTTCCAGGAACGAGCCGCACTCGATCGGGATCGTCCGGGTGGAATAGGCGTCGTCGGAAAATTGCGGCGGCACGAAAAGCGAGCGCGGCGTCTGCTCGACGGCCGTCAGGAGATCGATGTCTGAGATACCCTCCGCCCGCAGCCTCAAGACGAGTGCCGCAAAACCTTCCTTCTCGACCAGCCGTGCCGTCAAAACGTCCTACTCCGTACCTGAAAGCGCCCGCGCCACGCGGTCCTTCACGGAATAATCGGTCAGATCCAGTTTCAAAGGTGTTACCGAAATCTTATTATGCTTCAGCGCGTGAATATCCGTGCCCTCTGAAAAGGCGCCGCCACGCTCGCCGAACTTCAGCCAATAATAGGGCAAGCCGCGGCCGTCGGAGCGCGCATCGATCTGCAGGTTGAAGGCGAGCTTGCCCTGGGCTGTGACTTCGGCACCCTGCACATCGTGCGGACGGCAGTTCGGGAAGTTGAGGTTGAGGAAAGTGCCTTCCGGCAGGTCGACCGTCATCAGCCTGTCGAGTAGCGCCGGCGCATGGGCCTCGGCGACCTCCCACGGCACGATGCGCGCGCCGTCGGAATAGCTATAGGCCTGGCTCAGCGCAAAGGAGCGCACGCCTTGCATCGTGCCTTCGATCGCGCCGGCGATGGTGCCCGAATAGGTGACATCGTCGGCGACGTTCGAGCCTGAATTGACGCCCGAAAGCACGAGGTCAGGCTTGATGTCCATCACCTGCTTGATGCCCATGATGACGCAGTCGGTCGGCGTGCCGCGGAGCGCGAAATGCTTGTCGGCCACCTGACGCAGACGAAGCGGCTCCGAAAGGCTCAGCGAATGAGCCAGGCCGCTCTGATCCGTTTCCGGCGCGACGATCCAGACATCGTCGGAAAGGGTGCGCGCAATCCGCTCAAGTGCCGCGAGACCTTCGGCATGGATGCCGTCGTCATTGGTGAGCAGAATGCGCATCGCTTCAGGCCGCCCGTTCGATCTTCGTCAAACCGCCCATATAGGGCAGCAGCGCGTCGGGGATAGTCACCGAGCCGTCCTCGTTCAGGTAGTTTTCGAGCACTGCGATCAGGCAGCGGCCGACGGCGGTGCCGGAGCCGTTCAGCGTGTGAACGAACTTCGTGCTCTTGTCATCCTTGCCGCGATAGCGCGCATTCATGCGCCGCGCCTGGAAATCGCCGCAGACCGAGCAGGACGAGATTTCGCGATAGGCGTTCTGCCCCGGCAGCCAGACCTCGATATCGTAGGTCTTGCGCGAGCCGAAGCCCATGTCGCCGGTGCAGAGCGTCATCGTGCGGAAATGCAGGCCGAGGCGCTTCAGCACTTCTTCGGCGCAGGCCGTCATGCGTTCATGCTCGGCGATCGAGCTCTCGGCATCGGTGATCGACACGAGTTCGCACTTCCAGAACTGGTGCTGGCGCAGCATGCCGCGCGTATCGCGCCCTGCCGAACCTGCCTCAGAACGGAAGGACGGGGTCAGCGCGGTGAAGCGGAGCGGCAGCTTTTCCTGCTCGAGAATCTCACCCGAGACCAGATTTGTCAGCGTTACTTCAGCCGTCGGGATCAGCCAGCGGCCGTCCGTCGTCCTGAAGAGGTCTTCCGCGAACTTTGGAAGCTGTGCGGTGCCGAACACCGCCTCGTCGCGCACCATCAGCGGCGAGCTGACTTCGCTATAGCCATGTTCCGTCGTGTGGAGGTCGATCATGAACTGACCGAGCGCCCGCTCGAGCCTCGCAAGCGGTCCTGTCAGCACCGTGAAGCGCGAACCGGAAAGCTTGGCGGCACGTTCGAAATCCATGTAGCCGAGGGTTTCGCCGATTTCGAAATGTTCCTTCGGCGTGTGGTTCCAGCGCGGCTTTTCGCCGACCGTGCGAGCGATGACGTTGTCGTGCTCGTCCTTGCCGACCGGTACGTCGTCGAGGGGCACGTTCGGAATGCGCGCCAGCGCGTCGTTGAGCTCGGCCGTCAGCTGGCGGTCTTCCTCTTCGGCCGCCGGCAGCGAAACCTTCATCTCGGCGACTTCGGCCTTCAGCTTTTCGGCAAGCTCGCTGTTCTTCTGCGCCATCGCCGCGCCGATCTCCCTGGAGGCGGCGTTGCGGCGGGACTGCAGGTCCTGCACCTTCTGTACGGCGGAGCGGCGCTTCTCATCGAGAGCTATGAGGCTTTGGGCCAAGGGCTCCGCACCGCGCTTGGCCAGTGCTTCATCGAGCGCCTCGGGATTCTCACGGATCCATTTGATATCGAGCATTGTCGTTCCGGGTCGTTACGAAGGACATGACCCAGCCAAAGCCTGACCGGGCCTCGACCGGATATTTTGCATGCGTTCAGGAGGGAATTTCGGAGAACCGCTCAGACGCTGTCCGTCTTGGCAACGTCCGCAGACCCGTCCGCCTCTTCGACCGCCTGTCGGGAACGCTGGCGCTCCACGATTCGCGCAGCGTAGATGGCAATCTCGTAGAGAAGGATCGTCGGCAGTGCAAGGCCGATCTGGGACATCGGATCGGGCGGCGTCAGCACGGCGGCGACGACGAAGGCGAGCACGATCGCAAACTTGCGCTTCTCGGCAAGCCACTGCGAGGTGAGCAGGCCGACGCGCGCAAGCAGCGTCGTGACGACCGGAAGCTGGAACACGAGACCGAAGGAGAAGACGAGCGTCATGATGAGGCTCAGATATTCCGAAACCTTTGGCAGCAGCGAGATCGCGACATCGCCCTCTCCCGGCGCCTGCTGCATGGTCAGGAAGAACCACATGACCATCGGCGTGAAGAAGAAATAGACGAGTGCGCCTCCAAGCAGAAACAGGACCGGCGATGCGATCAGGAACGGCAGGAAGGCCGCACGCTCGTTCTTGTAGAGGCCGGGGGCGACGAACTTGTAGATTTGCGCGGCAATGATTGGGAAGGCGATCACAAGGCCGCCGAACATCGCGACCTTCACCTGCGTGAAGAAGAACTCCTGCGGAGCCGTATAGATGAGCTGCGCCTTCGTTACATCGAGGCCGGCCCAGCTGACTGCCCATTTGTAAGGGTAAACCAGGGCGTTGAAGAGATGCTTGGCGAAGATGAAGCAGACGACAAAGGCGACGAAAAACGCGCCTATCGCCCAGATCAGCCGCGTGCGCAGCTCCATCAGGTGCTCGATCAACGGCTGCGGCTTGTCTTCGATATCACCGCTCATGCCTCGTCCTTCTTCTTCATCGCCGTCTTCTTCGGAGCGGCTGCAGTCTTCTTTGCCAAAGCAGGCTTTGCTGGCGCAGCCTTTGTTGCTGCGGCCGGTTCTGTCGTGGCGGCGGCGGTCTTTGCAGCAGCCGCACGCTTCGGCTTTGCAGCAGGAGCAGCCCCGGTTGCAGCCCCGGTTGCAGCCCCAGGCAGCGCCTTTTCGGCGGCAGCGCGCGGCTTGCGCACGGCCTTCGGCTTTTCGGCGACGGCTGGTGCGGGCGCCGCTTCGGGAGCCGGCGCGACGACAGGCGGCGTTTCGGGCAGGCTCATCGACGGCGCCGGCACGGTAACCGGTGGCGCTTCGGTCTTGTTTTCGACCGCCGTTGCCTTCTGCAGGTCGGCCTTGATGTCGTTGCCCATCTGGCGAAGCGGGTTCATCGCCTCGCGCAGGCTGTTTGCCGGATTAAGCCGCTGCGCATCGCTGATCGTCTGTCGCACGTCATCGAGATCCGCCTCCCGCAACGCCTCGTCGAACTGGGCGCGGAATTCGCCGGCGACCTTGCGGGCACGCTGCGTCATCTTGCCGAAAGCGCGCAGCATCGGCGGCAGATCCTTCGGACCGACGACGACGATCAACACGACCGCGATGACAAGCAACTCGGTCCAGCCAATATCGAACATTCAAGGCTCCTGGAGGGGAAGCGGGGCAAAAGCCACCCGTTCCCGGACTTGTTACTTCGGTTCGTCGGCCTTGTGATCGACGGTCTTCGCCGTGTCCGGCGCTTCTTCGTCGTTGATGCCCTTCTTGAAGCTCTTGATGCCCCTGGCAACGTCGCCCATGAGCTCCGGAATCTTACCGCGGCCGAACAGCAACAGCACGATGACCAGAACGATCAACCAGTGCCACATGCTAAAAGAACCCATTACGCATACTCCCTGTTGCGATCTTTCTTCGATGTAAGAGTTTCCGACATCGTTTCCAATATCGAAACTCCCCTTGAATTGACGCTTAATGTCACGGCTTCGGCCATAATGACAAGTCGTCCGGGTATCGAATTATAGTGATCTCTATTGTTTTCGTCGTCGGTGTCAAAACAAAGACCGGATGACACTAATCTTCGGAGGCGCCGCCGGGCGCGAGAAGGCCCAATTCCTCAAGGTCCATCTGCGTGATCGGATCCTCGTCCTCGGTCAGTTCGTCGCTCATCAAGGGCGATGGGATGTTGAAATTCGCGGGAATGCGGCCGGAAAGAAGGCCGGCACCCTTCAGCTCCTCCAACCCGGGCAGGTCGCGAAGTTCCTCGAGGCCGAAATGATCAAGGAAATCGCGGGTCGTGCCGAGCGTCACCGGCCGGCCGGGCGTGCGGCGGCGGCCGCGGAAGCGCACCCAGCCTGCTTCCATCAGCACGTCCAGCGTGCCGCGTGAGGTTTGCACGCCGCGGATGTCTTCGATCTCGGCGCGGGTGACCGGCTGGTGATAGGCAATGATCGCCAGAACCTCAAGGGCGGCACGCGACAGCTTCTTGACCTCGTTGTCGTCGCGGCGGATGACGAAGGAGAGATCGGCGGCGGTGCGAAAGGCCCAGGCATCATCCACCTGGATAAGGTTGACGCCGCGCGGCGCATACTGCTCCTTGAGCCGGAGCATGACGGCGCGAACGTTGAAATTTCTCGGCAAGCGATCGGCGATGAAGGCTTCGGAAACCGGCTGCGAGGAAGCAAAGACCAGGGCCTCGGCGATGCGCTCGGCCTCCATCTCCGCCTGGAAATTCTCGTGGAAAGCGCCCTCGCCTTCACCACGGCCGATATCGTCTCTGGAATCCATCAAGCGGGCCTCTCCTGCTCGACGACCTGCAGGGTCGCATGCTTCGGTCCCCGGCGCATATAGAGCGGCTCGAAGGCGGCGTCCTGGCGGATCTCCAGCTTGCCCTCGCGTACGAGTTCAAGCGAGGCGGCAAAGGCGCTGGCGATTGCCGTGACGCGCTCTTCCGGCGATGCCAGATAACGCAGCAGGTAATGCTCCAGCACCGTCCAGCCGCCGATGTCGCCAATCATGCGCGTCAGCAGTTCGCGGGCATCGGTCAGGGACCAGACGGTGCGGCGCGCGATCGTGACCTGGGTCACGGCCTGGCGCTGGCGGAGCGACGCATAGGCGGTCAGGAGATCGTAAAGGCTTGCCTCGTACGCGGATTTTTGCCGGTCCGGAATATGCTCAGGCGCGCCGCGGGCAAAGATATCACGACCGAGACGGTTGCGGTTGACGAGCCCGCTTGCAGCCTCGCGCATGGCTTCGAGGCGTTTCAGGCGGAAGGCAAGCGTTGCGGCCATCTCCTCGCCGGAGGGACCGTCGTCCTTGACCTGCTGCGGGATCAGCAGGCGGGACTTGAGATAGGCGAGCCACGCCGCCATCACGAGATAATCGGCGGCAAGCTCGATGCGGATGCGGCGAGCGGTTTCGATGAACTGCAGATACTGCTCGGCAAGCGCCAGCACCGAAATGCGCGAAAGATCGACCTTCTGGTTGCGGGCGAGGTAGAGGAGGAGATCGAGCGGGCCTTCGAAGCCGGCGACGTCGATCACCAGCGCCGGCTCATGGCTCGCGCGGTCGGCACCATTGTCCTGCCAAAGCTTGTCCATCGGCGTTGCCGCCGCCTGTGTCCACTCTGTGCCTTTGACCGTGTTCACCTCTGCCTCTCTTCCATCGCTCAGACGGTTGCGAACATTCCGTCGAATTCGGCGCGGATCGCCGCCTCGTCCGCCTGGTCGACTTTTGGGAAGCCCGCCAGCACGGCATTTGCCCGCTCCAGCGCGGCATGTGCCAATACCGGCGTGTTTGCCACGACCTGCTGCATCTCGTCCATAATTCCGTTGCAATGCAGCACGATATCGCATCCGCCTGCAATGATATTTGCAGCCCGCTCGCCGATTGTCCCGGCCAAGGCGTTCATCGACGTATCATCGGAAAGCAACAGGCCCTTGAAACCGATGCGCTTTCGGATCACGCCGTCGATCAGCTTGCTGGAGGTCGTCGCCGGATTGTCCGGATCGATCGCCGTAAAGACGACGTGGCAGGTCATTGCCGCAAGCTCGTCCTTCATGGCGATGAAGGGGGGGAAGTCGTGCGCTTCCAGTTCATCGCGCGAGACCGTGACGACCGGCAGTTCGTGGTGGGAATCGGCAAAGCCGCGGCCGTGGCCCGGCATATGCTTCATCACCGGCAGCACCCCGCCGGCCTTCAGCCCCTCGGCCGCGGCACGCCCCATATCGGCGACGGTTTTCGGATCGCCGCCATAGGCGCGGTTGCCGATGACGCTGCTGCTGCCTTCGACCGGCACGTCGAGAACAGGCAGGCAATCGACATTGATGCCGAATTTGAGAAGATCGAAGGCGTGCAACCGCGACATCAGCCATGCCGCGCGCAACCCCTGCTCGCGATTGCGCCGGTAGATATCCCCGAGCGCCTGGCCGGAGGGATAGTGCTGCAGGATCGGTGGGCGGATGCGCTGCACGCGACCACCTTCCTGATCAATCAGCACAGGCGCGTGCCAGCCGACGCTTTCGCGCATTTCGGCGACGAGATCGGCGATTTGCTGCGGTTCGGAGATATTGCGGCCGAAGAGGATGAAGCCCCAGGGCCGCTCAGCCTTGTAGAAGGCCTTTTCTTCAGGGGTGAGTGACAGGCCGCTACAGCCCAGGATCATCGCTTTTGATTCGGTCATGTCCGAATCATAGAGGCCTGTCGGGGAATTGCGAGTAAGGTCAAGCGCCATTCACAGGAAAGCAGCACACAAAAAAAGCGGCGGGACATGCCCGCCGCTCCGGATCAAACGATCAATCGTTTACTTCGAAATCAGGCAGCTGCCTCCGGCTGAGCGATATTGCTGGCAAAGGGCTGCGGCCTCGTCCTTCGAGCCGGCCGGGATCCGGACGCGGTAGAACGTGCCTTTACCGGCGATTTCGGCCTTTCGGATTTCAAAGCTGCGGCCGCCGAGAACGCTTGCAAACTTCTTCGACAGGCTCGCATAGGATTTGTTCGCCTCTGCTTCGGACGGCAACGACGCGATCTGCATGCCGTATCCGCCAGCCGGTGCAGCCTGCTGCGGCTTGGCAGCGGCAGGCTCGACGGATGCCACTTCAGCCGGCTTCGGCTGCTGTTCGGCCGGGCGGACATTGCCTCTTTCGGTCACGGTGCCGACGACATCGACCGGCTGCTCGGCCGGACGGGCCATCGGTACCGGCGCCGTATCGGCAGGCTTTTCAGCGGCGGGCGGTGCCTGAACCGGAGGGACAGGCTGATCGAACTTTGCATTTGCCGGATCTGCAGCGGCAACCTTTTCCAGGGTAGACGTGGATGGCTGCTGAGCGGCAGGCAGCGGCGCGACGGTGGTCGTTTCAACAGGCGTCGCGCGGATATCGGCAGAGGCGACCTCGTTGGCCGCCGGGAAGCTTGCCGCCGAACCTTTAGAGGCCGTCACAGCGGCAGGCGGCTGAACGGCGGGCTCTTCAACCGGTGCGGCAGGCTCTTCGCGGGCAACCAGCGTTCCGTCCGGCTTGACGATCATTGTGCGAACCTTGCGCGGTGCAACGGCCGGCGGACGATCGCCATCGGGGCCGTCCTCGGCCGCAGCACCGTTCTGCGCCGTGTCCTCGTTCGGAAGCAGACGCGGGTCCTGCGTATCGCCGACCGGCGTACTTGCCGGACTATCGGCGATGGGTCCGTCGTTGTCTTCCGGCAGAACTTCGGGCGTCAGGGTGCGCTGAACGACATCGACGGGCTCTTCGTCGGATGAAACGAGCGCCTTCTGCTTCGGCGCTTCGGTGGCACCGGCAACGCGGTCATAGACCGCCTTGTCCTGGTTTGGCACAGTCTTGCCGCCCGGATTTTCCGGGACGATCTTGACCGGTTCCTTGTCGGCCACGATCACGCGCGGTTCGCCGCCAGCAATGCCGAGGCCGCCGTCGGTAACAACCGAATAGACGCCGTAGGCACCGCCGGCGAAGACGACGATCAGAGCGGCAGCCGCAAGCAACCGCTTCATGGAACGGGCGCGGCCCATGTCCTCGGCCTCGGCCGCGGATTGGATACGGACCTCGGCCGGCGCTTCGGCGCGGCGAACGGGTTCACGAACGCTGCGGCGGAAATCCTCCTCAAGCGCACGCTCGAATTCGTCAAGTCCGCCGGCCGACTGCGGCCGAGCCGCCACCGGCGCTGCTGCAACAACGGCAGCGGCTGCTGCAGGAGCCCAAGCGGGTGCCGCTTCTGGAGCCCAAGCAGGTGCCGCCGCAGCCGGTTCCTTTTGGACCGACGTTTCGAAGAGGCTTGCAATTTCCGCGTCGACGTCGAAATCGAAGTCGTTTGCCGGCGCAGCCGGCGCCGGCTGCTCGACGGGCGGCAGTGACGGCACATGCATGTCCTCGACAGTCTCGGGATGATGGTCGGCCTCAGCAATCATCGAGGCATCGAAGGGCAGATCTTCATCGGCATCGGCTGCAGCGGTCACGCTGTCTACGGCTGCGGGATGCGGCCCATCGTAAAGCGAAGCGGCAGCAACCTGCCCGACTGGCCGCGCGACAACCACGGCAGGCGGCGCTGCCGTAACGACAGGAGCAGGTTCCGGCGCCTTTGCAGGCTCGGCAAAATCTAGATCGGCGAGTTCGAGTTCGATGCCTTCGAGATCGAGTTCGAAATCGTGGCCGGCAAACGGATCTTCGCTGTCAGCATCCTGCTTGGCAGGTGCGGCCACAGAGGGAACTTCGGCGGCGGCAGCAGCAGCAACAACCACTGGAGCGGCGACAGGTGCAGCAGCAACGGGCGTGACGACCAGCGGCTCCCACTCCTCGAAAGGTGCCGCCTTCGGCTCCTCGGGCGCAGAGGCCGCGCGCTGAGGAACCGGATAACGGGAGACGTCCGCCAGCAGATCATCGAAATCGAAGGCGATCGGCTGATCTTCGGGAGGTGCTTCAGTCAGCGCGGCGTCCGCCTGTACGACGCCTTCCGTTGCGGCAGCAACCAGATCGAAGGGTTCAGCTTCAACCCGCGGCTCCATCGCAACCGGCGCCTCCACCGGCGCAAGCATTGCCTGGGTTGGCGCTTCATCCATGACCACTTCGTCATGGCGATCGAGTTCGGCCGGAAAGCCCTGCGGAGCAGCCGTTTCGAATTCCTCGGCCGGATCAAAGGCGACCGGCTCCATAACCGGCTCCATTACCGGCTCGGGCTGGATCTGGATAACGGGCTGAACATGCGCAACAGGCTCGGGCTGCTGTTCGGGAGCGGCGACCGCCTCGACAGGCGCAACGGCTTTTACGGGCGCTTCAACCGGCTCGTCGCGGCGGGCGGCATGGAAGTTTGCAAGCGGAAGCTTGATGCTGGCAGCCGACCACTGCGGCGCCTTGGCAGGGGCTGAAGCCTGCGGAATTTGAACCGTGGGACCGCCGATCGAGAGCTCGAGCTCCTCAATCAGATCGCGGGCGCCACCGAAAACCGGTTCGGACGCCTGGGGCGCGACCCAATCGGCGGCGGAAAGGACCTCGGCCTCCTCCCCGGCGGGCGATGCGGCAGCCGGCGGATCGACAGGCTCCGGCTCGACGATGGCCTCGCCTGCGGGATAGTCATATTCCTCGGCGGCAGGTTCGGCCGGACGATCGAGGCCGGCGAGCGGACGCGGAGCGTCGAAACGCTCGAATTCGCGAAGAAGCTCGTCCTCGAGATTGAATGCCGGCTCCTGCCGGGGCACGTCAGCAACCGTATTGGCGGCTATGCGCGGCTCGAAGCCTACGATACGCGCAAGCTCAGCCAGCGGATCGCCTTCATCGAAAAGCTCCGTCTTCTTTCGCGTATCATACGCCAGTTGTTTGTCAGCCATACTCATCCCACCCGTAAACCCACGCGGTCAAATGCCAGCGCAATGTGGGGAAATGGTGACGTTATCGCATTTCATCCGGTGCGGCAGTGCCTGTAATGGCGAGTCCCGACTTCAAAACCGAAGCGACAGCATACACCAGCCCAAGTCTGGCAATACTCGATTCTCGGTTCTTATCGTTAACAAATCGTAAGTCCGTTTGATCTTTACCTTTATTCCAGTGCGCATGGAAGAAACTTGCGAGATCATACAGGTAAAACGCGATGCGATGGGGCTCTTGCGACTGTGCCGCAGATTCGACGATGCGCGGGAATTCTGCAGCCTTCGCAACCAGCTGCAATTCCGTGGGATCGTAGATGCCGGAGACCGCTTCCGCAAGGTCTGCGGGCGATAGGTCAAGATCCGGAAACGCCTCCTTCGCCTGGCGGAAAACCGACATGCAGCGGGCATGCGCATACTGCACGTAAAAGACCGGATTGTCTTTCGAATGTTCCGTTACCTTGGCGAAATCGAAGTCGAGCGGCTCGGAGTTCTTGCGGTAGAGCATCATGAAGCGAACCGAATCGCGGCCCACTTCCTCGACCACGTCGCGCAGCGTCACGAAGTCGCCGGAGCGTTTCGACATCTTCACCGGCTCGCCGTTGCGATAGAGCTTCACGAGCTGGCAAAGCAGAACGGTGAGCTTCGATTTTCCTTGGGAAACGGCGCGGGCAACGGCCTCCAGGCGCTTCACGTATCCGCCGTGGTCGGCGCCGAGCACATAGATCATTTCCTCGAAGCCGCGATCGAACTTGTTCTTGAAATAGGCGACATCCGCGGCGAAATAGGTGTAGGAGCCATCCGACTTGATAAGTGGGCGATCCATGTCGTCGCCGACTTCCGTCGAGCGGAAGAGCGTCTGCTCGCGGTCTTCCCAGTCTTCGGGCACCTGGCCCTTCGGCGGCGGCAGCGCGCCCTTGTAGACGAAGCCCTTGAAGGTCAGATCATTGATCGCGGTGCGGATCGCGGCAGCGCCGGCATCATGCAGCATCCGCTCGGAAAAGAAGATGTCGTGATGCACGTTGAGAGCTGCGAGATCCTCGCGGATCATCGTCATCATCGCGGCGATCGCGCGATCCTTGACGATCGGCATCCACTGCTCTTCCGGCATGTTGTGCAGCCGCACGCCATAGTCGCCAGCAAGGGACTTTCCGACCGGGATCAGATAATCGCCCGGATAAAAGCCGGGCGGGATATCGCCGATGCTTTCGCCGAGCGCTTCGCGGTAGCGCAGGAAGACCGAGCGCGCCAGCACGTCGATCTGCGAGCCTGCATCGTTGATGTAGTATTCCTTCTCGACGGCATAGCCGGCGAAGGCAAGCAGATTAGCCAGCGCGTCTCCGACGACGGCGCCGCGGCAATGGCCGACATGCATCGGGCCGGTCGGGTTTGCCGAGACATATTCGACATTGACCTTCTTGCCGGCGCCAAGCTTCGAGCGGCCGTAGTCGGTTCCGGCCGCGATGATCGAAGCAAGCAAGCGCTGCCAGTAGCCGATGGAAAGCCTGATGTTGATGAAGCCGGGACCGGCGACGGAGACGTCGGCTACGTCGGCATCTTCTTTCAACTTGGCGATGATGATTTCGGCGAGCGCGCGCGGATTGGTCCCCAGCGGCTTTGCCAGCACCATCGCGGCATTGGTCGCGACATCGCCGTGGCTTGCATCACGCGGCGGCTCGACGGCGATGCGGCCGAAATCGAGCTCGGATCGCTTTTCCTTGACGATATCAATCTGTTCAAGGGCGTTCTTAATCCTGGCTTCGAAGTCGGTAAAAAGGTTCATCGCACTCTTCCATGCATAGGCTCTGCCGCAGCTCCTGCCGCGGCGCCCGCTGCCTATCGCAAATCCGGAGTGCGGTCAAACAATCGCCTGTGGGCGCTGATTGCATAGGTGTCGGTCATGCCCGCCAGATAATCGCCGACATGGCGGGCTTTCGGCGCATCGGCAAGGCCTGCAATATGATCGACCCAGTAATGGCTCTGCATCTCCTTCGGATTGGCCATGTAGGCGGCGAAAAGATCGGTGACGATCGTTGCGGCGCCTGCGCGGATGCGCATGATGTCGGGATGGCGGTAGATGCGCTTGAAGAGCATCTGCTTGATCTGCCTGTCGGTCTGCGACATCGCCTGCGAGAAGGTTGCGATCACCTTGCCGGCCTCGCGTACATCCTTGACGCTTTTCGGTTTCACCTCAGTCAGGCGCTCCTGGGCGACGGCAATGACATCTTCGACCATGCGCGTGATCTGCCGGCGCATGATCTCATGCGTGAACCGGCTCTTCTCAAGATGGGGGTAGCGCGCGCGGACCTCGGCCATCAGTCCGGCGAGGAAGGGAATTTCCTCCAGCATCTCGAACGTCAGGTAGCCCGAACGCAGACCATCGTCGATGTCATGGGTGTTATAGGCAATGTCGTCGGCGATCGCTGCCACCTGCGCTTCGAGGCTGGCGAAGGTCGCAAGTTCGAGGTCGTGGATTTCGCAGTAATCGAGGATCGGCTGCGGCACCGGCCCGCGCGTGCCCTGCCCGTCCTTCGTCAGCAGCGGCCCATTGTGCTTCACGAGGCCTTCGAGGCTCTCCCAGGTCAGGTTGATGCCGTCGAATTCGGCATAGCGCCGCTCCAGCTTGGTGACGATGCGGAGCGACTGGGCGTTATGGTCGAAGCCGCCATAGGGCAGGAGCACCTCGTGCAGCGCGTCCTCGCCGGTGTGGCCGAAAGGCGTGTGGCCAAAGTCGTGGACGAGCGCCACGCCCTCCGCCAGGTCCTCGTCAAGCTTCAGGGCGCGCGCCAGGGCACGGGCGATCTGGGCGACCTCGATCGTGTGCGTCAGGCGCGTACGATAATGATCGCCATCCTGCGCGATGAAGACCTGCGTCTTGTGCTTCAGACGGCGAAAAGCCGTCGTATGGACGATGCGGTCGCGATCGCGCTGAAATTCGGAACGCGTCGGGCTGCAGCTTTCGGCATAAAGCCTTCCGCGCGTCGTCCAGGGGTCTGCCGCATAGGTTGCCCGCTCGCCATTTCCAAAACCCAACGCCTGCCTGTCGATCTTCATTTTTCACCGTCATTCAACATCGCGCAGCACCTCGCCCATTGACGCCGCATCGCGCTCTTCATACCTATAGCCAACATAAACGGCAAAGAGGCGCTTTCTTAACTGCTTTGCCGAATAATGCGTTCCGGCAACGCATGTGGTAAATTCTTTTGATATCGGCCGTTTGACGTTTCATCGGCCAGTATCAATTCTCTCCGGATCTTGACCCCGGCAGGAGGAAATATGACGGATACAAGTGTAACCCTTTCCGACGCGGCGGCAAAACGAATCGCGGCGATCGTCGGTGCCGAAACCGGCAAGAACGCGCTGCGCGTTTCCGTCGAAGGCGGCGGCTGCTCGGGTTTTTCATACAAGTTCGATCTTACCGGCGATGCCCGGGACGATGACATCGTCATCGAGAAGAACAACGCAAAGGTACTGATCGACAGCCTGTCGCTGGTCTATATGGCAGGCTCGGAAATCGACTTCGTCGACAACCTTCTCGGTCAATCCTTCCAGATCAAGAACCCGAACGCGGTTGCAAGCTGCGGCTGCGGCACCAGCTTCTCGATTTAAAGCTTGCCTGTCTATCCACATCGAACCGGCCGAAGTATCCCTTCCGGCCGGTTTATCGTCTTGTCCGCACGTGGGACGGCACGATAAAAGATCAGGCACGAAGCCGCAAAAGGAACAACCTATGAAGATCGCGACCTGGAACATCAACGGCGTCAAGGCGCGCATCGACAACCTCACGCAATGGCTCAAGGATTCCGATCCGGACATCGTCTGCCTGCAGGAGATCAAGACGATCGACGAGGCTTTCCCGCGGCTCGAGATCGAGGCGATGGGCTATCACGTCGAAACGCATGGCCAGAAGGGTTTCAATGGCGTTGCGATCCTTTCCAAGACCACGCCGGACGAGGTGAGCCGCGGGCTGCCGGGCGATGCTCTCGACGAGCAGGCGCGTTTTCTCGAAGCCGTGTTCTCGATCCCCGGCAATCGCGCCCTTCGCGTCTGCTGCCTCTATCTGCCGAACGGCAATCCCGTCGACACCGAAAAATATCCTTACAAGCTCGCCTGGATGGAGCGGCTGCGCCAATTTGCGGTCTCGCGCCTCGCCTATGAGGATGTCTTCATCCTCGCCGGCGACTACAACGTGATCCCCGAACCGCACGACTGCTTCGATCCGAAGGTCTGGGAAAGCGATGCGCTCTTCCTGCCGCAAACGCGCGAGGCCTTCCGCAGGCTCGAAAATCTCGGGCTTACCGATGCCGTCCGCACCTCGAGCGACGCCGTTCAGCTCTATTCCTTCTGGGATTACCAGGCCGGCGCCTGGCAGAAGAACAACGGCATCCGGATCGATCACCTGATGCTTTCGCCGGAGGCCGCCGATCACATGACGTCGGTGGCGATCGAAAAGCATGTACGGGCCTGGGAAAAGCCGTCCGACCACGTTCCGGTCGTCGCCTATTTCGACTTCGCAGCTTAAGGTCGCAGATTAATCGCTGCCGGTCGCGATCTTGTGGGAGAGCGAAACAGCCGTGCGGCGATCACCTTCGGTCGCGACCGAGAAGGCCTGCTCCTGCAGCGATTCCATCCAGCCGCAATCCTTCGGCTTGCAGCGGTCGAGCGCCGCCGTCATCAGCGCCAGGCCGCGTGCCGACTGGCCTTCCTGGAAGAGAATATTGCCGAAGACCGACATGGCGCCGGGGTGGCCGCTCTTGCGGGCCTGGTTCAGCCACTTCTTCGCCTGCTGCGGACTGCGCGTGCCGCCGTCGCCCGACAGCATCATCTGCGCGAGCTGGAACTGCGCTTCAGCGACGCCGAAGGTCGATGCGACCTGGAAATAGAGCTGGCGGGCCTGGCTGAGATCGGTCCGCACCGGGCTGCCGGGAATGCCGTGCTTGTAATAGTTGGCGAGCGACAAAAGCGCGTTGATGAAGAAGCCGGTATCTTCGGAGCCGGGCTCCACGCCCTGCTGGGCGATTTCACTGTATATCTTGAAGGCTTCGAAATCGTCCTGGGCGACGCCATCGCCGTCGGCATACATATTGGCGAGCGCCCAGCGCGAACCAGTATGGCCCTTTTCGGCGGCGTATTTATAGGCTTCGATGGCCTCTTCCTTCTGGCCGCTCTTATAGGCCTTGAAGCCGAACTTGAAGAGATCGAAGGGACCGGATTCCTTGGTGACGCCTGCATTGATATCGAATGCCTTGGCCGGGGAGGATATCGCCGCCGAAAGCGCGATAGACAGCCCCATAAGCGTAAATCTGAAAAGTCTGAACTCGGATGTCAGCATTTCACTCGGTTTCTTTCGCTTCCATCGCAGACCGCCATGGCAGCATACACTCCGCTGCCCGGCTTCCCGGCGTATTCCTCCAGGCGAGCGATCCCGCGGCGGGCTCAATGGCCCCTTTGCCCGCGTCGCATCCAGCCTTCGGCCCTTCTTCGAGAGCCTGAATTTTTTGCGCATCGCGATTGACCACCCGCGTTCCGGCCTGGTCCGCCTGCAATGCCTGCGGCGTCATTCCTGCGGAGCGAACAAGCGTCCTTCCGCCTTTCGAATATTCGTAAACACCAAATGTGACCAAACCGGTGCTGGCGTGATCGCGGTGCCTGCGTGCGGCGACAATGGACGCCGTATCATCGGGGGAAAGACAGCTTGGGTGCGTGACTTCTGAGTGAATTTTTTGGGCGGAATCGCCTTGCGGGAAAAGCTGAATCGCACAAGAAGCGGCATCAAAGCCGGCGCTCATACGCACTTTGCCCGTCGCGGAAAAAACTCGACCCATCTTGCTTCTTAAACGTACCCTACGCCTGCCATTCCCTCGCCCGCAAATATCGCTGCGCCCTGTTTGTGGCGGGAAATGGACAAATTCGCCCCGCCGGCATGATATGCGAACTGTCGTAAAAATGTGTTGCTGAATCGTCACAAAATGGGATGACTTGGAGCAAGGTTAATACGGCGGGCGCAAAGAAAAGCCCGGCGTTTTTGCCGGGCTCTTCTACGTCGTTGATGCAAGATCAGAATTTGACTTTGAGGGATGTCGAGAGCGCCGTCACCAGATCGTTGTCGAACTCGTATGTCGCCTCGTCGCCCACACCAACACCGTCAATCGTGGTCGGAGACGAATCCCCGCTCGTCAAGATGCCGAGCACGCCACCAAAGCGGAACTCGACGTTCTTGTTCGGCGAATAGGAAACACCGGCACCGAGCAGCCAACTGTCGGTCTGCGAACCGAATTCCTGAGATGTGCCGCGGTCCCAAGTGACACTGACGGCGCCGCTCCACTGATCATTGAACTTGTGACCGACACCGCCGGTGATTGTCCAGCCGTCTCGATAACCCAGATCGAGGGAGGTGATTTCGACACCGCTATTGTAGAACGGGATGCGCTGCAATTGGCTCCAGTCCGTCCATTTGACGGAGCCGAATGCAAGCCAATCTGGTGCAATCCCTGATTGGAGCTTCAGTTCGACAGCATCCGGCATCGCCGTCGATCCCTCTACCGGAATGATCAGTCCTCCGAGGGGATGAAGGGCGGCCGGCACCTGCGTCAAGTCCACCGTTCCCGTGACTTCGTTGAGCTTGACTTCACTGTAGTACATCAAGCTCGCACGAAGCGCATATTCCGGAATTTCGTAAGCCACACCGGCTCGCCATCCCCAGCCGTCCCCCTCAAGATCAAGACGACCCACACCGCTTCCAGGAAGCCCCAGAAGGCCAAGGAGCTCCGGTGGAACTAGGAGGCGTTCCTTGAAACCATCCATTTCGAGGTAATTGGCGCCACCAATGACGCGAAACTGACCTGGCCCCATGTCGAATTTGTAAGAGCAGGTCAGAGCATAGTTGTCGCTGTTGACCTTCGTCTCGATATTGTCGTTTGCGCCCGCCCAGCGAGCACCTGGATTGGTGTGAGCACCATAGGGCTGCGAATAATCGAACATGCAGTCCGCATCGCCGATTGCAGCCTTGGCGCCGATACGGGGAGACCAGTAATCCTCGCTGTCATCCGCCGAGGTAGAGTATCCCGGGATCGCGTTGAGATCACCGTTCGCAGGGTTGATATCATCCACATTCTTCAGCTTGCGCTGCGGCATCACGAAAGTGGCCGTGGAGTCGACCGCAAAGCGCGAAGGATCAAACAGAAGATCGATATTATACCCGCCGCGCTCCAGCCCGCCCGCAAACGATGGCGAGGCGATGGACGAAAGGACGGCGAGCGATGCTACGCCTTTGAAAAACATACGAGATGCCAACTGTGTCTCCCCCACTAAAGCACTCCAATGGCGGCAGAGTGCAGGCGATCGTGATAAATGGCAACTTGCGCCTTCTTGCAGCCACAATGCGGGAGAGGTGTTAAATTGACGTAAGGAATTGACGGGCACGTCAATGTTTTTTGTTCATAAAATTTTATCCTAATACCCTAATCATTTATGGGTATTTTTGGATTGTCATTCCACACATCGGGTGATCTGTATCAATCTGACAACAGTCGTGATTTTCGCCCCGAGAGGGCAGTTCATTTCATAAATTCGCAAAACTGTATGTTTGCAGCCGGGAATATTCAGCCAGGACGATCGAATCATTCCAACGGCGTAAAAAGGCGTCCGACCAAACCGGACGCCTTCAGGTATTATACGCCAAGGGGAAGCCTAGGCTTCAATGACGCGCGACAGCGCTACCTTGAGGCTTGCGATCTGGCTCTGGAATTCGGCCAGCCTCTCGCGCTCCGCTTCCACTACGTCCGGATTGGCATTGGCGACGAACTTCTCGTTGGAAAGCTTACCGTTGATGCGCGCGATCTCTCCTTCGGTCTTGGTGATTGCCTTTTCCAAGCGAGTTTTTTCAACCGAAAGATCGATCAGGCTGCCGAGCGGCAGGCAGGCGGTCGCTTCGGCGACGACGATCTGCGCTGCCCCCTTCGGGGCGCTATCGGCAAGCGTAATCGCTTCGACACGGGCAAGGCGCTTGATCGCGGCCTCGTGACGGGCAAGCCGTTCGCGCGTCAGATTGTTGGCCTTGACGACCACCAGCGGCGCAGTCGCCGACGGCGGAACGTTCATTTCGGCGCGAACCGAGCGGATGCCGGAGACGAGGTCGATCAGCCAGTTGATCTCGTCGGCTGCAGCATTGTCGGCATAGGACGGCGCCGGCCATTCGGCATGGCAGATCAGCGTATCGCGCTCGACGCCTTCGCCTGCTGTATGCGCCCAAAGCTCCTCGGTCATGAACGGCATGAACGGATGCAGCAACTTGTAGATCTCTTCGAGTACATAGGCGCTGCAGGCCTGAGCCTCCTTCTTCGCGCCCTCGTCTTCACCGCTGAAGACCGGCTTCAGCAGTTCCAGGTACCAGTCGCAGACCTGATTCCAGACGAACCGGTAAAGCGCACCGGCCGCATCGTTGAAGCGGTAGGATTCGATTGCTTCCGTTACGTCACGTTCCGTACGGGCAAGCTCCGTCAGGATCCAGCGGTTGATCGTCAGCCCCGTCGCCTCCGGTACGAAGTTCGGATCGCTTTTGACACCGTTCATTTCGGCAAAGCGCGTGGCGTTCCAAAGCTTGGTGCCGAAGTTCCGGTAGCCGGCGATGCGGGCCGGATCGAGCTTAACATCGCGGCCCTGTGCAGCCATGATCGCCAGCGTGAAGCGCAATGCGTCGGCGCCGTATTCGTCCATCAGTTCGAGCGGATCGATGACGTTGCCCTTCGACTTCGACATCTTCTGGCCGTTCTTGTCGCGGACGAGCGCGTGGATATAGACGGTATGGAAGGGCTCGATCGGATTGCCGTCCTCGTCCTTCATGAAGTGCAGGCCCATCTGCATCATACGAACCACCCAAAACGGTATGATGTCGAAGCCAGTGACGAGAACGTTCGTCGGGTAGTACCGCGCCAGTTCCGGCGTCTGCTCCGGCCAGCCGAGAGTGGAGAAAGGCCAGAGCGCTGAGGAGAACCAGGTGTCGAGAACGTCCTCGTCGCGCGTCAGGATTTCGCCCGGCTTGAAATTTTCCAAGAGGTCCTCGACATAGGCCTTCATCGGGCCTTCGTGCGAGAGGTAATGCTGGATCGCAGCCTGCAGCGCCTCCTCCTCGGTTTTCTCGACGAAGACCTGGCCGTCCGGACCGTACCAGGCCGGGATCTGATGGCCCCACCAGAGCTGGCGGGAAATGCACCAGGGCTGGATGTTCTCCATCCACTGGAAGTAAGTATTCTCCCAGTTCTTCGGAACAAACTGGGTGCGGCCTTCACGGACCGATGCGATGGCAGGCTTCGCAAGCGTCTTGTTGTCCACCCACCATTGTTCGGTCAAACGCGGCTCGATCGGCACCCCGCCACGGTCGCCGTGCGGGACCGTATGTATGTGCGGCTCGATCTTGTCGAGCAGGCCCGCTTCCTCGAAAATCTCGACGATGATCTTCCGTGCCGTGAAGCGATCCTGGCCTTCCAGCCGGTCCCAGGCGCCATGCAAGGCGGCCGGATGGCCGAGACCTTCCAGGAAGTCCTCGTTGTCCTTGATGGTAACCGAAGCATCGGTATTGAGCACGTTGATCGCACGCAGGCCCGTGCGCTTGGCAACGTCAAAGTCGTTGAAGTCGTGTGCAGGGGTGACCTTGACGGCGCCGGTGCCGGCCGTCGGATCGGCGTAGGTGTCGGCAACGATCGGAATCTTGCGGCCGACGATCGGCAAAATGACGTGTTTGCCGATGATCGCTTTGTAGCGCTCGTCTTCGGGATTCACCGCGACGCCAGTATCGCCGAGCATGGTCTCGGGCCGCGTCGTCGCAACAACCAGGTAGTCGCGCGTTTCGAAGTCGGTGGGTTTACCCTCCTCGTCAAAGGCTACGGGATGCTGATAGGTGACGCCCTCTTCAAGCGGATAGCGCAAATGCCAGAGATTGCCTTTGACCTCAATCTGCTCGACTTCCATGTCGGAGATCGCCGTCAGAAGCTTCGGGTCCCAGTTGACGAGGCGTTTGTCCTTGTAGATCAGACCCTCTTTGTAGAGAGTGACGAAAACCTCGAGAACCGCCTCCGAGAGCCCGTCGTCCATCGTGAACCGTTCGCGCGACCAGTCGCAGGAAGCACCTAGGCGCTTCAGCTGGTTGAAGATCAAGCCGCCCGATTCCGCCTTCCACTCCCAGACCTTCTCGATGAAGGCGTCGCGGCCCATCTCGCGCCGGCCCGGCAGCTGCTGTTCCATCAGCTTGCGCTCGACGACCATCTGTGTGGCGATGCCCGCATGGTCCATGCCCGGCTGCCAGAGCACGTCCTTGCCGCGCATGCGCTCAAAGCGGATCATGATGTCCTGCAGCGTATTATTCAGCGCATGTCCCATGTGCAGCGAACCGGTCACGTTCGGCGGCGGGATGACGATCGTGAAGGTCTCGGCGCCGGGCTTCTTGTTGGCGCCCGCGCGGAACGAATCGGCCTCATCCCATTTCGCGGCGATTTTCGGTTCGACTGCGGCGGAATCATAGGTCTTGTCGAGCATTTTATGACCAAACTTCGGGGTTTTAGGATGGGGGTTGTAAATAGGATGGCTGACGGCAAGTCAATAAAAAAGCCGCCCCGGAGACCGGAGCGGCTTGTTCGATAAAAGCGGTCCCGGTCAGCGGCGCGGGCCGCGCGCCACGCGTTCGATTTCTTCGCGCACCAGCCGTTCGACAAGCGTCGGCAGGTTGTCGTCCAGCCACTCGCGCAGCATCGGGCGCAGCATGTCCTCGGCAATCTCGTCCAGCGAGCGGCGCTCGGCGCCATCAATCGCAAGCGCAAGCTCCTCGAACGAGCGTGCAACCTGCAGGCCGGCGCTCTGCGAAATCAGGCTCTGGGTTTCTTCGGCGACATTCGGCAAACGCTCTTCTTCAGCGTCGGCGGCCGGCGAGACGGCCGCCCGCTGCGCCGGTTCTGCGGCGGCTGGCTGCGGCATGTCAACGCGTTCTGCCTGCGCAACGGCCGGTGCCGGCATTGCGGCCGGCGGCGGAGCACCAAAAGGTGCTGAAACGGCCTCCGCCGGATGGCGGGCTTCCTGGTCGGGGGATCCGGCCGGTTCCGGTTGATGAAAGACCGGCGGCGCTTCGCGCTGCGGTTGCGGTGCGGTACGCTCCGAGGCGGCACGAACGCGGGCAGCAACATCGGCAAGCGACATCGCCCGCGCCGGCGCCGGCGCTTCGGCTTCGCGGCTGCCTGCCGAATTCGCCGCGACGAAACGCGGATCGGACATCATCATAGGCTCGGGGAACTCGACGTCAGCATAAGTCTCGTCGACCGTCAGATGGATGTTGGAGTCGCTCTCCTCGTCATCGGCGCCGTAGACAGGCGGCAGGGACGGCGAAATCGCCCTGCCCGCGCCCGGCTCATTGCTCTCGATGATCTGGCGGATCGACGCCAGAATCTCTTCCATGGACGGTTCACGCACTACGCTTGGCTGAGCCATATCTATCCCCGTTATCCCTGCAACAAGATCGGATTGCGTGGAGTGGGCATCCGAATCACCCAGACCTTAGAATACCCCAGACATGAAAAAAATCAGCGCGAATCAAATGAATGCGCCCGTGCACAGTTTTGTTGCGGCAGTCTAGGCCAGCGCCGCTGACGCTTTTGCGACAGGCCGAATCGGGTAGGAGGGAGCCTTGCGGCGTCCCTCCTCCCACACCACCGTGCGTACGGTTCCGTACACGGCGGTTCATGTCGCGCTCGGTTTCATGGTCCCCAATGCCCGCCGCCCTACAAGCGCCCAGCCTTATCTCGCGGGTTCCGCCCGCTACCTCCGGCTTAGGCCCTCTTGCGAGGCATCTGCTCAAGGCGGTCGGAAAAGCGGTCCGGCCTCCGTCGACATGTTCGGCCCTTCACCGGTTGGTCCGGCTACTACGGCGTCTGCTGACTTCTGCCGCCCCATCCCGACACCTTTCGACGCCGGTAGCAACACCTGAAAACCAGGGGCAGGTCGGCAGACCTCCCAGGGTAAGACGCGTGACCTTCGTGCCAAATACCTGTCGCATCTACGCCCGCACCCTCCGGGTGATATCGGGCTTCGGGTGTGTTTGCCCCCTCGCCCGGATGCGGACGCCTCATATGCGCTTCCTGTTCGTCAGGCCGGCACTTTGCCTACAGCTTCCTTCAGACCCCGCCTCGCGGCAACGCCCTTGCTGTTCAGCTAACGGTTCCCATCACCAGGGCCCGCAGAGGACTCTCACCTCCAAGTCATCGGCCGGATACCACCCCGGCCAAACGGTGTTCGCACACCACGCGCCATGCCTGGCGCACAAACAAAACGGGCGCCCCGAGGCGCCCGCTTCATAAATCCTGAAAATTGCGCTCAGAAGACGAACTCTCGAACCTTGGCAAAGCCCGGCAACGGCTTGACCGAAGCATTGAAGAACACGTTTTCCGAAACAGCGCCGTTTTCGCTGAAGAACACCTTGGCGCGGGCGGCGTTGCCGTAGCCCTGAACGGTGACAAGACGGCCGCCCTCGGCGAGCTGGTCAAGAAGGGCAGCGGGGACCTCCTCGACGGAGCCATTGACGAAGATCAGATCGTAGGGCGCGCCGGCACTGTTGCCCTGCTCCAGCGCGCCGGTGACGACGGAAACGTTGGCGTAGCCGGAAAGGTTCTTCTTTGCTTCGGCTGCAAGCGCTTCGTCGCATTCAAGCGCAGCCACCGAACCGGCAAGCATGGCCAGCAGAGCCGAGGTGTAGCCCGTGCCACAGCCGACTTCGAGAACCGCATCGTCCGTGGTGATGGCAGCAAGTTGCAGCAGCTTTGCCAGCGGCGAAGCTTCCATCAGGAAGCGCGCCGACTTGCCGCCCGCTGCCGGGGAGATTTCGACATCGTTGTCGATATAGGCCAGAGCCTTGGATTTCTCCGGCACGAAGGCCTCGCGGGGCACCGTCAGGAAGGCCGTCAGCACGGAATGCGACGTGACGTCCGTCGTACGGATCTGGTTGTCGACCATCTTTGCGCGTGCTGCTTCGAAATCCATCATATCCTCTCGCCCGTTGAACGCGGCATTGTCACCCGTCCTCTTAATCTCCGCGGCGTGCGCTTTCAAGGCACAGTAAGCAACTGCGGCAAGAATCCTCCCGCTTGAACCGGCTGCCGTCCGACGCGGCCGGGACTGCAACTCTTGTTTGGAACAAAGAGGTGGTTTGTGGTATTCTTACAACCGGAGGAAATGGAGGAGGTGCAGGCCATGTCTGCCTTTTTCGAGTATCTCACGTTGTTCGACTTCTTCATCATCGCAGCGCTGATCGCCATATTCTGCTGCGGGCTGCTGGACAGCGAGACGACACGATAGCGTCAGTGCGCCCAGAGTTGCGAAGTGCATCGCGCCTGAACGCCCGCACTATGCGTATATCTGCGCAAGCGTCGCTCATCGACCTCGACAGCGCTTCGAATTTGACGGCCTGCCATCCCCGATAATCTTCGATCAGGCGGGCGGAAATCCAGAATTTCTCGCCATATTGCGATCCGTCCCAGCCGATGTCGCCGAGGGCTCTCGCACGGTTCAGCACGCGCACGATCTGCGTGCGCGAGACATGGTAGCGGCTTGCAAGATCTCCCGGCCTCAGTTCGCCAACATAGCAGCGCTCGGAAAGCGTATTGCCCGAGGGAAAACGGGCCACCAGGTCATGAATCACATTGCTGCCGAGATTGGTGAACGTGAAGGTCTTCACGCTTTCCGGCGGATCGTTCCAGCGCGGATCGGCGATGAGTGCCCGGGCAGCGGGCGGATGGGAATAGTAAAGCAGCCGTGGGTCGGCCTGGGAAAGAGCAAGCCGCTCTCCCCCGTCCAACCTGTCCAGCGATGCCATATGGCTGTCGAACCAGTTGCGGATAAGATGCTCCGCCGCATCGGAAATCGCCAACGGCCGCAGTCTCTTGTCCTGGCTCTCCCGTTCGGTGAAGAGCTTGTACTGGCGCATCTGCGCTATATAGGAAGCGATCGTATTCCTGCTGGCGAATTGGTGCAGCGGCGCGAACTCGGTAAGACGCGTCACCGTCAGATCCTCGCGGCTCGCATCCGTCCGACGCTCGAAATAGAAGGCGAGCGCGGCCTGGGCGACGAGCCAACGGCGCAGATCAGACGTATAGCGCACCGCGCGCGGCGCCTCATGATAGATGGCTATGAGGCGGCTCGCCGCCTCCGTCAGCGACATTGCAAACAGCGGCGACGCCAGAAGCTCCCGAACGCAATAGCCGGGCGGAATGCGCGCGTCCTGTCGAATTTCCTGTTCAATGGCCGGCATATCGGATCACAGCGGACTGATTTTGGCAATTCAGCCAGACCGCAGCGCCCGGCTTTTGCCTTGGAGGTTTACTCCTGGAGAGGCGCTCATTTTCCAAAAATATGATTGTTTGTCAAATAATTGCTTGGCGGACGCTGGATGCACCCGCTTTAAAAATCTCCGACCTGTTACGGTTTCGAGCTAATCCGATTGCGAAGTTTCCTCGAGGTGGGTGATCGCGCCGCTCCAGACGCTCGACAACCTCTCTCAGCGCAATCTCGGACTTGATATCGTCGATCGCCTCGCGGAAGGTCTTCTCCATGTTCGGAGAAAGCGCGTCGATGAGGGAGGGTGGCCATTATTCAGCGTCGACGCCCTTGCCTACCTTCTTCGGAGCGGGAGCCTCATCCTTGATGATCTGCCCGAGGCCGATGGCTTCGAGTGAACCCGCCTCACGCGCGGAATGTCGAGGATCGTTCGGGGCGTGCAGGCCCTATAGGTCTTATGCAGTAGCAACTTAGTCATAGGTGTTCCTTTCCATCGTTTCGGCTTTCGATGATACTCAGCCAAGCAGAGACACGGAGTGACGGATGGGAAATTTCGGGCCCGTGATTATCGCAAACATTCCCTATTCGGATTTGGAAAAGCTCTCAAATTCCGTGAAGAAGTGCGCTGGCGTTTACATACTCAAGGCACCAAGCGGCGGACCAGGAACACCTGGGGTCGACGCTCACTGCTGGTTCCCATCACTCGATGACAGCATCCAATTCGAGCGCGAATGGGCGGCGCCGCACGACGACTGAGGCGCAATCCTTCTTTGGACGACAAGGACGACGTTGGTCACGCCATCGTAATTGTTGGGATCGCCGTTGACGACGCGATACTGCTTGCCATTGGCCGTGACGGCGAGATCGCGATCCCCACGGACGAGATGGAAAGCTGCACGTCTCTGGCCTGATTAACATCTTCCCCCGCTTGAAAGCGGGGGATTTCCGAGGGGGCGCGAAGCTCCGCCGATCGTTATCGCTTCAACGGAGAGCGGCTGCCCTTCCTCCACGATCATAGACGCCGTGTTCCGACGCAGGATGTTGATTGCAGCATTGTGGTCGGCATGGGCGCGCAAGCCGCATTGGCAACAGCGGAAAGACGCTTGGCTTTCGCGGCTTTCCCTGTCCACGGCTGCGCAGGCCGAACAGGTCTGCGAGGTGTGGCGGGGATCGACCTTGCACAGGTATCCGCCCCGTTCTTCGAGCTTGTAGGCCAACACGGTTTCAAAGCCGTGCCAGCCTTGTTCGAGGATCGCCCGGTTCAGGCCCGCCTTCTGGCAGACGTTGGTTCCGGGCGCGTCCACGGTTCCCCTGGCGCTGCGCGTCATGTTGCGCGTGGCGAGGTCTTCCAGCACGACCGTTGCGAAGCGACGGGCGATATCAAGACTGGCCTTGTGCCGCCAATCCTGCCGGATGCGGGCAGCACGGGCCTGCAAGGCTGCAACGGCGGCGGGGCCTTGGCGTGGCGGCGCGACCCGCGCTTGCGCCGCGCCAGAACGCGCTGGGCCCGGCGCTTCCTGCGCTCGATCTCCGCAAGGCCGGCAGGCATCCACCAATGCTCCCCGGTCGAAAGCGTCAGCGTGTTCGCCACGCCCCGGTCGATCCCCACGGCGGGCAAATCGTTTTGCGGGACGGCATGGTCGATTTCGCAGGCGAAGGCGATGTGCCAGCCGTTCGCCGCCAGGCTCACCGTCACATTCATGGTCTTGCCACGCAGGCGCCGCGTGTCGCGGAACTTCACCCAGCCGATCTTGGGAAGGCGCGCGGCGGACCACTTGCCGTTCAGGCGCTTGACCTCGATCTCCCGCCCCTGAAAGCGGAAGGCGCCGTTCACGCCCTTCTTGCGGGCCGCGAGGGATATCCTGCGCGCCCGGCGAAGAAGTTGGCATACGCCTTGTCCAGATCGCGCAGGGCCTGCTGCTGGGGCGTCACATGCACGGCGGCAATCCAGTCGAACGCGGCCCGCAGTGCGGTCAATTCCCGCGCCTGGGCGATGGAGTTCAAGCGGTTCCCGGTCTGCCGCCGGTAATGCCGCCACCAGTCCCTGCGCTGCTCCAGCGCCAGATTATAGACCAGCCGCACAACCCCCGCGAACTGCCGCAACAGGACTTCCTGTTCGGCGGTCGGAGCGAGCTTGTAGCGGAAAGCGCGGTGGATCATGTTACGATTCTATCAATTGCTCCAAGGAGCGCAACCGTGGATCGCACCGGCAGGCATGTCGTCTACATGCTCCATGGTCATTTGGCAGGCCTTTGTCACGAAATACCGCCGTGACGTTCTGTCAGAACCGGCAATCCGCCACCGGCGGCGCATCTTCGCCAAGCTGTGTCGCGACTTCGAGGCCGAATTGATCGAATGCGACGGCGAGGACGATCATGTTCCCCTGCGGGTGCATGACCCTCCGAAGATCGCCCTGTCGAAGCTGGTCAACAGCCGCAAAGGCGTATCCAGCCGACGTCTGCGCGAGAGCCGCCCGGAAATCACCGGGCGCCACCACAAGGGCGTTTTGTGGTCGCCGTCCTCCTTTGCGGCAAGCTGTGGCGGCGCACCGCTCTCGGTGATCGCCGAATATGTCAAATCCCAGCGGGAAGCGGCCCAAGGCCGCTCTCGCGTTCCTCCCCGGCCTGAACGCCGGGGTATCCCGCGAGGTTCACGATGACAGTCCCGTCGATCTCGGCGCAGTGTATCCCATCGGCACGAGCTTGGCCGTGTACGATCTTTTCGACCGGATCGCCGCCCAAGACAGGACCTCGAGGCGTGACGCGTGTTACGGTGCCGCTCTGGCCGACTTTCGTGATGAGGCGTTCAGCGGTGCCCTGCAAGCGCCTGTAGTTAAATTGTTCCATATTGCACTGCATATTAAAATTAGCAGTTGCTTGTGCACCTGCGAAATTGTGGCATCCTGCAAGCGGATCAAAAGGGGGTGCCATGACCGCCAAGCTATACTTTATAGGTAGACCGCAACCAACACGCATGAACTGCCGGCAGATCGTTGATGCTGCCATGCTTGAATTGATCGAAAGGCTGCACTCACAAGGCCATGGACGAGCTGAGGTGGCCCTCGCCCTCGCCGACGCATCCGAAGACTACGTCATCAGGCTAGCGAGTGAGGCGGCTCACAGGGCCTAGACTAAGAGCGCTCCCCGCCAGGATCGGGCACAGGAACGGCCAGAGCAGCCCCTCGATCGTGGTTACGACCGGGTGGCGAGCGCTACGATGTCGGCGATGTCCGTTGAAGCAGAGGTTGAATACTCGACCTCAAGCTGCTCGACCTTCTCACGCTTGACTGTGCAGAGCCGGTTATGATCGGTGAAAGGCTGCCAGGATTGGAAAGCTCGAGGAAAGCGGCCTCGTAACTCGCGTTCACGATGGCGTCGGGGATTCAGTTATCCGACGTGACCATTTCCGGCGGGTGGTCATTCGTCACCGGCCGGCGAGCAGCACTCTTGAGCCTATCCTCAGCGAAGACCGCCCGCGCGATAGACGCGCACCGTGCTCATGTCCGGTTTTCCCACGTCGGATCCCAGATCGATCTAGATGCCTGTACGGGCGATACGAGCGTTCGGCAACAAGGTAGCCGTCATCGCGCCGGCGCGTTCCCGCGACGGTTACAGCGTCGGTAAAATTCATTGTGGACCCGAGGTTAGGGGCGTAGCCGGGCACTATCCCAATGGATAGCCTCGATATACACCCGCACGATTCATCTTTTGGTGGCGAAGTGCTTTTCTATCGATGCTTCAAGAAGGAGGAATTCCCCATGGAAGCCCACAGGTATAACGTTCATAAGAATCTCAACATCTATTGGTCGGTGTTCGATGAAGTCACCGGGCAGAAAGCCGTGATCAACGGATTTGTTATGGACATGCTCACAGCCGAGGAGGCCAAGGAGTTGGTCGGAGCATTGAACCGCGAGGTAGATCAAGAATTTCTTCTGGCTGCGTGACACCAATGACACCGAGCATCAGACTTCCACTTCCCTCACGCTCGCAAGCCAGACGTCGATCACTTCCTTAAACACCTCCGGTCCGAGCAGGATCTCGCCCTGATAGGGTTCGACGGTCGCGAGTTCCGGAGCATCATCGTCGTAAGAGATGGTGATATGCAGCTGTACTCGGCGTAATCCCAGCTCATGTTCGACGCGAACAGCTCTCCAAACCGCTTCAGCCGCGGGCCTCCCCGCGGGATTTTCACTTCGTCATCCCATGCAGAGCCCACATCGCCATCCAGTGCGTCCGGCTGTGGGAATCGTCACATGCAGGTCGTCGGCCGGCAACGTGGTTTCGAAACCCTGCCCCTTTGTCTACCGCATTAATGACCTTACGGCTGACATACAGCGACTGTGGAGCGGCGTCGGCGGTCTGGCGAGCGTTACCCCACCTGCCGAGGGCTTGTCGCACTCTGTGAGGATGCTGCGGCGGCAAGCTCTTGCTCAGACGCTCCTGTTCCTCGACCGCGGCATTCGAGCCCGGGCAGGACGCCATCCTCTACAAGCCGGTTCGTCAGACCTTCTACAGCCCCTTGGCACCCGACATAGAGGTTCGGCTTGCCGTACCATTCGGATCGGGGATCGCGGTCGATCTCTCCCGCCGTCATCCTCGGATTGGATATCCTCGGAATAGACGGCGGAAGGAAAACAGTGTTCCCTTCCTTGCCGCTGCAGAAGAATTTCGCCCTGGTTACGGGCCGTTTCTGTTCGCTCATGCGACTTCTCCTTATTTGCCCGAACCCGCCGGCGCGGATGGTGCTGGCCCCAGGACCGAAACAAATGGGCCTACTTCGCGTTTATCCTATAGGCGCCACTCCTTACGGGGCGCCAGAAAGGAGGATATCATGTCTTCCGAAATCTCTCACATGCCATACGACCGCCGCGCAGAAGCAGACGGCACGTGGACCGTTGTTGATGCCATCACTGGCCATCCTGCTACGATCGGGTACAAGCAGTTGGACGACCTGACGGGCAAGGATGCGTCCGAATTCATGGACATCCTCAACCGGAATACGGTTGGATCCACATGGCGTCGTCTCCCCAGATACGCAATCCAGGGACTTCCAGCACAGATAAGCGGCATTGATCTCGATCAGACATAGCCGCGGTCGCAGCATTGCTGATGGAATGAAAACCCGCCCACCGGGTAATGAACTGACCCCGAAAGTTGGACAACAACCTTCGGGGGTTTTTCATGTCCAAGCACAGCGAAGCTTTTAAGCGATCTGTTGTGGAGTTTTATCAGAAGGGTGAGCGAGGCACTCGCGGAGTAGGCCGGCATTTCGGCGTTGATCATGCCACGGTTCGTAAATGGGCGGCGAGTTACGCGGCGCACGGACCTTTACTTCAGGCGAAGAAATCCAGCCACTACGATACAGCTTCAGTTCTGCAGCGGATGTGGAAGGATGGTCTCTCCATGGTGGTTTCTGGTGCGGTCCAGCGTGGCAATGGCTCTTGTTTGCCCTACGGACGGCATGACATGGGCTTCCGGCGAACTCGTTCAACTCGCGGCTCCTGTTTCTTTTCTCCGGGATGGAACGATGTGGCGTGGCGGTGGATTAATTATGATCGATACCCCTACGATTGGAGCGCGGTCATGTTGGTGCACCGATGGAAGAAACCCCTCGTGCTGGGAGATCGCCGCATCCGCATTGTTGTCGGCTCCCCCGAGGAGGCCATGAACTGGCTTATTCACGAACCCAATCAAACGAGCGATAAATGGCGCCGTGCATGGCAAGCCTGCCGAGCCGCCATTGATGGTCGGATGGCAGCTGAGGACGCCAAGTCTGCGGTTCAGCTTGCGGTGGAGCGCTAAGTGACCTGCGAATTCATTCAGCTTCACCTGCCTTGGATCTTGCATTTCTCGCAGCCTGCCGGAGCTTCGTTACCGCGATGACCGCAGGCCGGACCTGCTGGGAAAACATCACGCAAGTGCTGGCCCGCGTCCACTCTTGGGTGATTTTCACAAGGTGATTGTTTTGAAAGCGGACACAAAGCCAATAGTTGGCTGAAACCTCATGCCGCAGCCCTTTCATTCCGCTGCATCCGCAAGGCTCTTCCCTGACACCAGATCGCAAGAGCACATGCCTCCGCAGCATTGTGGGCGAGCGTCCTCTGAGACGGGAGACGGATGCCGATGCGCTCGCATTCGGTCACGGCGGCGCTCTTCCAGTCCTTCTTGCCCTTGTTGTCCAGCGGCGGCTTGAAGTCTGGCCGTAGAACGCCTTGCGCCAAGTGCCAGGGGGAGCGTGCCTTAGGGAACGCCGAAATTGGCGATCGTCGAGACAATGGCCGTGGTCGCCACCCATGGATAAATGAGTGCGTCGGCGCTGGTGTTGCCGATCTTGGCGAGGGATTGCTCCTCCAGCACCACAAAATCAGGCTTGCCGTGCTCATATGAGGGCAGCCACCTTCAAGCCGATCCGGATGGAGATATGCGGCTGGTTCTCCGGCCAATCCCAGGATGCCCCGAGCTCGACCATGGCCCTATTTCAGTTCATTGGCCGTGATCAGCAGGGCCTTGTACTTGCCATCCGGTCCCATGCCATGCATCTGGCGCGGGCCTCCGACGTAGATCTCAAGCCGTGGCGACCAGCTTTCGCCCATCTCGAACCAATCAACCCCATCATCTCCGCTGCCGGTGGCACGCGGGCCAAAGATGGGTTCGTGTGCATTGAGCTGTTCTTCCGATACGTTCGTTAGATCGATGGTTTGGATACGTCCGCCGTCCTTGCCGGTGTGCTGAACGCTGGCGAGCGTGGAATGCATGTAAGGCGCTGCATCCTTCGCGATCGAGGCTGCAGCATCCCAATCCTTCTTATTGAAATGGACGCGCATCGCCTTCAGCATGACCTCCAGAGGCGTTAGACCTTCGGACGATGCCTTGTCCGCAATTGCCCGAGTTCGCTTGGCAGCGGCTCCTTTTGGGCGGCCAGCGCCGTTTCTCTTGCCACCTCGCGCCAACTTTGATTGCCTTTGATTTAATTCAATCTGAGGCCGATTCCCGCCAATGCCATCGATTAAAGACCTGAAAGAAATGATGAGTACGTCTTGGCCCGTTGCGCTTGGACTATTGTTCGCATCGTCCGGCATCTTGCTAGCCGACTACCTCGCCCTTTCTTATCTCGCATCGCTGCCAAATTGGCTTCCAGGCGCCGCCTTCATCGTCGCAATTTGCAGCGGCAGTGTGCTGGCTGTGTCAGTGGAAGTTGTGCAATTGGCATCTGCGCCGCTCGTCCGTAGACGTCGCCTTCAACGCCAAGCGACGCACATAGATGGCCTTCAAGATATTTCTGAGCCAGAGCAATGGCTTTTGGCTTGGGCCGTCGCTAATCGAACCTAAGTTTTCTCAGGGGACTATTTCAACGAGCACGTAAAGGCGCTCATCGCCCGTCGTTATCTTGCGGTCAAAGCCGGAAGCCACCTCACGAACAAAACCCCGCTACGCATTCCTGATCATATACGGGTGGCGCTTAAGGAAGAGCATCGCGATCAAGATTTGAATAAGCTTATTGGGGTCCGCCCCTTCGATCGCTGGTAGATTGTATCCTGCCGTGCTTTTCAGGACTTGCACAGCTAAACTTTGAGGATGTTCATGAGTGACGAAGACCGTGTCGGCCGCTTGGAAGGCGCATCAATCGAAGCCGCACAAGAGGGTCTTAAGGCGCTTCTAATCCTCAACGGCGGCGCTTGCATCGCTCTGCTTGGCTTCGTCGCGACCACAATCAGTCAACCAGAAGCCTCTGCAACCTACAGGCCGCTGATCAGAGGAATGATGAAATCGCTTGTTTCGTTCTCGGTCGGTGCTGGCCTGTCTGTTCTAACTTCAATGTTCGCCTACCTGACCAATCAAGCCTACGTAGCCGCCCTCGAGGGACCTGATAAGTATTCATGGGCAGCTGGGCAGTGGTGGAACAACGTTGCTGTGATGACTGCGCTGCTGTCTCTGGTCGCATTCTTCGTTGGCGTCAGCCTGATTTGGCAGTCTGCACCCGCCTGACGCAAAATCGTTCCTACCTATCAGTAAAGCCTTCGCGTTTCGCGATATGAGTTTCTACCAGAACATCCATATCAGCGCGGCGATTGCACAGAGGCACATCACCAGCAGCGCGCCGCGTTCGACCATCCCGCTCATCTCGGCCACCATGCCGAGATGGATGACAGTGCGAACATCATCGCCACCAGAGCGATATAGACGACCCATGCTGATACGTTGCGGACAGGACGAGGTAAGCGAGCCAGACGATCTTGCAGGCGATATGCAGGGCTTGGTCCTGGGCGAACGTCGTCTTGCCCCTCACCTTCGCCTCGTCGATCATCGCGTGTGCCATCCATTCGAGCAGACCTAGCCAGACGCTCCCTGTGACCACTGCCACGCCGGCGCCTTGGATGCCGGAATGTGCGATCAGGTGATAAACGCGCAGCGGGCCTGATTGTTTGGCGTCAGAGAGGAACTGACCCTGCAGCGGGTAATCGCATAGCCAATGGGCGCCGAGCAGAATCAGCGCCAGCATCATGAAATTCTCGATCATCGTCTCTCCACCTGTGGAGAAGTCGAATAACTGGAAAACCTCGTGCAAAGAGGTTCAGGTTGCTCCACTGCACTTGCGACTCGTACGCGTTCATCATCAACTGCTGATGCAACCCAAAAGGAAACGCACATGGCTAGATACGCTGTCTATTTGAGGCGCCCGGTTGAACAGGTCGGACATCTGACAATCGAAGACAATCGCTCGATGGCCGATTTGGCAAACACACTTCAGAGCGTCGGCTATATCCTCACAGAGGAGGTCACGACATTGGGTGGAAGACCGGCCAGAGCGAAGCAGTCAACTATATTCCTCCGCGACGTAAGCCGGATTCACCTAGAATAATGAAGAGCCTTTCATGCCGTGCGTTTTTCAGGACTGGCATGGTTTAACCTTGGGGGAATTGAATGAACTGGACCAATGACACCTGCCCCATATCAAATGAGCCAGCCCAAGAGGACCTATCGGGGATAGAAGACGTTGTCGAATTCCTCTGTCCCACCTGCGGCCGATTTCGGATCACGGGAACCGCCTTGGCGATGATCCTCCATAGAGAGCCAGACGCCAAAGCGTTCGCCCTTGCCCAAGCGAAGATGAAGGCAGAGGAAGGCGAAATCCCGACGGTCGACAGCTCTATGCTTTAATCCGGCTGACCCACTTCACGCCGTTAATGAAGCCCGACAGGCCCGGTGCGGCGGCGCGGGCTCTTCGCCCACGAGTGTAGCCATGGTCTTGTCGCCGGGGACAAGTCGGAGTCTCCGCTCCGTTCAGAATGGCTTGTTCAACCGGAGACTGCATCGATGACAATCGCCTATGGACAAACAGAACCTAACAACTACCTGTCCAAATAGCCCTCGAACGCAAGTCTATTGGAGGAACAAGTCATGAATCGAAACATGATCATTGGAATTGTAGTTGTGATAATCGTCATAATAGGTGTGATGGTGCTTATGCCAGGACGCGATCAACAAAGCGGGACTGAGACCACACCGCCTGCTAACCCCGCACCAACCACACCAGCTCCTTCAAACTGAAGCGGCTCGCGCTCCAAATGAAAAGCCCGCCGACCAGTTAAGGTGGCGGGCTGTGAGTAACCAGCCGGGGTGCGCCGAAGCGTGGCCGGTCTTGTTCTATGCCGCCTGCTTGCGGCGGGCTTCTCTGTGTCGGCGGCGCTCGTTCTGTTTGTCCGCCCAGCTGAACCCTGAAAGGTCCGTGTCGAAATAGCAGGCCATCGGCTTCGCCTCAGTCTCCCGCCAGTGTGCCGCGACTTCTGCGACGATGGCATACTTATCGCTGATTTCCGGGGTGCGAGGCAACACCCCGTAGAGGTCGATTTCGTTATGCTGCAACGGCTTGCGGCCCAAAGCTAACAAAATACGTGCGATTGCCGGGTCTTTTCTGCGCCTCCCGGTCTCTGGATGGATGCCAATAGCGAAGCACCATTCCTTGAAGATGCCATCTCCTGCCATGCAGTTCGACCAGTTCACGAGCGCGGATCGATCGCTGTCGTTCGGCACCAGCCGAAGCCATGACCGTGTCTCATCGGCCTCGCTCATCTCACGAGCCGAGACACGACGGCCGATGCCATCCCAGAAGTCCTTGCGCTCTTCGGCAAGGCGCTCGCTTCCCCAGCCGTTCTTGTCTGCCTGGGTATGGAGGTATTGCAAAGATTGGGCCTTGAGCGGCTTCGGCCCGACCCGCTCGCTCATCTGGTCGATCTCTGCCGCCCGGATAAAACGCTCTGCGATTTCGCCTTCGTTCATTTTTTCACCTTCGGGGGTTGAGGAAGATGCATCCAGTGTGTCGGTGGCCAATAATGTTCGCTGAAATGACCACACCCGACGTAGCCTTGTTTGTCTTCTGGCTGCCTATACCAGTCGACAGAGACAAATCCTTCATGATCGCCTTTCGGATCGCCCGTAAAACGGCCCAATAGAACCCTCGTTCCGTCCTTCGGTGCGGTATCGATCCGTAGCCAATCGCTCATGCCGTTCTCCTGTCGTCTAGAAGATCTGGCTGCACTGCCATCGCTCCGAAGTGCCGGCGCATTCGTTCATATACCATGCCGCCCAAGGCATGTCGTTTCGATATGACGCCGTCGAGATCGAGCGCCCAGAATTGTAGCCACCCGAGCGGCAGACCATCGAAGAAGGAGAACCAGGCAGAGACGTTATTCTCGACCAGATCGGGATAGTTCTTCGTCGCTGCCCTGACCATATCGCTAACTACCCACAGAGACGTCTCGTCAATGAACGCTTTGTTGTTGGCAGCGTCATGACCACGAAACGCGCGTGCGCCTCTCCCTGGCGGTTTCTGATGCGGTCTAGCGTGGCAATGGCTCTTGTCTGCCCCACGGACGGCATGACATGGGCCGGAACGACCTGAATTCCATATTCAGCGAAGATGCCAAGTGCTTCAGGATGTTCGGACGGATCTGTCATATGCCAGCCGCTTTCCAAAGAATTTCCTTCTGATCAGCTGGGATGCGGTGCTTACCGCGCGCCATCGGATGCTTAGGCGCTCCGCTTGATGTCATGCCCCAGCACCACAGGTCAGGGTATGGTCCTTCGCCTGACTGTATCTCCTCGACGACATGGTCGATCCAAAGATCATCCCACGCGATGGCGCCCCAGCAGACGAACACCTGATGCGCAGCACAGGCCTGCGGACCTCCGCCCCAGCGCCTGGTAAGCGTCAGCCGGTTCCGGCCGTGAAACTCAGCATCACGGTGCATCTCGAAGCCGAAGAGGTCCGTCATTCGCTCCCCTTCGGCCGATGGGCTCGGTTCATATGATGCCAGCAGTAAAGCTCGCCGCCGGTCGCATCAGCGCAAAACAGAAAGGGCGAGCCGTTATTCAACGGCCAACGGCATTGATGAACGCCGAGATCATGAAGCTCCTTGCCGTTGGCGATTCGCTCTTCATCGCTGACGTGGATCTGCAGCAGCGGGGATGTTCCGGCCTCGAATTCCTCTGCCTCACGTCTTGCGGCCTCCATGCGGGCTTTGTGCAGGTTCTTCGTGTGGATTCGGCGACCGTCGTTGCTGCCCGTCACCGGGGCGATGTGTGGCTTTGCCTGCCGTTTCCTGCCGCCGCCTCGCTTGCCGACCGGCTGATTGTCACGTCCCCGCGGCTCGAACAAATCCCTGTGGCGATGGATATGACCGGAGACAGCGCACCGGGATATTCCGATGCGATCCGCAATCTGCCCGGCGGATAGCCCGCTGTTCCAGAGTTTCGCCATGGCTTCGACATCGATCTTCCGGCCTCTGGTGGGTTTGGTGGAGATGTTCATGCCGTAACCTCTTGCGCCCAACCTCGACAGTCTTCCCGCCGCCCCGGAATAATTTCTCCGCAGCCTTCTTCGCCACGCTCTTCTTGCTGCCGCCCATGGAGGAGATGCCGGTGATCGGGCTGTTGAGGTATTTCAGGAACTCGGCATTCGCGGCCTTGAGCGCCTCGGCTACCGTCTCGAAGATGATGTCGTGGCCGGCCGTCGCGAAGGACTCGGTTCTCGGCGTCATGCACACGGCGATAATAGGCGATCCAGCCGTGGCCGCGCTTCATTGCTCCTGCTGCGAAACAGTTGGTCATACGTCTAATCCTTCATTCAAACCAAAAGCGACATTGGTGCCGATCTTCCATGGAACATTTGCCCCTCCAGGAAGGTTCGACGCCGTAAAAACCGGGGAATTCAGATGGCTGTCATCAGGGTTGATTTCGGGGTCACTTGGAGTGCGCCAGTCCATGTGCGCGTCGGAAATGGCATCCGACAGGAGATCTCTGGGCCGGATACTGCATTGGAATGCTTGAACCACCGTTGGCCCGAAAAGCGGTGCGAGCTTTACGCACAGGCGAGGCAACTGTGTTTGGCTGCCGTGTGCATGCATGGGAGTCTTGAACTCGCGAGACAGGCTTTTGTAAACGCTGCCGCGGATGCAAAAATGCTGGCTTAGTACGATGAAGCCGCCGCCGACGGGTATGGCTCCGAGTGCGAACTCGTTCATGCTGACCTCGCCTTGGATCTAGCCTGCTTGACGGCGTGTTTGAGCTTCGCGACCGCCATCATTGCCGGCTTCACCTCCGGTTCCGCTTGGTCGTATGCAAAGCCAAAGCGGCCACTGAGATGCGGCACAACTTCGCGCGAGATCAGTTCCCAGTTCGATGGGTCGCAGTTCGTCTTATCTCCGTCGAGGCACTTCAAGACATGCCCTTCAGGGATGGGACCGTTGGCCTTCTCCCAAAGCCATCGGTGCTTATGAACGGACCTCGTCTTCGCACCGGTCCAAGGGTTTTCTTCATCGACGATGGTGTCCGCGGCATGCGTGAACATCGTACCTTCGCGGTATAGTCCAAGAGTGTCAAAGACCACCGTATGTGGGTATGGTGCGCGCGCAAAAGATCCAGGCATCTGGCTGACGATGAGCGCTTCCGGATAAATGGCGCGCAAATATGGAACGGGAGTTTCCCACAGAAGAACGCAATCGACAGCCGTAGGCAGCTTATCCCTCAGCGTTTCTGCTAACTTATCGAAGTAGAGAAGCCGAAGATCAACCCGGTTCATTTCATCGCCATCATCGGCGGCGTTGCGATTAATGCGTTTGCGCTCGGCGGCGTTTGGTTCAACCTCGGCAACACCATCGACGACATGCAGAAAACACAGGCGGAGTTGGGAGAGCGCTTTGACCGGGAAGCTGCCGACCGCAAGGACCGTCAGAAGACCTATCAGACGACACTCGACGGCATGAACAACCAGATCGGCCAGATCGCGCCGCTGCAGTTCCAGCAGTCCCGCATGATCGAGCAGATCACCGAGAACAAGACGGCTGTCGCCGAAACGAACAAGCGGATCGATCGCGTCGTGGAATCGTTCGGCGGCAAGCTGGATACGGCGATCGAGAGCATCAACAAGGTCGCTACCCGCGTCGAGGTGTTGAGCAGCAAGCTCGACGATGCCCAGGATCGAACGAACAAGACCATGTGGAAGACGCCGATCGTCCGGCCTTAATGTATAGCCCGGGACAGCTCCTCGAGGCCTTAACAAGGCGGACTCACCCTTGCTCCTTACGAACTGGGAAGTCGGGCATGCCGAAGTGAAATCTCAAGAAAACTGCTGCCGAGAAGGACGATCTGGAAATGCCGGAAACGGGCCGCCGCGTGTCTCCGTATCCGAGTTCCACCAAAGAAAAGCCTTGCAGCACGGGCCGTTTCACATATGCCTCAGAGCCCATATTCGGCGCTGATAGACAATCTGGCGGCATCTGGAGTGGATAGCCTGGTTTCCTGGTCCAGCCTTCCGATACGCGCCTGGAGAACAGCTTCAACGGGACGAGATCGATTTCGATTTTCTGTGTCATGGTCACAATCCTCGGCGGTCTACCTCTCGAAGTGCCGCACGTCATGCTGATCCATTTGTGAGGCCGATCGGGGGAAACGGCCTCGCGGGACGATGTACCCTGACCATAACAGTACGGCTCCCGACCTGACTATTGGCCGGGAGGACGGATCGGATATCAATGAGGAGGGGATGACCTATACGCGGGTCTATGTGCTTTGAACACGCTCCACGACCTCGTCCGGCGCGACTTCGGCGTGCAAACCGAGGCTACGAAGACGCGCTTTGAAAAGTGTCGATGTGCAGAGGATTTACGACGAGGGCTCGCCCAAAGGTTAGAATAGCGAGCCCGGGTCCGCACCTCGTGCCACAGGGAACCTTCAAAACCCTGCCACACTCGAACCCATGGTCTTTGAGTCCCGCTAGCAGAATGCCAGACAGCGCAGCCCGGGCAAACTAGCCCAAAAGGCGTAGTACGGTTTCGGACGGTTTACGAAGAAAAAGGCCCTGCTGCTAAGGAGGGTGCGTGCAGGGCTAGGCCGCCAGCGTGGACTGGCTGGATGCGCGGCGTCTGGAATGGCCGTCAGATGCGGCCGGGATGATGACATACCACGCAATCCACTGCTTTAACGAACGAAACAGCAACAGCGTTCCTGTCCGGTAGCGTACGGTCAGACGACGCTGAAGAATCAACCGGCAATCTGATGCGCGGGCGAGGCTAGCCCAAAAAGCCTAAGAGCAACGCACTAAGAAGCGCTAATGCCATTGCCATCCCTATCAGTATCCACACGCCGCATCCCCGTTTCGGGGGCTTTCCGGAATATCGATCGGGATCACCCATTATGCGTCCCTCCCAAAATCTTCGCTGGATAGGACAGCCGCCGCAGAGTGGGAGACCGGTCATATGGTAGGGCGGCCTATTCGCCGATCAAGGATCGCTCACCGTCATGCGGCGCCAGGCCGCGATAGTTCAGCGGCTGATGTCCCCGGCAATACCAGAGCGCGTGATCGTCTTGCTCTCCTCGAAGCCGTAATCGCCCCATTCCGTACAGCGGATGCCGTTGGCGTCCTCATGGTCGCAGTAGTGATTCTCGTGGATGTTCGCGGCCGGCGCCGATCTGTGCCCGTCGTTCAGGATGTCCGTCCCCTCGGCGTTTCAACAACTACCACCGGGTTCTCCCGCTTCATTGTCATGCGCGTGGCGTTTTGCGGCCGGCATGAACATCGCCAATCATCAAGTTAATTTCGGTGCTGAGCGTTCAACTGTGTTAGATTACTTCAGAGGCGAAATATTGACCGTTCTTTAAAGATCGACCTTCGAAATAGTTGGATATGTCGCCTATGGTCCAAAGCCCGTCCGTCGGTGGAGGCCATTAATTTCCGCAAACACGGCATTGAGCGGTTTCGCGATAACACAAATGAGGAGGAAAATAATGGCCGATTTTAGAGACCGCAAAAAGGGAATGGAAGACCAATACTTCCAGGACTCCGAGAGGACCATCAAGCTCAAATCTCGTCACGACAGGCTTTTGGCGAAGTGGATCGCGGGCCTCATTGGTCGGGATGACGTTGCAGGTTACGCCGATGAAATCACTGATGCCCGCTTCAAAGGTGGTGGGGACGCTGGAGTTCTCTTGAAAGCTCTCTCTGATCTTCAAGCGGCAGGTCACAGTATCAGCGAGCAGGACGTCGCAGCAAAGATGCGCGAATTTATGGTCGAGGCCGCTGAACAGCTTTAAGCACGGCCATGCGTCATCCTCTCCTCGTCTAGAGGTTTCGACGCCTGCATGTTACGGAAAGCTCCCGCCCGAGCTACATATGAAATGGCGCTAGTTCAGCGTAGGGTCAAGCCGTTTCATGTCTAGGCCGCCAAAATCAAAGCCTCTCCTCAGCGATGCCAACGCGCCGGTTCGATCCCGGCCACGCAAGCCACGCGATCCCGCGCAGCCTAATCTTCCCCTCGATCCCATGCCAGAACGCATAGAGCCGTGTCTGGCGCTGCTGAAACCCAGACCACCCAAAGGGGCGGAGTGGGCTTTCGAAATCAAGTGGGACGGCTATCGCCTTGCGGTGCACATCGAGCCGAAGGGCGTTCGCATTATCACCAGAGGCGGCCACGATTGGACGGATCGCTTCCCGGCCATCGCAAAAGCGGCGAAGAAGCTCGATGTGGCGACTGCGATCCTTGATGGCGAGGCGGTCGTCCTCGACGAGCAAGGCCGATCGGACTTCGGGCTGCTTCAGCAATCGCTCGGCGACCGGGGCGGCAAGTGCATCTCAAGCGAAGCGATCTTCATGGCCTTCGACCTTCTCTATTTCGACGGCCATGATCTGAGGCCATTGGAATTCACCGCGCGGCGGCATCTCTTGGAGGGGCTGATCAAGAGCCGGGACGATGTCATCCGGCTTTCGGAAGAGATCGAGGCAGACGGAGACCGGCTGTATTTTGCTGCCTGCGAGCACGGCCTTGAGGGCATCATCGCGAAAGACCGGGAGAGCACCTATCGCTCCGGCCGGCGTGGCGACTGGCAGAAGATCAAATGCATCCAGAGCGAAGGCTTTGCGATCGTCGGCTACGAGCATTCCTTTGTTGCGCGTGCCGGAATCGGTTCACTGCTGCTCGCGGCACGCCAGGGCAAGAAGCTGGTCTATGTCGGATCGGTCGGGACTGGCTTTAATGAAGGCACGGCGCATGAGCTGCGGGAAGCTCTCGACAAGCTGAAAGTGAAGAAGCCGCCGGTCGAATATTCCGGTCGACGCAAGTATATCGTTTGGGTGAAGCCGACGCTGGTTGCCGAGGTCGAATATCGCGCCTGGACGCATGACGGCAAGCTGCGGCAATCATCCTATAAAGGGCTGCGCGATCCGGAGGAGAATGCGGATATTTATGAGATTGAATGAAAGCGAAGGAACCCGGTCGTTGCCGCGGAAGTTCGGCGACGGGAGGTTCCCATGGTTCGCCGCAGATTGACAAAGGGACCGAAGGCCGCGTCCGTGCAACAGATAGATCGCTCATGGTCAGTGCTGGACAAGGAAACGGGCCTGCCTGTCGAGGCATCCGGATGCAAGCTCACTGGATTGTCCCGTGAGGAGGCAGACGACATAGCCGCGCGGCTAAACGCTGCCTACATCGATCACATCTCCGACACTAACCCGGAACATCATGAGAGCCATGGTGTTGAGGATGGATCATAACTGAAGCTAATGGGAGGATCATCCAATGCTTCTGAAACTCCTCACCGTCTCTGTACTTTCGATCGGCCTTGCAACTTCGGCCATGGCTCAGGCCAGTGGTGGTTCTGGCGGAACTAGTGGTTCTGGCCAGTCCGGCGACAATTCAGGTTCCGGTACCGGATCTGGTACTTCAACCTCTGGGACGAGCTCTTCCGATAAAGACAAGGATTCCCAAGGCAAGCAAGAGTCTTCCGACTGCGCACCGGGTCAGGTTAAAAATGCCGCCGGCAACTGCCAGTAAAAATCTCGCAGTCCGTTAAAGACAAACCCCGCAGTCAACTCTGCGGGGTCCGAGAACATTCGGAAAACGGTTATTCAGAATGAAAAAAGGACCGTATTCAGACTGAACCCCCTTGCGCTTCTCCTAGGATCATTCTAAATCCGCGCCACCACAGCATAAAACGCTTACGGATGGCCTCGTGGCGGAGTGGTGACGCAGAGGACTGCAAATCCTTGTACCCCGGTTCAATTCCGGGCGAGGCCTCCAATCATCTTTTCACCCACCTGTAAGTGCTTGATTTTGCCGCAGCTGTTCTCAGGTGGCAATCTGGACTTGAACCGTTCCGCCACACCAAAACGAGGTGTGGTAATGCGTCCCCGTTTCAGCCCCTCGGTTCCGTCTTCAGCGGCAGCAGCTTTGAACCGATTTTTTTCCACAGTCTGCTGGCAAGACGTGCGCACTCGGCATGCTGCAGCGTCGATCGCGAAGGATGCAGCGCCTTACATGCATTCCACGCTCGCCAGTATTCAACACACCGGCAAGGACGGCGGACGTATCCAAACCATCGATCTAACGAACGTATCGGAAGAACAGCTCAATGCACACGAACCCATCTTTGGCCCGCGTGCCACCGGCAGCGGAGATGATGGGGTTGATTGGTTCGAGATGGGCGAAAGCTGGTCGCCACGGCTTGAGATCTACGTCGGAGGCCCGCGCCAGATGCATGGCATGGGACCGGATGGCAAGTACAAGGCCCTGCTGATCACGGCCAATGAACTGAAATAGGGCCATGGTCGAGCTCGGGGCATCCTGGGATTGGCCGGAGAACCAGCCGCATATCTCCATCCGGATCGGCTTGAAGGTGGCTGCCCTCATATGAGCACGGCAAGCCTGATTTTGTGGTGCTGGAGGAGCAATCCCTCGCCAAGATCGGCAACACCAGCGCCGACGCACTCATTTATCCATGGGTGGCGACCACGGCCATTGTCTCGACGATCGCCAATTTCGGCGTTCCCTAAGGCACGCTCCCCCTGGCACTTGGCGCAAGGCGTTCTACGGCCAGACCTTCAAGCCGCCGCTGGACAACAAGGGCAAGAAGGACTGGAAGAGCGCCGCCGTCTCCGAATGCGAGCGCATCGGCATCAAGCTCCCTCCGCAGAAGACGCTCGCTCACAATGCGGCCGAAGCCTGCGCGCTGGCGATTTGCTGGGGCGTTCGTGAGATGAAGGTCCACGCTGCCCGGTATCAAGAGCCTCTGATGGCGCTGCGCATGCAGAGGAATGAAAGGGCGGCGGCATGTCGGTCACTGCTTCCAAATACGCCAGAGCGGAAAACGATCTCTACCAGACAGAGCCGTGGGTACGCCGAACCCATGGGACGGCGTCACGCTTAAGCGACGAAAGAAAAACACCAAGGGCCATGTGGATCGCGAAGCTGTCTATGCCTTCGCCAATGGTGCGATCGAGAAAGGGCGCGGGGAATTGGCGGCAGCCGCGGTGCTGGCATTCGAGTGGCTTATGCGAAGGAGACGGAAAAGCGCGTCTTGGAAGCCACAAAAAAGCGTTTCGGCCATTCTGAACAGCCGAAAAATCTGAATGAAAACAATGGTCGGAAAACGAAGAAAAACGCCTGAAATGATGGCGCTTATTCAGAACGGTCATTGATTTTATTGGATGTGCTGTGGATTTGCAGTCCTCTGCGTCACCACTCCGCCACGAGGCTCACAGGTTCAAGTAATCGAACCGTTGCGAGCGTTTAGAACCATCCTAGAAAAATCGCAAGAGGCCATTTCTGAAAAATGTCCCCGGCAACTTCTGAACGGTGTTCCGAACCGTTCTTCACACGCTCTTTTCCTTGGCTGCTCCATCAGCCTGCGGACGTGTTCCGTCTGTGCCACCAGATGGAGAATCGGCGGCGCCATCTGCGGGCGAACGGGAGGTCGTGCGAGAGAACGATGAAGCCGAGCGGTATCATCCAGAAGCCGAGAACAGGCAGAAAGCCCAGGAGACCGCAGAAGATCAGCAGGACGCCTATGAACACACGGGCAATCCGCGAGCGCGGCAGAGGGATGTGCAGGGAACCGAGAACGAGCTTTCCCGTTGTATGATCGATGCCGAAGCGCTTTTCGCGCGATTTTCTGCTATTGTCTGTCCCGTCAGTCATGCACAGGAGATGGGAACAAACGCTGCAAATGCAAGCGGATGTCATTTTTTTGAAAAAACTGCTTGGCAAATCGAACAAGCATTTGTATTAGCCCACTCACGCCGCGCCAAGCGGTGATCCCTGGTAGCTCAGCGGTAGAGCATTCGACTGTTAATCGACAGGTCGCCGGTTCGAATCCGGCCCGGGGAGCCAGATTTCCAACCTAAGTGGTTGATGCTATTGCAGGAGTCGGTTCTTGATTGAATCGGCTCCTCATTTTATTCCTACTACTTATTTCCTGTTGGTGATTAAACTCCTGCTGTTGGCTCCGATTTTGTGCAGGAATATATCTCGCACGGCCTTCACAAACGTGGCGAGCACCTTTTGCAGCAGGACTTTATATCGGCCTTCCTGTCGCTTCCCACGCCGGCTCAGAAGGCTCGAAGGACTATCCGCGGTATCTGAGGGTTTGAAGCGCCTCAAGACCTATATGTCGAACACCAAAAGACGCGTTTATAGGACTACGTTGCCCGAGAACTGCATCGCATAATCTTAAAGGTCGCCGGCATTCGCGCCGACGGCCTGCCAATACATCGTCATCAGCGTTCGTCATTTAGCCCTTAAAAGTATCGTTGCAACCAACCTCGGTGCGACGCGTTCCTTCACGTGCGAAATCCGAGGATCAGTCATGAAACCCATCCTTTCCATTGCAGCCGTTGCCTTGGCATTGACTGCCGGCGCGAGCTTTGCCCAGCAGCCCACCGACACGCCACGGCCGCCAGACAACGCAACAGCGGCGCCTGAATCCACTCCGCCCGGTCAGCAAGCAGCTCCCTCAGATGAGGATCGTCCTCGTCTTGGTTGGCGCAGGGGACGAATGCGTGATCGTCCGCCGCCTCCTCCCCCATCAAAGGCCGCGCATTTTCACATCAAGGATGGAGACGTTGAAATTGACATCAAGTGTGCCGATGACGAACCGACAAAGGTTTGCGCCGACCTTCTCTTGCAGATGCTGGACAGATTGGAAGGGGCATCATCGTCCAGAGGCGATCGTGATGATTACCGGTAGGGGCCGGGCCGATCTCAGGGTCTGCCTGATATCATTGGCCATCGATATTTCCTTGCGATAGCGGAAAAAGCCGGCTCCTTAGTAAGCATACGCTGAAGGCCGCATGATATTGGGTCGCGGGCATGTTATCATCGAGGCATGGACATCGATGAGGACAAGATCGACGACGCTGTCCTGGCACTACTATGGCTGACGCTGCATGACGGGCGTCGGGCGTGGAAGAGTTTTGATTGGAATGCAACAGATCGCTTATTCAAGAAGGGCCTGATCGGCGATCCGGCGAACAAAACGAAGTCATTGATCTTGACGGATGAAGGGCTCCAGCGCTCGGAGGAGCTCTTTCGGGCGTTGTTTACGCGGCCGCCGCGATAGCAGCGTTTTTCGCTTTCCAGTTCCGAAGCTCGTCAATCTTGCTGACCGGATGATCGGCGATGCGGGCGAGCACGTCGGCGAGCCAAGCTTGCGGATCGATTCGTTGAGCTTTGCTGTGATGCTCAGCGTCGCGATGAAGGCGGCGCGGTCCGCACACGTGCCGCAAGCAGCAGCGAGCCGATGCCGGCGCGCGCGAGAGTGGAAAGTTTTGGCAGGTTGCGTTCGGCATCAGAACCGGTACCGGGTTTCAGGTCATGTGGTGCCGCTAGCGGCTGGCGTCCGGTTCCGTCGGAGATCCAATACCATCCTTGCGCGACCTTCATTGCCATGCGAACAAGACGGAATAACCACATAGCCTGTGTGCTTCGAGATAGCCTACAATCCTCGGAGCCTTCCGGGACTTCAAGCCCCAGCGATCTCTGCCAGCGAATAGCTCGTGCTGCGACCTCCGCCCTCATCTTTCACCAGGATGCTGCGCGTCACAAGGTCATTGATGTCGCGGAGCGCGGTATCCGGCGACGTCTTCGTCAACACCGCCCATTTCGAGGAGGTCAGCTTGCCGTCGAAACCATCCAGCAAGCGATTGATGACTTTACGCTGGCGTTCGCTGATCGTCCCTCCTGCAATCGCCTCCCAAAAACGCGCCTTGCGAAGCACATTCGCAAGAATCGGCTCAGCACCCTCAAAAGCACGGTCGAGACATGCCAAAAACCATTGCAGCCATTCGGTGATATCGACGTCACCCTTCTGGGTTCTCTCCAGGATGGCATAATAGTCCGTTCGCTCCAGACGGATTTGAGCGGACATGCTGTAGAAACGCTGCTGATTGCTCTCGGATCGAGCAAGCGCCATATCGGCGATGGCACGCGCGATGCGACCATTGCCATCATCGAAGGGATGGATCGTCACGAACCACAGATGGGCGATCGCAGCCTTCAGAACTGGGTCGAGCCGCAGGTCGCTGTTAAACCAGTCGAGGAAGGCCGCCATCTCATTCAACAGTCGCTCGGCTGCCGGTGCCTCGTAGTGGACCTTCTCCCTGCCAACCGGCCCGGACACCACCTGCATCGGTCCTGAAGCTTCGCAGCGCCATGCACCGACGACAATCTTCGTCATGCCGCTGCGGCCTGTAGGAAAAAGGGCGGCGTGCCATGCGAAGAGACGTTCGTCGGAAAGACGGCGCTGATAATTCTGAGTGGCGTCAAGCATCATTTCGACGACACCCTCGACGTTACGATCAACGGGAGCAAGTGCGCCGATATCCATGCCGAGACGCCGTGCGATCGAGGAGCGAACCTGCTCCTTGTCGAGGGTCTCGCCTTCGATCTCGCTGGATTTCAGGACGTCTTCGGTCAGGGTCTGGAGAACCGCTTCGGCGCGCAGGTCAAAGCCAAGTGCCTCCATCCGACCAAACAGACGCCCTTGCCGATGGCGAACAGCCGCAAGCTGGCCTGCAAGCGCATCGGTGTTCCAATGAAACTTGGGCCAATCTTCTCGCTGGTGGATATACGTCGCCATTCTCCGCACCTCTGGCGGTGAAAATGGCAACTATTCTCCGCAAAGGCAAGTTCAATCACCGCAAAAACTGCGGATATTAATGCCGCCAATCACCGCATTCAGTCGAGAGCATCCGCAAAGATCGCCGATTCTACGCTACGGTCAGGTCTTTGTCCGAATCTTACCCTTCTCCCGGGCAAGGGCGACAGCGCGCGCTTTAAGAAAAGGTTTCGGACAACGGTAAGCGCGAATCCGCTCGGCCCGGTCACGGTCTCGCTCTGCACCAGAGGCATCAATCTAGGGTAGTAGGAGAATAACGAATCGACGACACAACGTCGCAGTTTCGTTCGGCACGGGGAGCCAGATTTCATCAGTATCAACTGATCAATTGAATGAGCCGGTTCTTCGTGAACCGGCTCGCAGGCTTGCCCTGAGACACGTTACCCCAATCACTCCGCAGGATGCGGTGTCGCCGGATGGTGGCCGGACGAAGGGGGCGGATGCTTCCACCAGCGCGCCGAACGATTCACCAGCCGGAAGTAGAGGCCGTAGGGCATCAGCCGGAGGAGTTTCAGCATATAGGTGAAGCGCTTCGGAAAACTGACTTCGAAGCGACTGGATTTGAGGCCTGCCGCAATCTGCTCGGCGGCTTCAGCAGGCGACACGAGCGGCGGCATCGGGAAGCTGTTCTCGAGGCCTGCCGGCATATCGGCAAAGCCGGGGCAGATGATCTGGATGCGGATGCCCATCTTGTCGAGATCGAATTTCAGGCTTTCGGCCATGTTGATCAGCGCCGCCTCGGTGGCGCCATAGGCCGCGCTCGTGGGCAGGCCGCCATAGCCGGCGGCGGAAGAGACGATGGCGATCTGCCCCTGCCCCTTGGCCTTCATGTGCCGGATGGCAGGCAGGAGGCAATTGACGACACCGCAGAGGTTGACGGCGAAGCTTTTCTCGAAATCCGCCCGGTTCAATTCCTCGGCATGCACAGGCTGGTAAATGCCGGTATTGAAGATCGCCAGGGCGAGCGCGCCGTGCTCGTATTCGATCGAGGCGAGCACATGCTCCATATCCTCGGGATCGGTCACGTCGCCATCGAGAACGACGATGCTGCCGGAAAGGCCGCTTGCTTCGGTCTGAAGTTCGGCCAGCTCTTCATGATTGCCCGCGGTGACGGCGACTTTGTATCCCTCGCCTGCCAGTTTCAGCGCCAATGCCCGTCCGATGCCTGAATTCGCGCCGGAAATCCAGGCGATGCCATGTTCGGGACGGGCGATGAAATCACGCATGATTGACTTCCTCCAGACTGCCGATTCAGCACAAAACCAGGACCGGAAGTTTCTCGCTGCCTCCCGGATTCATGCCTCTATCACGCTATTGTGGCTCATTTCAGCCGATCGGGCCGCCGATGATCCCGTCGAGGGTTTTGGTGTGCTTGAGGCGGGCAGCCCGACGCAAATTGCAAGTCACGCGGGATTTTTGAAAGCGGAAGTCTAATTTTATCGTCGCAGGCGGGGCCATGGAATAGCATTTCTTGCCAACCCAGCCTTGTGAAGGGAAAAGACCGTTCCTAAACTACCAGTTCCACAGAGGCAGATTCCATGACCTTCCACCCATCCGTCATCGAGGCGATCGGCAACACTCCGCTCATCAAGCTCAAGGGCGCATCCGAAGCGACCGGCTGCACCATCCTCGGCAAGGCGGAGTTCCTGAACCCCGGCCAGTCGGTGAAGGACCGCGCCGCGCTCTACATCATCCGCGATGCCGAGAAGAAGGGGCTGCTGAGGCCGGGCGGCGTGATTGTCGAGGGCACTGCCGGCAATACCGGCATCGGGCTGGCGGTCGTCGCCAACGCGCTCGGCTACCGCACGGTGATCGTCATCCCGGAAACGCAGAGCCAGGAGAAGAAAGACGCGCTGAAGTTGCTCGGCGCCGAACTCGTCGAAGTGCCTGCCGTGCCTTACAAGAACCCCAACAACTATGTGAAGGTTTCCGGTCGCCTGGCAGAACAGCTGGCGAAGTCCGATCCGAACGGCGCCATCTGGGCGAACCAGTTCGACAATGTCGCGAACCGCCAGGCACACATCGAGACCACGGCCGCGGAAATCTGGAAGGATACCGACGGCAAGGTCGACGGTTTCGTCAGCGCCGTCGGCTCGGGAGGCACGCTTGCGGGCGTCGCGGCCGGCCTCAAGGCGTTCCGCAACGACGTCAAGATCGGCATCGCCGATCCTGAGGGGGCAGCACTTTACGAGTTCTACAAGAACGGTGAATTGAAATCCTCCGGCTCCTCGATCACCGAGGGCATCGGCCAGGGCCGCATCACGGCCAATCTCGAAGGCTTCACGCCGGATTTCGCCTATCAGATTTCCGACGCCGAAGCGCTGCCCTATGTCTTCGATCTCGTCGAACACGAAGGGCTCTGCCTCGGCGGTTCGACGGGAATCAATATTGCCGGTGCGGTACGTCTTGCGAAGGATCTTGGCCCGGGTCACACCGTGGTGACGATCCTTTGCGATTACGGCAACCGCTACCAGTCAAAGCTCTTCAACCCCGATTTCCTGACCTCAAAGGGCCTGCCCGTTCCCACGTGGCTGACCACGTCGCAGGACATAAAGATACCTTACGAACCAGCAGCGTGAGACCCATGCCAGTCAATGCCCTCTATCGTGACGATTTCTATCTATCGACATGCGAGGCGGTGGTCACCGCCATCCACGAAGGCGGGGGCATCGAGCTGGATCAGACCTGCTTTTATGCAGCGTCCGGCGGCCAACCGGGCGATACCGGCTTTCTCGAGCGCGCCGACGGTTCGAAGATCGAACTTGGCCCGACGAAGCACGGGGCGACCAAGGATATCGTCGTCCACGTCCCGTCTGCGGGCCAGCCGCAGCCGGTAATCGGCGAAAGGCTCGTCCTGCATGTCGACTGGCCGCGCCGCTACCGGCTGATGCGCATGCACACAGCCTGCCACCTGCTTTCGGTCGTCTGTTCCTATCCGATCACGGGTGCCGCTGTTGGCGAGGACGAGAGCCGCATCGATTTCGACATGAGCGAGACGATCGACAAGGACGAGGTGACGGCGAAGATGATGGAACTCGTCGCCCAGAACTACCCGGTCTATGTGCAGTGGATCACCGACGAGGAGCTGGCTGCGAACCCCGGCATCGTGAAATCGAAGAACGTGCGCCCGCCGATGGGACTTGGCCGCGTCAGCCTCGTCTGCATCGGCGAAAACTCGGCGATTGACAGCCAGCCCTGCGGCGGCACACATGTCTCCGAAACGCAGGAAGTCGGTCAGGTCCATATTGCCAAGATCGAGAAGAAGGGTAAGGAGAACCGCCGCTTCCGCATCCGCTTCGGCGTGCCCGGCAACGAAGCCTAAGACAATCAGGGAGAGATCAGAATGAGCGAAGAGAAGAGCCGTTTCGTCGTCTCGGCCGATTGGCTGCAGGGCGAGCTCGGAAAGCCGGACCTGCGCGTGCTGGATGCCTCTTTCTATCTCCCGGCGCAGAATCGCGACGCGGACGCCGAATATGCAAGTGGCCATATTCCGGGCGCGATCCGCTTCGACCAAGACAAGATCGCGGATCATTCCACCGGGCTGCCGCATACCATCCCCTCGCCGGATTATTTCGCCGAAGAAGCCGGCAAGCTCGGTATCAGCGAGACGGACCGTATCGTCGTCTATGATGGTATCGGCATGTTCGCCTCGCCGCGCGTCTGGTGGCTCTTCCGGGTCATGGGCGCAAAAAACGTCTTCGTTCTCGACGGCGGACTCGACGGCTGGAAGGCGGAGGGCAGACCGCTGAAAACGGATGTCCCGAATTATAAGCCGACGACCTTCAAGACGAATTATGATGCAGGCCGTGTCGTTTCCCTCGAAACCATGCGAGACATCGTTTCCAGCGGCGCGCTGCAGATCGCCGATGCGCGCAGCGCCGGACGTTTCGCCGCCACCGAGCCGGAGCCGCGGGCCGGCATGCGCTCCGGCCATATGCCCGGCGCCCGCAGCCTGCCCTCCGGCGTTTTTGCCAATCAGGGCCGTTTCAAATCGCTGCCGGAGCTGAAGCAGACTATCGAGGGTGCCGGGATCGACCTTTCGAAACCGGTCGTCACCTCCTGCGGCTCGGGGATTACGGCTGCGATCATCACGCTGGCGCTCGAATCGATCGGCCATACCGACAACAAGCTCTATGACGGCTCGTGGAGCGAGTGGGGCAGCCGCGACGATACCCCGGTGGTGACCGGCCCGCCCGACCCGACCAAGGTCTGAGACGCACCATGGCGAAGTCCCCCTCCTCGCTCACGGCGCATATCACCCGGCTGGAAATGACGGCGCCGCCCAAGGCAAGCCTACCGGTGCCGGTCAACATCCAGACGGCGATCATGCGTGCGCCGGGCATTCCGCTGCCGTTCTACCGCTATCTCTACCGCCAGGTCGGCGCCCGCTGGCAATGGGTGGACCGGCTGCGCATGAGTGACGAGGTGCTTACGGAAACTCTGCACGACAAGCGCAACAATATCAGCGTGCTCTATGTCAACGGCGCGCCTGCCGGCTTCTACGAGTATTTCTGCGAGGACGAGGATACGATCGAACTTTGCCATTTCGGCCTGATCGAGCACGCGCTCGGCCTCGGCATCGGCAAGTGGTTCCTGCTGCAGGCGCTCTACGCGATCTGGACGCTGAACCCAACGCGCGTCACGACAACGACCAACAACCTCGACCATCCGCGCGCCCTACAGCTCTATCAGATGTTCGGCTTCTCTCCCGTCTCAACCGGCACCGGCATCGTGCGGCCGCTCAGCGACAAGGAACTGCTGGAGATTGCCAGGAAGAGCTGAGCCGGCAGGAATCGGGTGGTTTGACCGGCTCTAATAGCGCATTTCATGGCAATCACGAAGGAGATTTGCCATGTCAGCCATCCGTTTTTCCGCCATGCCGACCGCCGATGCCGAGCACCTTTGGACCGGCGGCCGCGATGCCTATGACAATCTGCCGGAAACGATGGTTTCCGATGGACCGGGGCATCCCTGCCGTCATTGCCTGAAGAATATCGATGCCGGCGACTTGCTTCTTGTTTTCGCCTACCGCCCGTTTCCGGAATTGCAGCCCTATGCCGAGACCGGCCCGATCTTCCTGCACAAGAAGCGGTGCGAGCGTTATAAAGCGGAGGAAGAGCTGCCGCCGGTGCTGAAGACGAGCCGGGACTTTATCGTGCGCGGCTATGGCGAGAACAATCGCATTGTCTACGGCACCGGGGCCGTCACCGCGACCACCGATATTCCGGGCTATGCCGAAGAGCTGCTGAAGCGCCGGGAGATCGCATACGTGCATGTGCGCTCGGCGCGCAACAATTGCTTCCAGTGCCGGATCGACAAGCAAAAGGCGCCGGCCTTCAGCGAGACCAGCGCCTTCATCTAACGCAGAGTGTTGGGAATTACGCTACGTTCAATACGCTTTCCGCTGCGTGGGCTTCATAACCCAGCGCGTCGGCGACCGGCTTGTTGGTGATGCGGCCTCTGTGGACGTTGAGACCGTTGCGCAGATGCTTGTCCTCAGCGATGGCGCGCAGGCCGCGGTCGGCAAGCGCCAGGCCATGGACGAGCGTTGCGTTGTTCAGCGCATGCGCGGAGGTGACAGGAACCGCACCCGGCATGTTGGCGACGCAGTAGTGCACCACGCCTTCGACCTCGTAGGTCGGCTCGGAATGCGTCGTCGCATGCGAGGTTTCGAAGCAGCCGCCCTGGTCGATCGCGACATCGACGATGACTGAGCCTTTCTTCATGCCGGACAGCATTTCGCGCGTGACGAGCTTTGGTGCGGCCGCACCAGGAATGAGCACGGCGCCGACGACGAGATCGGCGGTGAAGACCTCTTCCTCCAGTGCCTGGATGCTGGAATAACGCGTGTGGATGCGCCCGCCGAAAATGTCGTCGAGCTGGCGCAGGCGCGGCAGCGACTTGTCGAGAATACTGACATCGGCGCCCAGGCCGGCTGCCATCTTGGCCGCATGCAGGCCAACGACGCCGCCGCCGATGATTGCGACCTTGGCCGGCAGCACGCCGGGAACGCCGCCGAGCAGTATGCCGAGGCCGCCATTAGCCTTTTGAAGCGCCGTGGCCCCCGCCTGGATCGACAGGCGTCCCGCGACTTCAGACATCGGGGCAAGCAGCGGCAGACCGCCGCGCTCGTCGGTAACGGTTTCATAGGCGATCGCGGTGACGCCGGACGCGAGCAGGCCCCTGGTCTGCTCTGGATCGGGCGCGAGGTGGAGATAGGTATAGAGAAGCTGGCCGTCGCGAAGCTGCACCCATTCCGAGGGCTGCGGCTCCTTGACCTTCACGACCATGTCGCACTTCTCGAAGATATCCTTGGCCGAGGCGGCGATCCTCGCGCCAGCGGCGATATAGGAGGCGTCATCGGCACCGATGCCGGCGCCTGCCTTTGTCTCGACCCAGACGTCATGGCCATGGGCGACATATTCACGAACCGAAGCAGGTGTCAGGCCGACACGATATTCATGATTCTTGATTTCCTTCGGGCAACCGACACGCATCTAAGCGTTCCTCTCATTTTATGTCCGCTTGGGCGGAGCGTTTTGGATGACCCAAATCCAAACACCGGAGGCGCGAAATGTCCTTGCAAAGAGCATTTGCCTGAGAACTATTTTTCGAGGATTATTGCGAAAACGACCCTCTTTTCGAAGGTTCTTCGAATGTCTGAACTCGATACTATCGATCGTGCGATTCTGAAGACGCTTCAGGCGAACGCCCGCATCACCAATGCCGATCTTGCGAACAAGGTGGGCCTTTCGGCTTCGGCCTGTTCCAGACGGCTCGACATTCTTGAGAAGAGCGGCGTCATCGGCGGCTATCACGCGCGCCTTTCACACAAGGCACTGGACTACAAGATGATCGCCATCGTGCACATCTCGCTCTCCGGCCAGTTTGCGAAGACCCTTGCGGAATTCGAGGCGGCGGTGAAGCGCTGCCCGAACGTGCTCGTCTGCTACCTAATGTCGGGCGAGTACGACTACATTCTGCGTGTCGCCGCACGCGACCTGGAAGACTACGAGCGCATACACCGCGACTGGCTCTCCGCCCTGCCCCACGTCGTCAAGATCAATTCCAGCTTCGCGCTCCGGGAAATCATCGACAGGCCGAATGTCGGGCTTTGAGGCCTTGCAAAGCGGCATGAATCCTGGCCTAGCTTCAGTCGTATGCGGGCCTCTCCCGCCTTACGGCAAGGCATGAAATCCAAGACGCAAGGCTATATCTTCGTCCTTCTGGCGATCACCATCTTTTCCGTGCAGGACGGCATCTCGAAGCATCTGGCGAGCACCTATCCGCCGGTTTTCGTGACGATGATCCGCTACTGGGCCTTTGCAATTTTCACGATCCTGCTCGCGTCGAGAATGCGCGGCGGCCTGAAGGCGACCGTGCGCACGAACCGGCCTTTGCTTCAGGTCACGCGTGGCGTGCTGCTTGCAGCGCAAGTCGTGCTGGCGATCACCTGTTTCGCGATCATCGGACTTGCGCGCACCCAGGCGATCTTTGCCGGCACTCCGATCCTGATCGCCCTCCTTTCCGTGCCGCTGCTCGGCGAGCGCGTCGGGTGGCGCCGCTGGACGGCAATCTGCGCGGGGCTCGCCGGTGTTCTATTGATCTTGAAGCCAGAAAGCGGCTTTTTTGATCCGAAGCTGCTGCTTGCGGTCTTGGGCTGCTTCCTCTTCGCCTTCTACGTCATCGCCACTCGCCTCGTCAGCCGTGACGATTCTTCGATGACGAGCTTCTTCTATACCGGCGTCGCGGGCGGCATAACGATAACACTCATCGGTCCTTTCTATTGGACCCCGATGTCGGCCAGTGACTGGGGCTGGATGGCGCTTCTCTGCCTAACCGGCATCTCAAGCCACTATTTCCTGATCCGCGCCTATGACATGCTCGATGCCGCGGCCGTTCAGCCGCTTACGTATCTGCAGCTCGTCTACGCCTCGATCATCGGCGTCGTCATCTTTGACGAAGCCCTGCGCCTCAACACGATCGCCGGCTCGGTGATCGTCGTGGCTGCCGGCATTTTCACCATCTGGCGTGAGCAGGTGGTGGCGCGCAGCGGCGCTGTGCGGAGATAGAACCCATCTCGTAATTTAGCGGTTTCTATAAAAGGATTTTTCAATATTTTCGCGATACAGTGCGCCAAGTATTCTATTGAGGGCTGCATAATGCGTAATCTGAATATCATTACTCGCAGGGCCGAACGCAAGTATTGCCGCATTTTCGGTAAGGTTCGCTATCTCAATAACGAAGTAGACGCCCGCATCCTCAATCTCTCGATAACGGGCGCTGCGGTGGAAATTCGAACGCCGCTTTATGCCGCGTCGGGCAGCCGCGTACAAATCCTAGCGGAAGATCTTGGAACGCTGCACGGCATAATCCGGTGGAGCCACAATGGGCGCCTCGGTATCCAGTTCGACCCGAACTCCAACGCCCAGGCTCAGGTCGCATCCTACTTCCGCTTCTTCCACAAGGATGTGAAGCCGGTGTTAACGCGATAACATCCAAGGCCGGTTTGTCATTTTCCGGATGCACTGCCGTGCAAATCATCCTAGGCTCGCCGCCGGTTGAGCCATGGGTCATTTGCGAAGGAGTGTTCAATGTCTTCCATTCTTGATTTGCACCCGATTACCCGCCGGTCATTACTTGGCGGCATTGCCGCGACGTCGGCGCTTGTTCTGCTCCACCCCTTCACAGCGCGCGCGGCCGCCAATCAAGCGCATCTGCGGCTCATGGAAACCACAGACATCCATGTCAACGTTTTCCCATACGACTACTATGCCGACAAGCCGAACGACACGATGGGTCTGGCACGCACCGCGACGATCATCGATAACATTCGCGCCGAAGCGGCCAACTCGCTGCTGATCGACAATGGTGACCTGCTGCAGGGCAATCCGATGGGCGATTACATGGCCTATCAACACGGCATGAAGGATGGCGACGTCCACCCGGTCATTAAGGCGATGAACACGCTTGGCTATACCGTCGGCACGCTCGGAAACCACGAGTTCAACTACGGCCTCAGTTTCATGTTCAAGGTGCTCGGCGGCGCGAATTTCCCGTTCGTCTGCGCCAACCTGACGAAGGGCCAGCTCGCCTCCGATCCGAAGAAGGACGATCTCTTCTTCAAGCCCTACGTGATCGTCGAAAAGCAGATCAAGGACGGCGCAGGCAACGAGAGCCCGGTCAAGATCGGCTTCATCGGCTTCGTGCCGCCGCAGATCATGCTCTGGGACATCAAGAACCTCGAAGGCAAGGCGCAGACCCGCGACATCGTCGAGGCCGCCAAGGCCTGGGTTCCGGCGATGAAGGAGGAAGGCGCCGATATCGTCATCGCGCTTTCCCACTCCGGCATCGACGGCTCCGCCCCCTCCGAGAAGATGGAGAATGCCTCGCTGCATCTTGCCGCCGTGGACGGCATCGATGCGATCTTCACCGGCCATCAGCACCTTGTCTTCCCCGGCCCGAAGAGTTGGGACGGGATTGCCAACGCCGATCCGGTGAAAGGCACGCTGCATGGCAAGCCGACGGTCATGGCCGGATTCTGGGGCTCGCATCTTGGCCTCATCGACCTGCTTCTGGAAAAGAACGGCAAGAGCTGGACGATCGTCGATTTCACCGCCGAGGCTCGGCCGATCTATCACCGCGACGACAAGAAGAAGGTCGTTGCCGACGTGGGCGACAAGAAGGACGTGATCGAAGCCGCAAAGGCTGAGCATGAGGCGACGCTCGCCTATGTCCGCACCCCGGTCGGCAAGACGTCCGCGCCGCTCTATTCCTACTTCGCCCTCGTTGCCGACAATCCCTCCGTGCAGATCGTCAGTCAGGCGCAGACCTGGTACATCAAGCAGATGCTGGCTGATACCGAATTTAAGGATCTGCCCGTCCTTTCGGCCGCTGCTCCTTTCAAGGCAGGCGGCCGCGGCGGCGCGGATTACTATACCGACGTTCCGGCGGGCGATGTCGCGATCAAGAATGTCGCCGACCTCTACCTCTATCCGAACACCGTGCAGGCAGTGGTCATTACCGGCAAGCAGGTGAAGAACTGGCTGGAAATGTCGGCCGGCATGTTCAACGAGGTGAAGCCCGGTGCAACGGATGCGGAATTGCTCAACGGTGATTTCCCGTCCTACAACTTCGATGTCATCGACGGTGTGACCTACCAGATCGATCTTTCGCAGCCGCGCAAATACGACAATGACGGCAAGGCGATCAATGAAAGCTCGAACCGCATCCAGAATCTGCAGTTCGACGGCAAGCCGATCGACCTCAAGCAGAAGTTCGTCGTGGTCACCAACAACTACCGTGCGGGCGGCGGCGGCAAGTTCCCGGAGATCGCAGCCGACAAGGTCGTCTTCCAGGCTCCGGACACCAACCGCGACGTGATCGTCCGCTTCGTTCATGAACAGGGCACGATCAATCCGTCCGCCGACGGCAACTGGACCTTCAAGCCGCTGCCGGGCACGAGCGCCGTCTTCCAGAGCGGGCCGAAGGCCAAGCACTTCCTGGCCAACGTCAAGAGTGTCAAGCTGGAGGATGCCGGCGAGGGCGCGGACGGATTTGCAAAGTTCAGGCTGGTTCTCTAGCCGATCTGAAAGCCAGGCGAGGCGGCAGCGCCTCGCCTATTCCGCTGCAAGCGGCATTTCCGGTCCGCGAATCTCGTTCAGCGCCGCCGTGAAATCGGCGTGGTTGGGGCATTGGGACAGCCTGGTGCGGAATGCATCGATCATCCATGCCGCAGCTGGGCCTGGCGGATTGGCGAGGCGGCGCATGGCATAGATCGGATACTCGCCTTGCTCATAGGCATCAAGGTCGAGATGAACGAGTGCGCCGCTCATCAGGTCGTCACGGATGATCGATGCAGGCAGGCCGCCCCAGCCGAGGCCGCCGCGGATCAACGCGTGCTTGGTCGCGATGTCGCTGACACGCCAGGTCTTGTAAGAAAGCACGTTGAAATCGCGGCCTTTCGTCAGCCCGGACGCATCGGTGACGACGAGCTGTACTTCCTCGCGAACATCGCCAAGCGTCAACGGCCGACCTATCTGCGCTAACGGATGATTGCGCGAGGCCACCGGCATCATGAAGGAATGGCCGATCTTTTCCATCAGCATCGAGTCGTCCGGCTTCAGGACGGCTCCGCCGATGCCGATCGTCGCCTTGCCGCTCAGGACGGTCTCCATGACCATGCCAAGCTCGCCGACCGTGAGATTGAGCGCAACGGACGGAAATTGCTCACGGAACTCCCGCAGCACGTCCACCGTTGCCGGAGACGGCACCATGACGCTGATCGCCACAGAGACCTCCGCTTCCAATCCTTCCTTCAGCCCTTTGACGCGGGCGCGCATCACCTGCAGATCGGTCAGCAGGCGGCGCGCATCTTCGAGCATGGCCTTGCCCGCATCCGTGAGCTTCGGCTGGCGGGCGCCGGAACGCTCAAAAAGCGGCATCTCGAGCTGTGCCTCGAGGTTCGCGATCGTGTAGCTGATCACCGACTGCGCGCGGTTGAGCGCGCGCGAGGCGGCGGAGAAGCTGCCGGTTTCTGCCACGGTAAGGAACACCTGCAGCTGATCCAATGTCGGGTTGGGAAGCATCTTCCATCCAATCTATCGATAATTTCGATCGACATTATCCCAGTTTTTTCGATAGCCGGCCAGTCCTATTTTTCCTCTGAAGGCGGCTCGAACCTCCCAAGCGAGCTCGCAGCACTCCAATTCGAGAGGAAATTCAACTATGTCGTCCATCCTGCTCCTGACATCCAGCCCGCGCGCTGAATCGCTTTCGACCACCATTGCCACCGATCTCGCCGGCAAACTTCAGGCCCAGAAGCCGGGCAGCGTCATCGTCCGCCGCGACCTCGCCGCCAATCCGCTACCGCACATCGATGACCTGTTTACCGCCGCAATCCGCAAGCCTGCCGAAGACCGCACGGCGCAGGAAGCCGAAGCCGTGAAGACCTCCGACGCGCTCATCGACGAGCTGCTCGCCGCCGACACCATCGTCATCGGCACAGGCCTCATCAACTTCAATATCTATTCATCGCTGAAGACCTGGATCGACAACGTCGCCCGCGCCGGCCGCACCTTCAAGTACACCGAAAGCGGCCCGGTCGGGCTTGCAACCGGCAAGAAGGTCTATGTCGTGCTGGCCTCCGGCGGCGTCTACTCGCAGGGTCCTGCCGCCGGCATGAACCATGCCGTTCCGTATCTGAAGTCGGTTCTGGGCTTCCTCGGCGTCACCGACATCGAAACCGTCTATGTCGAAGGCCTCGCTTTCGGTCCGGAAGCTGCGGAAAAGGCGATCAGCGCCGCCAAGGCCCGCGCCGAAGAGATCGCTCTCGCCGCCTAACCGCTTAACATCGCCCCCAGAAGCGGCCGGCTCTGTCCGGCCGCTTTTTGTTTCCGCTGCGCCATACCCGACGAGTCTGACGCTTGATATCCTGTCCGGAACACCTCTTCCGGCCCGTTGCGGACGTTGCAGTTGCTCGGTTTGAATGGCGCGAGGATAGTGCGTTGGCGGCCCTCGTCACTACTGATCAGGCGGTGTCAATCAAGCTTTCGCGTACTTTCACTTTCCTGTTGGGTGCGCCTGATGAAGTCGAGCATGAGCGACGCGGCCGCGTGCGTCTCGAGCAAGAGGTGGCCTGCGTCGAAAACGTGAGCTTCCATCCTGGGCATCGTCCGCACCCACGACAGAATCTCAGCGAGGTCGAAGAATGCGTCGTGCGTTCCCCAGGGCATGAGGGAGGGCGGCTGCCAGCGCACGAGATATTCGGCGATAACGTCGAACCGGGCGACATAGTTCGCATAGTCTGCAATGGGCGGCGCAACGGGCCGATAGCCACTGCGCCCAGGGCAGCACTTGTCCCGCAGACACAGAACTGCCGCTCGGGCGCAATCCAGAAGTAAACGTTCTTCCGCTCATGGCCCATTGCATTTGTCGCAGCTTAGTTGGTCGGGCGAGCAGGCTCCGGAACCAAGCGTCAGATTAGCTGACTTTGACTAAGCCCGTACGGCCGAAGACGCAATTCCGGCCATTCTTCTTTGCCCGGTAGAGCCGGTCATCTGCAGTCGAGAGAACGGTCATGAAGCTCACGCCATCTTCGTCGGCGGTCGCAACGCCGATGCTGACGGTGACGGGTCTTGCATCTGGTGTCCTGACGCTTGTCGCGATCGTCCATCGGAGCCGTTCTGCGACCAACAAGCCCTCCTCGTGGTTAGTGCCCGGGCAAATTGCAACGAATTCTTCGCCACCAAAGCGGAACACCCTGTCTGCAGAACGCAGGATCATCACCAGCCGGGCGGCGATCGACTTCAGAACCTCATCACCCTGCAGATGGCCGAAGTTGTCGTTGACGTCCTTGAAGTGGTCGGCATCGATGATGATGACGGTTGTAAACTGCCCTTGCCGCATGGCTTCCCGCATCATGACCGGTGCTTCGAGCTCCATACGCGAGCGGTCGTAGACGCCCGTCAGAATGTCCCTGCCGGTCCGCTCCAGAAGATCGTTGTACCGCTCGCGGAATGTCAGGTCGCCGAACAGACCGCTGAGCGAGCGTGCTGCCGCCGGAACGCCGTTTCGATGAATATAAAGCCGGTAGAAGGCAAAGAGCGCGGTATAGATGCAGGCCGCGAACATCTTTGCCCTCCAGCCGTCCCAGAAGGCTGCAAGCGGTACGTCGAGAAAATAGTGCAAGGCGCCGAAGAAGCCGATCTGGTCGAAGGTCAGAAGTGCGAAGCCGCACAGCATGAAACGAAGGATCACCTTACGCTTCATCCAATGACCAAGGCGTTCGTACAGCAGAATGATACCGAGCGCGTCGAGGTAGAGCAGCGCCGTACCCCAGACCATCAGCCAGCCCATCTCCTTCAGGAAGCTGAAATCGGCGGCATTGCCGGGTGAAATCTCGACGGTTTCATGCAGTTGCAGAACCCACGCGATCGCGACGGTCAGGAGATTGCCGAGGAACAGGCCGTAGATCGGCTGCCGGACCGTCGAAGCATCCTCCTCCAGGTAGAGCATCAGGATCATCATCAGCTTGCCGGCGAAGAAGACCGACGATCCGGGCGAGGCGACACCGAAAGGCAGCGACACGTAGAATACGGCGGCGAGATAGGTTTCCATGAAATGCATGACGCCGAGCGCCGTCATGAAAACGCCAAGGCCCAGCCCGTGGCGGAAATGCAGCAGGCTCACCATCAGCGCGAAGTAGCCGACGGCTTCCACCACAATGAGGCCGAGATTGACAATTGCCATCGCGCTTTCCGCTCTCCAACCGCTTCTTCATAGCGCGATACGGTTAAGAAACGGTCGCGTGACGTCAGTCAGGGTAACCCGCGGCCTCTCCCTGTATGGATGCCGCCGCAAAGCCGCCCCGGCGAAGGCTATGGGAAGTGAGCGGCTAGACCTGCCGCTCCTTTGCACCGTCGCCGAAAAGCGAGGGGCCGTGCTGATCGATGATCTGGTGCGCTTTGCGCACCGTGCATTCGATCGCATCATCCGACGAGGAGAACATGTCGGCGCGGATGAAATTGCGTACCAAAACCTCGCCGCCGACCGTCTTTTCGATGCGGCCTGCCAGGCGGAACTGTCCGCCTTCCTTGCGCGGCTCAGCGTAGATGGCGCAATCGGCGTAAAGCTGCGGCTCGCCTTTCGGGCCTGCGCTCGCCTCGGCCGATTTGCCGCCACCGGAAAACATCGAGAAAATGCTGGATAAGATCGAAGCCATGTTCCGCCTTTAACACGGGCCGCTCGCGCCCGCAAAGTCAAATGATGAGGTTGGCGAGGATGTCGTTCTCGGTGATGTCCTCGAAGCCCATGCCGGCCTTTTCGAAATTCGAAATCAGGGTGGCGAAGTTCTCCGGCGCCTTGGTCTCGATGCCGATCAGAACCGAGCCGAAGTTGCGCGCCGTCTTCTTCAGGTATTCGAAGCGGGCGATGTCGTCGTCGGGCCCCAGAAGATTGAGGAAATCGCGGAGCGCGCCGGGGCGCTGCGGCAGCCGCAGGATGAAGTATTTCTTCAGCCCGGCGTAACGCATCGCGCGCTCCTTGACGTCGGGCAGCCGCTCGAAGTCGAAATTGCCGCCGGAGACAACCGCGACGATCGTCTTGTCGCGAATGGTCTGCGGATCCATCGCCGCGATCGCCGTCAAAGACAAAGCCCCTGCCGGCTCCAGCACGACGCCCTCGACATTGAGCATTTCCGAGATCGTCACGCAGATGGCGTTCTCTGGCATCAGCATGACGTGCGCGGCTGCAAAGCCTTTGAGCGCTGCGAAATTCAGGTCGCCGATGCGCGCAACGGCCGCGCCGTCGACAAAATTGTCGACCTTGGAAAGCGTCACCACTTCGCCGGCCTCGATGCTGCGTTTCAGACTCGGCGCGCCTGCCGGCTCGGTGAAGACAAAGACGGAATTCGGGACCGAGCCCTTGAGATAGCCCGTGATGCCCGCAGCAAGCCCACCGCCTCCGACCGGCAAGACCAGCATGTCCGGCACCCTACCCTCCGGCAGCTGCTGCATGATTTCTGCTGCGACCGTTGCCTGCCCCTCGATGATGTCCGCATGGTCGAAGGGCGGCACCATGACGCCTCCTTCCGCCTCGGCATGGTCGCGGGCGGCCTGATAGCATTGATCGAAGAAATCGCCGTAGAGCTTGATGGTGATGAATTCGGCGCCGAACATGCGCGTCTTGTCGATCTTCTGCTGCGGCGTCGTCACCGGCATGAAGACCACGCCCTGAACGCCGAAATGGCGGCAGACATATGCAAAGCCCTGTGCATGGTTACCCGCCGAAGCGCAGATGAAGAGGCGCTCGCCGCTCCCTTCGGCAATCGCCTTGCGGAAGAAATTAAAGGCGCCGCGGATCTTGTAAGAACGGACGGGCGACAGATCCTCCCGCTTCAGCCAGATTTCAGCACCGTAGCGCGCCGAAAGATGGTCGTTGAGCTGCAGCGGCGTTGCCGGAAAGAGGCTGCGCAGCGCCTCTTCCGCGCGATCTACATCCTGTCTTGTGACGGTCATCGGTCCATTCCTGTCTCAAGACTTCGCTATGGCACAGGTCGGCTGGCAAAAGAAGTCCGTTTAACCGCCGTGCGGTTCGCTCTGCAGAAAGCTTTCTTCATCGCGCTTGGCGGATTGCTGCAGCTCCCCCGTGCGTTCGCTTTGCAATGCTGCTAACGTGAAGGGATGATGACATCCCGTTTTATGCGACCGCTCGCCTGGCTGCTGCTTGCCGCCATCATTTTCGTCACCATTTCGCCGATCGGCCTCAGGCCGCATACGATGACCAGCGTCAACGCCGACCGCGCGCTTGCCTATGCCGTCACCGGCTTCGTTTTCGCGCTCGGCTATCCGAAACAGTGGAAGCTCGTCGCACTGCTGCTGATCTTCGGCGCACTCGCCATCGAGTTCCTGCAATACCTGTCGCCGACGCGTCATGCACGCTTGCACGACTCGGTCATCAAGGCAGCCGGCGCCATGGTCGGCATTCTTACCGGCCGCGCTACCTACCGGCGCGGGCAGATGAAGCAAAGGATCGAGGCCGTTCCCGCTCCAAAGCCGCAAACCGGTGCCGCCGCCGGCGCTCTTGACTGAATCACTCCAGTCGTTAATTGAGGATCGCGCGCGGGCGTGGCGAAACTGGTAGACGCAAGGGACTTAAAATCCCTCGGAGAAATCCTTACGGGTTCGATCCCCGTCGCCCGCACCATATTGAAATATCTAGATAAATCACATTTTTGTTGTCGTTTTTTAGTCCGCCCAAAATTGGGCTAGGGTACACCTCAGGGTATACGAAGCCTTGCCCCGCCCCGAACCCGTTTGCGTAAAACCTTCGGCCCGATTCGCCGAACCTTTACGTTTGCGACGGTGTACGACCGGCAATTATTGTAGTCGTGCTTAATTTTTATTCGGGAGCACTAACAAATGAAAACGAAGGTTGAAACGGGCATTTCCAGACTATTCCAGCACCGCAAACGCTTTTGGGCAGTGCAAGGCTATCGCGGTCGGGGACTGTATCGTCAGCTTGCCGAAGACCTTGAATTGCCCGCCGATTGCGACGAACAGGACGCAGCCGCCATCCTCGGCGTTAAGCCGGAAACAATGAAGGCCCGGAGGCGGCGGCGTCAGCCCCCGTCATTCACAAGACGGCACGGTGCCAAAGGCGTTATTTACGAGCTGAGTTCTCTTTGCGACTTGTTGGCGACGGGAACCGTCGAAACGCCGCGGATCGAAACTCTTCCAGCAGCCGAATGAAAAGCCGCCGAGGCGGGTGGGCCTACGGCGGCTCTTGGAAGTGCATTGATTTCTGACCCTGCGATCATACCGCATTTCCTGATCCCGCCGCAACCTGCCCCCGGCTTCTACGAGCCGCAGGGATGCATCATGCCGCATTTATCGAAGAATGACGTTCTCAACATTATCGACGCCGCGATGCTTGACCATAAACGGGTGAAGCCATCCTCCGCGAGGGTTCTTCATATCATGATCAAGGATTTTCGAAACAGCGTAACCGGTGCCTGCTATCCGTCGGTTGAGGTGATTGCCGAACGATGCGGACTGAGCAAAAAAGCGGTCAGCAACAGCCTAGCAGAGCTTAAGGCCGCCGGTTACATCAGTTGGAAGAGGCGGACTTCGAGAGGCAAGCAGACAACCAACCTCTACAACTTCCATTTGCCGGGCGCGGCCATTTCCGAGGGAACAAAACGACCCTCGGAAAACGCATCTCCAAGAGAACAAAACGACCATTTCCGGGTGAACAAAAGTGCAGTTTCCGAGGGAACAAAACGACCTTCAAACCCCGTTGAAGTTAACCCCGTTGAACAGAACCCCGTGACCGGGGTTCATTCTGAACCCCTATCTACTTCCTCACTTCGTTCGTCAGAAGATGATATTCCCCCGCGCCCACGCGAGAGGGTTTCACAACTTTTGCGGCAGGTAGAGACGGTCAGCGTAACGGACCTGCTAATGCCGCAAGGCGTTCAGAAGCTAAAGGCGCGTTTTCCGAATTGCGATACCGCGCGGGTCTTTGCGCAGGTGGATGCCGAGATCGCCGCCGGGACATTCCCAAGCTATGAAACCGATAGGCCTGTATTTGTAACCCGTATCCTCGAAGTCCTCGAAGAAGCCGAACGGCTGGCTAAGGCAAGCAAGCCGCAAGGCATTTTCAGAGACGGTTTTACAGGACAAACGCTCGGCTATGTGCCGCCGAAGGAATGCCGGGAGCTTCGCGGCAAATACCCTTGCTGCGACGTTGAGGCGGTGCTGCGCAAGATCGACGCCAAGATTGCCGCCGGGCAATTCCCCAATCCCATGCATCGAGGCGATTTCCTTCGCTGGCGAAGCCTTGATTTCGAAGAGGCCGAACGGGTGGCGGCGGGCAAGCACTACGGCACCGGATTCACGACATACCGTCAACTGCAACAATGGCTGCACGCTGGCCAGCCGCGCAACGGCAAGGGCGGCCCGCCTAGGACGACGCTGCATTGAACGCAATTCGGGGGAAAGTAACCGGGCGCAAAACAGGAGGACTGAACCATGGACCACGACGTGGAATTGCTGAAAGCCAGGAGCGCGCCGCCCGACGACGAGGTGGCGAAGCTGAAAGTCAAGTTAGACGCCGCCCTGAAAGAGAACGCCGCGCTGCGCGAAGACCGCGACTACTACAAATACGAGGTCGAGGACGCGCAGGAGAACGCCGAAGAGGTTCATGACCTTCTGCGGCGGGTGGCCAAAGAGATCAGGAAGGGTGATCCCGAATACGCGCTGTTGCTGATCGAACGCGAACACATACGCTGACCAAGGAGGAAACGGGCATGAGCACGAAAGCTAAAGAGAAAATCCCGGAACTCGATGACGACGAATTCGTCACCATTCTGGCGGCAGGCGTGGACGACGTATCGCTGGCAAGCCTGAAAATCAGCGAGCGGGCCAAGGCAAATCACCCGGCCCGTTGGGAGAACGACGAATTGAGCCCAGAACGCTGCCTGCAAAGGTTCGCCTATCACTCGATGATGCGCCAGTTCTTCGAGGACAAGCTTGCAACAGGGAGGAAATGAGCATGAGCAATGAAACCAAACTCGTCGCCGAGCAGATTGAGGCTTTCGTTGATATGATGGTAGCGGCCGAATTTTCGGCCAACGTATTATTTCACCATTTCACCACCCGCGTGGTGGCCGCTGACAGCGACGACGCCGCATACGAGATCGTCGCCGAATTCGACGCCCGGCTGGCGCGGGCGGTGCGGGAACGTGAGTGCGCTGGCCAACTGGTGCGCTTGTTTTCCGAACATGCGGCGCACCGGATGGGTGAGATCAGGTGCGAAAGGCAGCCTCTAAAATCCTAGCGGCTGCTTTTCTCTTCCTGCGCCAGCTGCTCAATGCCGTGAACCGTCGAATAGAGCGGTTCACGGCTCTCGGCGCTTGGAATTGGGAAAATCAAAGTAGGGGCGTCCGCACTTTGTTTTGGGCGTTGGCGGGCCGGGCGTCGATTTCTTTCAAGTGTTCGCCGGTTCGTTCCCACGCCCGCAACTGAATGCGGGCGGCGCTCGTTGGCCGAAGAGAACTTTTCTACAATTTCTAGGCCTTGCTCAAAACGGAAGGACAAATTTAACTTGCGTGCATCAATGTATGTATCGTTCAGCTAATACATAGGGCGAATCAAATGTTTGTCGTGTCGATACCTTGATGGTGAGGACGAACGTAACTTTCTTGCGACAGGCCTGACATTCCAAGATGACTTTGCGCTCGTACATGTTGCCGGGACAAAGCATCGATTTCGGCGTGCCGACATTTTAGAAATCCTTCCGGTCTACGATTCTAAAGCGTGCCGTGATTTGCCGACGCGTTGGTGCGGTTGGCCTCGGCCTTGCGAAGTGCTGCCTGAAACGGCAACCCGGCAATAACGCCCTCGGCTTCGTCGCCCGCTTTGATTTTATCAACGTCGCCGGGCGCGTATTTCAGAACAAGCCGCGCCTCGAATATGCGATTTCCAGAAACCGTGCGATTTATGGAAGGGTTTTCGTACTTGCGTCCGCGCCCGCTGTATTCGGTAGCACAGCAGCTTACGGCCCAATTGCTGCCGTTCGCCCGCGTCAGATCGAATGGCAGCAATGGGTGGAAAGTGGTCATTTGTTCGAGCCAGGTGAATGACGCAGATGAACAACGAACGGACATTGACGCCCCAATGGCCCCTGCGATTTGCAGGGCAAGGCTGAGGACGTCCCCAAAGATTCTTGTGCTAGGTCTACTGTGCTTCATCAGCCATTGATCCCGTGCAGAAAAAAGCCCGGCTGTCGGGCCGGCCTCTCATTCAACCTTGTTGGGACCGGTTGTCGGCCGCCGAGTTTGCGATAGGACATCAAGGTTCCTGTCATTTGATCTCCCACGTCGTGTTATGCGGGATGTCCATCGCAGTATAGCCGCCGGGACCAGCCAGCGCAGGCATCGCTATACAAGCAAAGGGCTCACGCCCCGTGATGCCCGCGTACTTGCCGGTGCCGCCGGTGATAATATGGGTGCCACAATCCATTTCCGGCTGCGACTTGTCGAGATCGCGTGTATCGAAGGTCGAGAAGATCTTGTCGCCGTCCCGATCGGCCAGCACACAAGCGCCATCAATGTAGTTCTTGTCGCCCGAAGCAACGCTTACCGCCGTGCAATGTGCTGACATCTTGTCGAGCATCGCCTCTCCCTTCATATTTTCGGTGGTCCCGACCGCCTCCAGCGCGGTGGCCGTACCGACTCCGGGAATGTCAATGCTCATCAAAGGCCGAAAAACGAAATGCGTGACATAGGGCGTGGTCCCCTTCTTTTCGATCGGCTGTCCGAGGACGACTCCAGGAGCTAAGCCCAGGAGTAATCCGGAGAGAAGCGCTGTTTTGACAGGTGTCATCGCTGCGGCGCATGCCGCGATTGTGGGTTTCATTGGTTCCTCCATGGTGCGAGCGGTGGATCCAAGCCGATGCTCAGCGCCGCCGCAGATTTAGAGGCGACCTGCTTGCGCTCGAGACGTGTGTGGTTTCACCGAGCGCCTGTTCCCCAGATCGAGATCAAGCGTGCGGTCGTAACTCAGCCCGATTGGCTGCGACAGCGCCTGGGACGAGGCTGCATCTTCGATCGCCGATGCCCCGGACTCCTCCAAGCTCATGCCGTAGCCGACGCATGAGCAACTGCCTCTTCAACTAAGATACCACAATTAGCGTGCCGAGCCACGTTCCGCGTGTCTCCGTCAAATGGAGTTGCCTTCCTTCGGATGGAGGATGCGTGGGCCTCCGAGGCAATGCACAGCGTCGTGCTACGATGGGCACTGAACGACCGCAACGGGGTCTGGACTTGTCCGTCAACTTCTCCGCGGCAAGGTCTGAGAAGGGTCGAATCCGGCCATTTGTTGCACCTGCTGTCAATGACTGGAATTGGCGCAATGCCGCCGTCCCACTTGATCGCCAGCCAAGGCCACGCCCACTCTCCCGGCGTTCGGTCTAGATCGCGGTCACCGTACTGCTGATGAGATATGCACATTTAGTATGGCTAAAAACCTAAGGCGGCGGCAATTAAATGCCACACGCTTGGTCAAATACGCGGGACGGTTGCATCCCGGGGCGGGGAGTTCGAAAAGTAGGCCATACCCGGTTCCTGACCGCCCCCTCTTTCTTCCGCAAAAACTCGCGAAAAAATTATTTGGACCCCCCCTCGAACCGAAACGGGATCTGATGCAACCCATAATTGATTAATTCCAATCTTATAGCTCCGCTATAATTGCAAAAGTGCTGGCCAGATTTTGGGGAACGTGCTAGTTTTTTAATTGAACTTCCCAGGGATGGCCGTCGGGACGGCACGCATCGATCGGCAGCCATCCCCCAGCGAACGCGAGGGGATTTTTTATGTCCGATGTTTCAAGAGCCGAGTTCCTCGATGTGCAAAGGAAGGCCGATTTCGCAAAATCGACCGCCGTTTCCGCGCAAAGGCAGATTACCGGGCTTCGGCAAGGAAACCGGCAAGGCCGATCGCCCGACCCCGCCACGCAAATCGTCCGAAGCATGGCCGTTTCGCTGAAAGCGATGATAAGTCAACGGCCACTTGCCGACGTTGCCGCGCATCTCTACGGCGAAGCGGCAGGCGCGAAGCTTGTCGAGATTGCCAATGATCCATCCGTGGTTTCGAAGGCGGAAACCAACCCGGCAATGACCACCGTTAGCGGTTGGGCCGCCGAGTTGGTCGGAACCGCGCTCTTGCCGCTCGCCTTGCTTTCTCCTCTTAGCGTCTACGGCCAATTGCAGCGCCGGGCGTCCAGTTTGAAAGTTCCATTCGGGCCGGGCCTTCGCTCGGCGCGGCTTCCGGCGCTATCGCCGGGGGATACGCCGGGCTCGTTCCTTGCCGAAGGCCAGCCGATTCCGGTTGTCAAACGGACGCTGTCGGCAGCGGCCATGAGCGTTTACAAGGTTGGCGCGATTTCAACTTTCACCAAAGAAATGGCGCGAAACGCGGCGTTCGAAGCGATTGTAAGGCAGATCGTCGCTGCCGACCTTGAGACGGTTATCGACAGCGTGCTTCTGGACGCCAACGCGGCAACGGACATTCGCCCGGCGGGCCTTCGATTCGGCGCAACCAACGTGCCCGCTTCCACCGAAACCGGCCCGCCAGGAGTTGCCAGTGATCTTTCCAATTTGGCGGGCGCGGTCGAAGGCGCCATGACCAAAGAGGTTCTCGTCTCCATCGAGTTAGCGGACGAAATCGCGCGATTGCTGGATGAAGAGCGCCGTCTCTTCAATGCGGCGATGGATAGGCTCGAAAACCGCATGCTTGCGAAGCTTGTAACCGAAGTCCGGGTGCTCCGGGCCGAACTTGCTGCTGCCAAAAAAGGGCGGCCATGAGCGCCGCCGTATCAAGAAAGGACGCCGTCATGAACATCAAAGAATCCAGCCGCCTTGCAGCCTTCGAAAACCGCAGCGACATTCCCGCTGACGAACCCTATTTCCTGTCCAAAAGCGAAATCAGTCAGGCAACAGTCGCGTCGCGATCTCTTGCTGAGCGCTTTGCCGATATCTCGGACAAACTGGACGATATCATCGATATCAATTGTTCGTTCGAAATCCAGCCGGACGGAAGTGGAAGCTTCCACTTTCGGGCATATCGGCGGCGTCCTTCGTTATTGGACGGCGAAATTTGAATGACCGCATCCGCTCACGTGCTAGTACTAGTACCCACTAGGACGTCCGGGTAGCTCACGACGCTTCAATTTCGTCCGAAGTGATTCCACGACCGGTGCGGGTGAATACAAGATCATTGTAACCGGCGTCAGTGCGCGGTTCGCCGTATCTCTTCAGAGAGTTCGTCGACTTCTTCCAGTCGGAAGAGCTTGGCACCAACGCTCTCGAAGTCGCCGCGCAGGTTCTCAACATAGCGATCCGGTTGAGTGCCGAATTCTCCAACCACAATGAGGCGCTTACCCAGCATCTCGGACAGCGCCTTCCCCTCCAGAACCCGCTTTCCAGCTTCAGCAAGGCCACGTTGCGGATTGTCGAAGCGAGCGGCATCGATAAGATTGTAAACGCCGTTCTGATAGCCGTAATCGGCTTGAACATTCACCCCATACTGCTCGATATGGACAGGGTCGGGGCGTTTATCGAGAAGCGACAGGACACCAGCTTCACGGAAAGCGCTTGTTAGCAGCGTGTTGATCCGCTCAATTTTCTTTGAATGGGCATGCCAAGCAACTAACTCGTTAAAGAGTTTTTCCGCGACATCATCGGCGCGGTCACCGGCGACCGCGTTCAAAGGAGTCAGCCGGAAAAGATCGGCTCTTTTGGCATTGAAGTCGTCAATCCATGCGGCGGCGATCGACGGTCGCGAAAAGTGAAGCACGACTCTCTGCGAGAAATCATGAAGAGCGCCTTTGAGGAAGGTCGCGTTGATTTCACCGAAGAACTTCTTCACGCGCGAAAAATCATCTGCCAACTTAACGACGACTTTACCTTGGCGGATTTCGAAGACGACAACACCCGCGTTAACGTATTCAAAACGCTCCGGAAAGGGGCTGAACTGTACGATAGAATAGAATAGTTTCAGTGCTTCCATCTCATGCCTCCTTCCTATCAAGATCAAATTCCAGTTGATCGAAAATCGCGTCTGGCAGCCACTCTGTCATCCGTTTTGCCCGCTCCACCAGCAAGCCAGCCAATTGATTGGCCATGCCTGCCGTGAAGCCCCACTGGGGCGGCGGCGAGTGACATATATCTCTTATCTCACCAATAGCCACGGCGCATATGGTATTAAGCGCCGATTTTACATCTTGCCGCGTCAGCATTGCGGCGAACTCATTAAACAATCCGTAAACCGTTTGCTCGGTTGCCCAAAAATCATTGACTTCGTTCGCGAGCGACGTCTCCGCGAACGCATGACTGTGATCAATGACCAGGAGCTGTGTTTTGCGCTTGTCCGCCTTGAATAGGATGTTGTCGTAGTTCAGGACGCCACCATTTGCATCGTCCGCAAAGCGGTCCTTGTTTCTGATCCAAGTATCGAATACCACAAGACGTGCCACGTCGCTTGGCGTTCGCAGGTTAGCCAGAAGCTTAGAATTTGGTGACAAGCTCTGCGCCTGCTCCCAACGAGAAAAGAATGCCGGCCCAGCTTGAACGGTAATTAGAGGATCCGCAGTCTCGATTTCGGGAATCACTACGACGGCGAAATCTGGGGTACGCAATCCAATTCTGGCGGCTAATTCGGCGGCAAGCAACTCGGTTACGAGAGCATCTATCCCTGCCCGGTTGCCCATATACTTCACAAGCGCTGTGCCAGCATCCGTGACCACGAGCAGAGGCTTGGTGCTCGTAGTCAACACCGCATTCACGCGCTGAATTCGCGCAGGTCGCCAATTTACCCCAGCCAGCAATTTCGCCCCCGTCGCGTTGGTCGTACACCAGCGACGCGACAACTTCAATGTGTTGGTTTTCTGCGATTGTCGCCTCCCACAAAGTCACGGACAAGGAGTGGCCGCCTCGGGCCAAGTTGCACCTTGCCGAGGGACGAAGGCGCTGCAAGCGCATCACGTGTGCTGCCGAAACAAGAGCGCCGGAGTGATCCTTGAACGCCTCGAAGCTTGCCGGTAGTTCGCTATATCAAGGCGGTGGCCGAAGAAGCGCGCAAGGCGTTTGCGGTCGTCAATACCGGCAAAGGGCTGGAATGCGCTGTGGGCTTTCCCGAACGGAAGAAAGGGAAGTCACTGATCGGTGAATTTGTGCGATGTAAGTTGCCGGATAGCATATTCCGCATTGTCAGAAGTCAGAGGCCGCGCCTGCCGAATGCCGAGATATTCGCGCGCAAACGCCATCGCTGGATTCACCGTGGCAAGCAACAGACGGGCGGCGGCGCTGCTACGGGAGTTCACCGGGGGCGCTTCGGTCTCAAGGAACTGTTGCCACAACATCGCTAAGCACAATTGCAAGCGGTGCGGATCGTGAACGCTGTTGAACGGATCGGCCTGGAACTCTTTGTCAACATTGCTGGCGGCCTCGCGAGCTTGGTCGGCGATATGCTGCAAGTCAGCCAGAATTTGGTTGGATGCGTCGAGCCGCCACGGGAAAAGAAATGGTTCCGCGTGGCGCAACAGTTCATGCGCTTGCCGCACCGTAGACTCTATCCGTTCGAAGCGCCCCCGCTCTTCCTTCGCCGTAACGCGCGGGCTGTCGATGTAGGCGCGTAGGGAAAGCCTTGCCTTCGCTTCAAACAATTCGATGCAGCAGAATTCGGGGGACCGGTTTGTTAAGCCCGGTTCACGGCACGCCATTGTTTCGGTCGAAAATTTCAACGGCTGGCAAAGGTCGATAATTTGGTTTTGGGCATCTTCGGAAAACGAAAACCGTTCGACCCGCTCCCATAAAAGAGCCGAATCAGTCATCGGGTGAATTCCTTCACGTCGGCTTTGGGTTTGCGGTGAATGTTGATCGCCGCCGCCGCCTTTTCCGCGCCACTCTTGCCAAGGGCTTCCGCGCGACTGACGTAGCGGTTTGCCATCGCAAGCGTTTTCCATCCGCCCGCCTCTCGCAATTCATGAGCAGTCGCCCCGGCGATCGCCGTATGTGTTGCCATCGTGTGGCGAAGGGCATGCGGCGTAAGCTTGGGAATTCCTGCCGCCTTGCATGTGTCAGCCAGAACGTTGCGCACGTCCTTGTAATTGGTAGGAAAGCGCCCTTCCCTGTTGCTGAAAACAAAACCTTCGCGATGCGATTGACGGTTAATCAATTCAGCGGCGTCAGCGGAAAGGTGTCTGTCAATTACGCCGATTTTTGAGTTTTCATCGGGTATGCGAACTATGAGGCGGCGTAAGTTGACCCATTCCCAACGCATCAAGCGCGCCTCAGAAACGCGCCACCCGGTTACCGCCATGAAGCGTAAGAGATCGCCGACGGGGGTTACAACGGCGTCCAGTTTGTCGAGGAAAGCCGGCAACTGATGTTCGTCAATCCAATCGTCTTTCGCGGTTTCTTGGTAGCGCTCGATGCCCTTGCAAGGGTTAGTGGCGCGCATGCCTTGCTGAACGGCATGCTTCATAATGGCCGAAAGAACCGCGATTGCGCGGTTGGCATCGGTCGGATTGGCCCTTTTTCGAAAGTGACAATCGGCCACCATTGGCGTTGTTATGTCATCAACGAACTTGCCCTTGAAGTATGGCAAGAGGATACGCCGATGCGGCCTTCGTAATCCTTCCGAGTCGAATCTTTACGGCGGATAAGCTTTTTCTCGCGATATTCATCGACAAGGGCCTCAAACCGTTTCCGCGCCTTCTTGGCCGCGCGCTCGGCGGCGGGGTCTTCGCCACGCTTGGCAGCTTGCAGCATCGTTTGCGCTTCTGCCCTCGCGGCGTTCGCCGTGAATGTGCCATAGATACCAACCGAAGTTTTTGAACGCTTCTTGGAACCGTCGGGGTTATCGACAACATGCTCAACGAAGAACGCCTTAACGGTTTCGCCAGCCGCACTTCGGCGCATGCGCAGAATGAAGCCAGTCAACTTTGAATCGCGGATAACCTTCTCATTAACGCCTTCCGGCAATTTCGCGCGCCGGATAAAATCCTCAGAAAGAAGCGGCATTTTCAAAAAAATCCCTCGGCTTTCAGGGTATATCTCAGGGTACATTTTTGTAATACCCCGATGTGCCCTAATACATAATTGTGGTATCCCTTAATTACACGTGAAAGCCATGATTTACAAGGATTTTAAGCGATTTTTGGTGGGTTTCAGGGTATCAGGGATTAGCCCAAAAAACTAACTTAAAATCCCTCGGAGAAATCCTTACGGGTTCGATCCCCGTCGCCCGCACCAGCACGCAGCCGTGACGCGAGGTTTTTGCGACGCCGGGCAGTCCACTCACCATTTCATCCGGGGAAAGTGCCAGTAGTCGGAGCCGGTTCGGCGGGAGATGAGCTTCAGCGTTCCATCCGGCTGAACCACGTATCTTTCGTAGACCCGGTATCCGAACTTGTCCGGAAACTCGTGCTTGACGGTGTATCCCGCTCGCGCGGGAACGTGGACGACTCTGCCATAGGTGAGGCTGCCGCGGATGGGCTCCGGCGGAGCCGTGTTGCATCCGGCAAGGGCAAGGGCGACCAGCAGGGAAGCGATAACAGCGCGCATCAAAATCTCCGGTCCTATTGGCACACAGGACGAAATCGCAGGTCTTACAGCCGCGGCGGAAAGAACTATGCGCCTACTGGTCTCGCCCCACCATCTTTATCAATCCCAATAAATATGATTTTATGCCGGCGTCTGAAAGGCGGCAGGGCTCGAAGGCGCCTTTGCGGATGCACGAATTACAGTGCCACGATGCGTGTAAGCTTGTCTTGTGGGAGTAAGACGATGGTTTACGATTGGAGTGGAGAAAGGGCGCGGCGTCTCAGGTTTTACAAAACAGCCGCTGCGTGTTTGTTCGGGAGCGTGCTTGCCGGGACCATGTTGCTGGTCATAGCCCTGCAGTTTCACTGGTAGCGGCCGACTTTGGCGCCGCGTGAATGCTGCTTTGGTTAAAATCAAGAGGAATTGCACGAAAGCACCTCTTGCGGCCAAGCAACGGCGCAGCGATGAGCCGCGCCGCCTCTACCATTTGATCGGAAAGCGTCTTACCCGAGCTTCGCCGCGATCTTTGCGACGTGCGCGGCCTGGTATTTCGCGGCTTCCAGCTCGATTGCTGAAGGCTGGCGCGAGCCATCGCCGTCGGTGATCGTGGACGCGCCGTGGGGGCGAGCCGCCCTTGATCTCATCGACACCCATCTCTTCGGGAATCAGGTCCGGAACGCCCTTTACGGTGACTTCGGCGCCCGCAGACTTGGCGCGCCTTCCGCAACTGCATATGCCATGGTTTCGATATGGCCACAGGCCGAATAGTAAAGAACTAGGACCTCGCCATGACGAACTCCCCTGCGGCACGGATTGAATGGTTGACCGGCGGAAGTTCTATCAGCGCGCTTCCTTGAGCATGACCTGCCTGCGCAGAACTCAGCGTTCAATGTATGTAGACTAAATGCACTTACCGTTTCCTTCGCCTTCTGCCGCGACCGGGTGCCGCCATTTGCAAGCCGGGAAAACGGCGCTACCTATAGCAAAGCCCCATCAGGATATCTCTCATGAGCACTGAAACCGTCATCACCGCCGCCATGCTGGCCATCGGCGATGAGCTTCTGTCCGGCCGAACCAAGGACAAAAACATTGGCCATCTGGCGGATATGCTTCAGCTTTCCGGCATCGATCTCAAGGAGGTGCGGATCGTCGCCGATGACGAGGATGCGATCGTCGAAGCTCTGAACGCCCTTCGCGGCAAATACGACTACGTCTTCACCTCGGGCGGCATCGGCCCCACGCATGACGATATCACCGCGGACGCAGTCTCGAAGGCTTTTGGCGTTCCCTGCGACCATGATGCTGCTGCCATGACACTGCTCGGTGACATGTACAAGCGCCGCGAGATGGAATTCACCGAAGCGCGCAAGCGCATGGCGCGCATGCCGCGCGGGGCGGCACACATCGCCAATCCGGTGTCGACTGCCCCCGGCTTCGTCATCGGCAATGTCTACGTCATGGCGGGCGTGCCGCAGGTGTTTCAGGCCATGGTCGACAATGTGCTGCCGATGCTTCGCACCGGGCAGCGCGTGCTGTCGCTGGCGATCGCCTGCCCCTATGCCGAAGGCGATATCGGCATGCTGCTGGCCGCCATCCAGAAGGCGCACCCGGACACCAGCATCGGCTCCTATCCGCGCTATGTCGGCCAGAAATTCTCGACGGAGATCGTCGTGCGCGGCCGGTCGCAGGCGGCTGTCGATGCAGCGGGCGCTGAGGTTCACGCCATGATCGAGAACATTCGTAGGACCAGGGAGATTGACGAAAACCGGTCCGCCGAAGCTTAGAGCAGCAACACACCGCCCTCGAACAACCAAGGAACCGTTCCACCGACAACGCATTTCCTGCTTACGAAACCATTTTCAGCCGCCGAGGAGAATTGATATGCCTTACAAGACCATACTCGCCATTCTCGATACGGCCGACAACAGCCGTGCGGTCTCCGATTTTGCCTTTGCGCTTGCCGCCGAAAACGATGCCCATGTCATCGGTCTCCACGCCGAAAACATCTCGGCCGTGCCGCTGGTCGCTCCGATGGAAATTCCCGATCCAGTCGCCGTTCAGGCGCTGCAGGACATGGCGCATTCCGAGACCGTGGAAGTGGAGCGCATCTTCCGCCAGAAAGCCGAAGCGTCCGGCGCATCATTCGAATGGCGCAGCTTCGCCACCTCGGCGGGCTACGGCTCGGCGCCGCTGATCGAGAGCGCCCGCAGCGCGGACCTCTTGATCGCCTCGCAAGCGGACCCTTCCAAGCCATCTGACAGCCAGGTCGATATCGACAGCTTTCTTTTCGAAAGCGGCCGTCCGGTCCTGATGATCCCCTATATCTTGCGGCAACCGAAAGCGATCAAACGCGTGATGATTGCCTGGAACGGCTCGAAGGAAGCCGCACGTGCGACATTCGATGCCATGCCGATCCTGAAGGCTGCCGACGAAGTCGAGGTCTTTTCCGTCGATCCGGTGGATTCTGCGATGCAGACGGCGGGCCTGGCGGGAGCGGAAATCGCAGCCACGCTTTCCCGCCACGGCGTGAAGGCGATGCTTGCCGTTGCGGAAGGCACCCATAAGAGCGCCTCGAACGTCATCGAAAACCGCCTCTCCGACAGCAGCATCGATCTCCTGGTGATGGGCGCCTACACCCATTCGCGCCTCTGGCAGATGATCTTCGGCGGCACGACGAAGTCGCTCTTGCAGTCGATGACGGCGCTCACCCTCCTCTCCCGTTGACGAAGCACCGGCGGGACTTGCGTTTTACCCGCAAATCCCGCTAATTGCGGCAACCGGTGACGGGCTCCGGAACTTCCTTTCGCGCGGGTTGGCCCTGCGCGATTTGCGTTTGACGGATTGCGCTTGGTCGCCGGCGGGTTTTCCTTTCATGCCGCGGAGCAGTTCGATGTCTTTTCCCGATAAAGCCTTTCCCGTTTCCTGGGATCAGTTCCATCGCGACGCCCGCGCGCTTGCCTGGCGCATCGCCGGCCTCAACAAGGAATTCAAGGGCATTGTCTGCATCACCCGCGGCGGCCTGGTTCCTGCGGCAATCATCTGCCGCGAACTCGACATCCGCCTGATCGAAACGGTCTGTGTCGCTTCTTATCATGATTACGTCAACCAGGGGGATATGGTGGTGCTGAAGGGCATTGCGCCGGAGCTCAAGGAAAATGGCGGCGATGGCATCCTCGTCATCGACGACCTCACCGATACCGGCAAGACGGCGGTGCAAGTGCGCGCCATGCTGCCCAAGGCGCATTTTGCCTGCGTCTACGCAAAGCCGCTCGGCGTGCCGACGGTCGACACCTTCGTCACGGAGGTCAGCCAGGACACCTGGATCTACTTCCCCTGGGACATGGGCTTCACCTATCAGGAGCCGATCGCCAAGGGTCCGCGCTGACAGCGTCGGGCCATTCCGGCACGAATAAACTCCACGCGGAATTGTCATCTTAGTAATACTGCAGATGTATGATGCGAGCCTGGCCTGCACGCGCGCATCCGAGCGACGTGCCAAGGGCCGGGTCACGGATCGCGCGAGGGCAAAAACGCGCGGAGCAAGGAAGAGGGGAATGGCATACCGGGGTTGGGTTAGAGCGGTCGTCGCTTCAGGGCTGGCGATCCCCTCTTTGTTGCCCGTGCCGGCCTTTGCCGAACCCGCCTATGTCGCCGTCGTCCGCGACTATGTAGATACCGTCGTCCGGCCGATGGTCAGCACGCCGATGGTCCTCGCGGCGATCAGAGAGCAGAACGCCAAATTCAGTGACGTCAGCAGCACGGATATCCAGGTCCTTGATTCGACCTACCGATCCGAAGTGGAAACCGGCGCCCTGCAGATGGTGTCCGCCATTCTATCCACGCCCGTTTCGCGCTACTTGAAGGAAAAACAGGATGCATCGCAGGGCGTTATCGTCGAGTTCTTCATTACCGACAGGAATGGGCTCAATGTCGGCGAGAGCAGAGTGACGACGGATTTCTGGCAGGCCGACGAAAACAAATATCTGCAGACCTTCGCGCGCGATTCGGACGAGATTTTCGTCGATCGCGCCGAGCGCGACGAGACCACGCAGATTCTCGAGGCGCAGGCCAGTTTCACCATCCGCGACGAGGCTGGAGCGGCGATCGGCATTGCCACCGTGACCGTCGCGCTCGATGCGATGTGAGGCCTCCCGAATCGCGATGCCGATCCGGGCCGAAAATGCCATCCTTAGATTTGGATTCGGCTAACTTTTTCTTTTCATCCTCGCTTTCCAGGTGCCTGAAGCCCGCAAAGCCCTGAAATTCAGGGCCTCCAGGCTTTTCCCCAGTCTTCACAGGGCCGTCCACAATATGTTGTGGTGAACGCTTCGTTAAAAACCACCCCTTGACGGAATCGCCCATTTCTCACTTAATGGTTTCCGATGTTGCGGCGGCAGCTGGACCGGGTTTAACGAGGCCGGTTCTCTTCAAAATTCGAGCGTGGAATCAGGGTGTTACATCCATGATGGATGGCAGCCGTGAGGGGACCTTTGCGCGATTTTTGACCTCCAAAAAAGTGACATCCGGGGCTGGCGATAATAAGCTGTTAATACTATATTTAGTGTTTGCAGCCACCATCACCACAAGATACAGGAAAGACATCTCCGGATGACACTCCTGTGACGGTACGGAAACGAGAGCTGGCTGCGCATCTTCCGGCGCTGCCGGATGAGGAAACTTGCGTCCTGGTCAACGGGGATGGGGCGCGCAAACAGAGGTGCAAGGACATGCGCATAGAACGCCGTTTCACAAAGGCAGGCCAGAGCGCTTACGCGGACATCGAATTCCGCAAGGCGACGAGCGAGATCAAGAACCCCGACGGTTCGATCGTCTTCCGCCTTGAGAACATCGACGTTCCCGCGCAGTTCTCCCAAGTCGCGGCCGACATCCTTGCCCAGAAATATTTCCGCAAGGCCGGCGTTCCGGCAAGGCTGAAGAAGGTCGAGGAAAACGACGTTCCCTCCTTCTTGTGGCGTTCGGTTGCCGATGAGGCAGCCCTCAAGGAGCTGCCGAAGGATCAGCAGTACGGCTCCGAAATCGATGCGCGCCAGGTCTTCGACCGTCTGGCCGGCACCTGGACCTACTGGGGCTGGAAGGGCGGCTACTTCTCGTCCGAGGAAGATGCCTCTGCCTTTCGCGACGAACTCGCCTACATGCTCGCTACCCAACGCGTCGCCCCGAACTCCCCGCAGTGGTTCAACACCGGCATGCACTGGGCCTACGGCATTGATGGCCCCGGCCAGGGCCACTTCTACGTCGACCCCTTCACCGGCAAGCTGACAAAGTCCAAGTCGGCCTACGAGCACCCCCAGCCGCATGCCTGCTTCATCCAGTCGGTCGAGGATGATCTCGTCAACGAAGGCGGCATCATGGACCTCTGGGTTCGCGAGGCCCGCCTCTTCAAGTACGGCTCCGGCACCGGCTCCAACTTCTCATATCTGCGCGGCGAGGGCGAAAAGCTTTCCGGCGGCGGCCGCTCCTCCGGCCTGATGAGCTTCCTGAAGATCGGCGACCGTGCGGCGGGCGCCATCAAGTCGGGCGGCACGACGCGCCGTGCGGCCAAGATGGTCGTCGTCGACATCGATCATCCGGATATCGAGGAATACATCAACTGGAAGGTCAAGGAAGAGCAGAAGGTTGCAGCCCTCGTCACCGGCTCGAAGATCGTCGCCAAGCACCTGAAGGCGATCATGAAGGCCTGCTTCAATTGCGAAGGCGGCGCCGATGCGGATTGTTTCGACCCGACCAAGAACCCTGCCCTCAAGCGCGAAATCCGCGCCGCCAAGAAGGACCAGGTTCCGGAAAATTATGTGAGCCGCGTCATCCAGTTCGCCCGCCAGGGCTACAAGGACATGGAGTTCAAGACCTACGACACGGACTGGGATAGTGAAGCCTACCTCACCGTTTCCGGCCAGAACTCCAACAACTCGGTCTCGATCCGCGACGACTTCCTTCGCGCCGTCGAAGCCGATGGCGACTGGAACCTGACGGCCCGCAAGGACGGTAAGGTCATGAAGACGCTGAAGGCCCGCGACCTCTGGGAAACGATCTCCTATGCCGCCTGGGCATCGGCCGATCCGGGTCTGCACTTCAACACGACGATGAACGACTGGCATACCAGCCCGGCCGCCGGCCCTATCCGCGCCTCCAACCCGTGCTCGGAATACATGTTCCTCGACGACACGGCCTGCAACCTTGCCTCGCTGAACCTCATGCAGTTCAAGGATGCGGCGACAAAGCGGATCAACATCGCCGACTACGAGCATGCCGTGCGTCTGTGGAGCGTCGTGCTCGAAATCTCCGTGATGATGGCGCAGTTCCCGTCGCGCCGCATCGCCGAGCTCTCCTACGAATACCGCACGATCGGTCTCGGCTATGCCAATATCGGCGGCCTGCTGATGTCGTCCGGCATTCCTTATGACAGCGACGAAGCCCGCGCCATCGCAGGCTCCCTGACGGCGATCATGACCGGCATTTCCTATGCCACCTCGGCGGAAATGGCTGCTGAACTCGGCCCGTTCCCGATGTTTGCGCCGAACCGCGAGAACATGCTGCGCGTCATCCGCAACCATCGCCGCGCCGCCTATGGCGAGATGTCCGGCTATGAAGGCCTGTCGATCAACCCCGTCGCCCTCATCCACGGCGAAAACCCGGACCAGGATCTCGCCGCGCACGCCAAGAGCGCTTGGGACAAGGCACTGGAACTCGGCGAAAAGCACGGCTACCGCAACGCCCAGGCAACCGTGATTGCGCCGACCGGAACGATCGGCCTCGTCATGGATTGCGACACGACCGGCATCGAGCCCGACTTCGCGCTCGTCAAGTTCAAGAAGCTTGCCGGCGGCGGTTACTTCAAGATCATCAACCGTGCCGTACCGGAAGCGCTGCGCACGCTCGGCTACTCCGAAAGCCAGATTGCCGAGATCGAAGCTTACGCCGTCGGCCACGGCAATCTGAACCAGGCGCCCGCCATCAACCCCTCGACGCTGAAGGCCAAGGGCTTCACCGACGAGAAGGTCGAGGCCGTCAACGCGGCGCTGAAGTCCGCTTTCGACATCAAGTTCGTCTTCAACCAGTGGACGCTTGGGCTCGACTTCCTGAAGGGCACGCTGAAGGTCTCCGACGAGCAGCTCGCCGACATGAGCTTCAACCTGCTCGACCACATGGGCTTTTCGAAGAAGGACATCGAGGCTGCAAACATCCATGTTTGCGGTGCGATGACGCTGGAAGGCGCTCCGTTCCTCAAGAACGAGCACCTCGCCGTCTTCGATTGCGCCAATCCTTGCGGCAAGATCGGCAAGCGTTATCTCTCGGTCGAAAGCCACATCCGCATGATGGCGGCTGCCCAGCCCTTCATCTCGGGTGCGATCTCCAAGACGATCAACATGCCGAACGATGCAACCGTCGACGATTGCAAGAGCGCCTACATGCTCTCCTGGAAGCTCGGCCTCAAGGCCAACGCGCTTTACCGCGACGGCTCGAAGCTGTCGCAGCCGCTAAACGCTTCGCTGATCGAGGACGAAGGCGACGAGGACGCGCTGGAGGAACTGCTGGCCCAGCCAGCCGCCGCCCAGGCCGTCACCGTCACCGAGAAGATCATCGAGCGGGTGATCGAGAAGGTCGTGCGCAGCCAGGAAAAGCTGCCGGGCCGCCGCAAGGGCTACACCCAGAAGGCAAAGATCGGCGGCCACACGATTTTCCTGCGCACCGGCGAATATGACGACGGCCGCCTCGGCGAGATCTTCCTCGACATGAACAAGGAAGGTTCGGCCCTTCGTGCGTTCATCAACAACTTCGCGATCTCGGTCTCGCTCGGTCTGCAATACGGCGTGCCGCTCGAGGAATATGTCGATGCCTTCACCTTCACGAAGTTCGAGCCGGCGGGCATCGTCACAGGCAACGACGCGATCAAGAATGCGACGTCGATCCTCGACTACGTGTTCCGCGAACTCGCCATCTCCTATCTCGGCCGCCACGATCTGGCGCATGTCGATACGTCCGACTTCAACAACACGGCGCTCGGCCGCGGCGTGTCGGAAGGCAAGGCGGACGTCGTCTCCAAAGGCCTGACTCGCGGCTATAAGCCGACGCTGGTTTCCGGAAACTCGACCGAGCGCGCGGCATCGGAGATCAAGGGTGCTGCAACCGCCGCCCCTGTCCGCGCCTCCTCGGGCGCGACGATCACGGCGATTGCCGGCAACACCGTGCGCAAGCTCGAAACCGTCGCCGCCTCCTCCGAAGTCGTCGCCTTCAAGCGCGATTATGAGGAACGCGCCAAGGAACTGGCGGAGGAAATCGCCGAAGAGATCGCTGAGGAATCCAGCACGCTCTTCACCGACGCCGCCGCTGCCGACGCAGCCTCTGCCAAGACCGAAGCCAAGAAGGTCGAAGCCGAACGCCGCGCCCGCTCCATCATGCAGGGCTACACGGGCAATATGTGCACCGAGTGCCAGAACTTCACGATGGTACGGAATGGGACCTGCGAGAAGTGCGATACGTGTGGAAGTACAAGTGGGTGCTCTTGATTACTCTTCTTACTCCGAACCGCGGTTCGCACTAAAGCGAACCGCGACAAAGAAGCATCCGCCCTTTGGGCGGATTCCGTTTAGGAAGACAAGGCTGAGGAGCGGAGCCTACTTCGCAGCCGACGAAGCCTTCTTACTCGCCCGCGGTTCGCGCGAAGGCGAGCCGCGTCAAAGAAGCATCCGCCCTTCGGGGCGGATTCCGTTTAGGAAGACAGGGCTGAGGAGCGGAGCCCACTTCGCAGCCGACGAAGCTCTGTTTTCACAACGCATGACGGGAAAACTAAGAAATGTGGGCAGAGACCTCACCCAAGATGAAGTCATGAATTCGATCTAGGGACCGACGGAATGGACTACAGCTAGAGCCTAGAGCGAGCTTCGTACATTCCGAACTTGGACGCCTTCAGGCGCGGCACGAAACCGATCAACTCCAGACTCAGGAGAGCCGCCTGCGCAATTTTGTGAGGTATGCGACTGCGCGTGGCGAACTGCGGGTCACCGCGAAGACTGCGGTGGAGTGGGCAAGCCACCAATGTGGTCCCGCAACGTGGTCGTCGCGCCTTTCGACGGTCAGAGCTTTTGCCCGCCACCTCCAGGTGGTCGACCCCCAAACAGAGATTCCGCCTCCGCACATCTTTCCACCACAACGAAGACCGCGTCCTTTCATCTATTCAGACGAACAGATCACCGATCTCCTGAAGTCGATGCTCGACCTGCATCCTGGAAGCTTCCGAGGGCCGACATATCATTACTTCTTCGGCTTGCTGGCATCCACCGGACTTCGCTTCTCAGAGGCGGCGCGGTTGCTTCGTGAGGACGCCGATTTGGAAGCAGGCATGCTGACGATCCGCGAGACGAAGTTCGGAAAGACCCGCATCGTGCCGCTGCATCCGAGTACGACGCTGGCGCTTCGGCGATATGCGGCAATCCGTGACGATCACCCGGTCAGACGGATAAGCAAATACTTCTTTACCGGAGACCTTGGCAGGGCCCTGATCCATGCCAACCCACACTTCTCCTTTATCCTCTGGACACGCCAGGCGGGGCTGAGGCAGCCGGATGAGCGTGGCGGTCCCAGGATTCACGATCTCCGCCACACCTTCGCCGTTCGAACGCTGCTGTCTTGGTACCAGGATGGCGAAGACATCGAACGGCGCTTACCGGAGCTTTCGACCTACCTCGGGCACAATTATGTCAGCGCCACCTATTGGTATCTGACAGCGCATCCCGATCTTTTAGGCGAGGCAAAACGTCGTCTCGACGCGAGGTGGGAGGTCGCCGAATGACAAATCCACTCCCTCGGTTGATTGAACGCTTCTTCGCGCAGCGCCTTGCTCGCCACCGCAACGTGAGCCCACATACGATTGCCTCCTATCGCGACACATTCAAGCTCTTCCTGAAGTTCGCACATCGTCGAACCGGCAAATTTCCGTCTGATCTTCGACTGGAGGATTTCGATGCGGAGCTGGTTGTCGCGTTCCTTGATGATCTGGACTCCGAGCGCCACGCCAGCCCTGCGACCTATAACCTTCGGCTGACGGCAATCCGGTGCTTCTTCCGCTTCCTGGCCTTCGAGGAACGAGCATATAGTGGGCAGATACAGCGCGTCCTTGCGATCCCAGGGAAGATCGGGTCGAAGCGGGAGGTGCAATTTCTCACCCGTAACGAGATCGAAGCGATCCTCTCGGCTCCTGATCGACGAACCTGGGTTGGGCGTCGTGACCATGTTTTGATGCTGACAGCCGTGCAGACAGGGATGCGGCTCTCGGAACTCGTGGGCCTTGATCGAAGTGCTGTCACCATCGACACAGGGGCGCATATCCGGTGTTTCGGGAAGGGACGCAAGGAACACACTACGCCGATAACCAGAATGCTCAATGTCACGCTCAGGTCCTGGTTGGACGAGCCACCGGTTGGAAACGGCAATGCTCTTTTCCCGACCGTTCACGGCGGGCGGATGAGTCCTGATGCCGTTCAGTATCTTCTGGCAAAATACGTGTCGACGGCGTCGAAGGGCTGCTCGTCGTTACGATCAAAGCGGATATCACCCCATGACCTTTGACATAGCGCGGCGATGGAGTTGCTGGATGCCGGTGTCGACAGCACGGTGATCTCATTGTGGCTAGGCCATGAGTCCACGCGGTCCACACAGCCGTACTTGCATGCCCACCTGGCAATCAAGGAGGCCGCTCTAGCCAAGATCGACCCGTTCAATGGACAATCGCCTGGCCGGTTCAGGGCTGGCGACGAGCTATTGGCGTTTCTTGACAAACTTTGATCCCTGCCGGAGCCATTGACATCGCGGTGAGGGCCGCGATGTCATGCCGAGCCCACCAATCATCGAGGAACTTTCACTAGGCAGGAAAGCGCCAACACCGGCCATTGCGGAGTGCTGCGAATCTTCTAAGCTCTTCTCAACACCGCAAACGGGCCAACTTGATCCTGTGCGTGACGGACTCTCTTACGCGAACCGGATCGCCGTTCTCGCGCGCGCCTTTGCCGCTACTTCCTCGCGATCGCGAGGAGGTTGAGAGGTCTCCAGCGAATCGAGCAGCTCGCGGGACATGCCGCGATCGAACTGACGCGCTCGAATGCGGCCTCATTGCGCGCCAACACATCGTTTCTGGCAGCGGAGGTTCGATCCGCTGCCAGAGATGTTTCAACCAGTGGTCTGCTTATTTTGCCGGGGGCTTGTAGGAAGATGCGATTGTGCCCGCCTTCTCTTGCGCAGCCTTGAATTCCGCGCCCGTGTAGGCTCGCACGGTTTTGACATTCGATACGGCTCCCGATGCGCTGACGACGAGAAGTGCGGGGATCAGGTCAGCACCATCGTCGAATTCCGTGATTGCCATCCAGTCGGTTTCGCCGGTCGTGAGGTAGAAAGAATGCAGTTTCCCGCCCGCTGCTTCCATGACGCCACGGGCCGCCTTTTCTCGGTTCGATGGATTGTCAATCATTCCCTTCGCTGACGTGGCTGTATAGCACCCTGTTGTTACGAAAAGTGGCATAGGACATCCTCCCTCGATAATGGGCAGATCGGGTGATCTGCCCAATACTTATTATCTCAAAAAACTTGGCGTTAGACGAGCGTCGGACCGCAGAGCGCTAGATTGGTCGATGGTGCTGATTTTGTCTTTCCCGAAAAGTTCTCTATCGAGCCTCGCGTCGTCGCTCGTGCGGTCATCAGCTCCTTGAGAGGTCTGCGTGAAAGCGATGCCGGACGCCATGTGGAGAAAAGCCTGGATCGGCGTCTTGCCGATCTCTTTACCCGTCAGCTCGGGCACGTAGGTTTGCACCGTGTCATCTACAGAGTGGATCGCACCTTCCGAGATCGCAATTCCAATCAGCATGGCAGTTATGGTTTTGCCATCGATTGCGAAAGAAATCGGTCGTGATCGGTACGGCCATATTGGTAGTGTTCGTACAATATGGTCTGGTCGTGCGCTATCAGTAACCCCGTCGTTGGATTGCGGGCCAGATACTCCGCCAGAGTGGCAGTGCTTGAAGCGAAAGTATAAGTGTCGCCGAAAGTATACGAGACAGAAATCTCGGTCTGAGCCCGCAACAACGACGAAGTTTTTTCGGCGGCAGCTACCGTACGCGTCGGGGTCAACTGATCTGCATGGCTATAATTGCCGACCATATTCTGTGGCTTGTCCAAAGGCCAACCAACTGGATACCCAAGCTGCTGGCCGTGTTCATCGGCATCGGGTCCAGGGTTTGAGAAGATCGGTTCAGCCTTCGGGGGCTCTTGCGCATGTGCAAGGCACGCCTGAAAGATGAGTGACGATACCGCCGCAGTACCATGCTGCGCCAATTGCACATGACTGTCCTCCGCGCGTCAGATCAAGGACATCAGCAGCTCTTAGGCTTTCGCTTTTGTGACGACTGCTGCTGGGAGGATTTCGCGTGTGGACTTCGTCCGCTTCGGGCCGGGAACCGCCGAAGATGCTATTGTCCGTCCCGCCCAAAGCGGCGACGAGGTGGGAGGAGCGGCGGAGGCATAATCATGGAATCTGTTGTGTTGCGTTCCCGGCGTCCTTGGAACAAAGGAATACTCGTCGGCCAAAAGCGTCCGCTCCAACCCAGGAATGTCTGGTCAATAAGGGTTCGGCTCGAAATGAGCGGTGCGACCCGTGAACTGGCACTTTTCAACCTCGCCATCGACAGCAAGCTCCGCGCATGTGATCTCGTCCGATTAAGGATTGAAGACCTTTGGTCAGGTGCTTCGATCAGAGATCGTGCAACAATCATTCAGAAAAAGACGAGACGCCCAGTCCAGTTCGAGGTGACGGAGCAGACGAAAACTGCATTGGCAGCTTGGCTCCCGTTCGTTCGAAGGAATGGCGGAAGTTATCTATTTCCAAGCCGCCGACAGACATCGCAGCACATCTCGACACGGCAGTATGCCAGGATCGTCCACAGGTGGGTCGCGAGTATCGGGCTAGAGTCGAGCGCCTACGGCACGCACTCTATGAGAAGGACAAAGGCGGCACAAATCTACAAAAACACAGGCAATCTACGGGCGGTCCAAATCCTTCTCGGTCACACCAAGCTCGAAAGTACCGTTCGATATCTCGGCGTAGAGGTGGATGACGCTTTGCGGATTGCCGAGCAGATCGAGTTATGACGACCTGACCATCGGCGAAAGCCGGTGGTCGCCCCCGCGCCAGAAGTGGTCATCTCAATGTCGTCTCATAATAGTGAATCTCCAGCAGCAAGCAGCCCATCTCTGATTTGAATGGCCCATGAGAGACCCCTGGAGGACGGCATGCGTAGGTATGAGCAGGATATGTTTCGGGGGACCTGTCGCCGACTATGAGGTCGCCTTCGAGAAGATAGACCTCTTCCCAGTAGTCATGCACGAACGGCTTTTCAGTGCGCGCGCCCGGCAGGAAACGCAGCAATCGTGTCCGGTTGCCTTCGCCCTTCACTTCGTCAAGCCGCCCCGCCAGTATTTTCTGCTCTATTCCCTCCGGGTAGCCAGGAGGGACATGCCACCCCTGTCCCATGTCCACCTGATGGAATTCCTTGTGCTCTTTCAGTGTGGACGGGTGCATGGTCATTCCGCCACTGCCGCGAGGGCTCCAAGTTCGTTTTCGAGCGAATAGGAATCAAGCATCTGATCGACCAATCGGGTGCCGGAATGCCAGTCGCACGTTCTATAACTGTGATTCCTGGTGACGAAGTTCGCGCCCGCATAGAACATCTCGTATTGGGTATGCCTCGAGGCGAACTCGGAGCCGATCGCATCCCAGGCCAGCTTGAAGAGCTTCACCCGCCCTTCGGCACTCGTGGATGGTGATTGCTGGGTCTTCTCGATCAGAGCCTTGAGTTGGGGATCGGCGAAGTCTTCGACGCTTGAGGGCAGCATGATCAGTCCGCCGCCGGCCAGTTCACGCAGTGCCGAAATCACTTCCGGATAGAGCTTCTGCGTGAGTACCTGAGCCGAATAGAGCGTGTGCGCATCCGGGACGAAGTAGGCACCGAAGTTTCGTCCCTTGACCTCCATGGCATGCACCAGCGCATCGACCATCGCGCTCTGGGCCGCCAGGACACCGAGCGTTTCGCGCACCTGCGGGAAATTGACGATGCCGTTGGTCTCGGTGATGCGATGTGCCAACCCCAGAAGAAATCGCATCTTCACCATCAGGCGGATTTGTGCCTGGTAATTCTGCAGGACATGGGCGGGCGTCGCATGAAACTGCTGCTGGCACATGTGGATGTCCTGGTTGATGAAAACCCTATCCCACGGCACTTTGACGTCATCGAAATAAAGGATCGCATCGTTCTCATCGAAGCGGCTGGCGAGCGGATTGTCGAAAACGCTGGTTGCATTTTCTTCATACGACTTGCGGGACATGATCTTCAGCCCGGCTGCATTCATGGGCACTGCGAAGGAGACTGCATAGGGCTCGTCTCCTTGTGAAAGCGGCTGGATACAAGTGACGATCACCTCGTTGGCCATGATGCCGCCTGTCGCCAACATCTTTGCGCCGCGGATTGTCAGACCTTCCGCGTCCTGGTCGACAACGCCGGCCGTCAAGGTGCCGTCCTGCTGCTGGCTTGCGCTCTTCGACCGGTCAGCCTGAGGGTTGATGATCACGTAGGTCAGGTAAAGGTCGTTGTCGCGGGCGTATCGATAGTAGTCGGCAAGGGCGTCGGCTCGCTTCGGATCGTAGGCCTGAAAGACCTCAATTCCCATCATCATGCCGGCCAGACAGGAAGCGACATGGTCCGGCGCACGGCCAAGGAAACCGCAATGCAACGTTGCCCAGGTCTCCAGCGCTCTTCGGCGCTCCACCAGCTCCGCATGGTTGCCAGGCATCTGCCAAATGCGGCTTGCAGTGCCGACGCCGTTCACCTCGTATGTCATGAGGGAGCGATTCTGCTCGGCGCTTTGGAAATCGTAGAGCCGCGCCACTGATTGTATGGATTGGCAAAAGGCCGGATGGATCGTGACATCGTCGGCGCGCTTTCCGTTGATGAGCACGTGCCTGCCATCCCGCAGGGTTTCGATATGCTCTGAACCCGTTTTCAACATGTCATCCCCCTCAATAGTGCATGGCTAGTGGCCAGGACGCTTCGTTGTGCCTCTCACTTTCTAGCGCGGCATATCGGCCCTTGCTGAACACGAGCGGCCGGCGGTCCCAAAACGATTGGAATGATGTCACTCTGCCAATGAACAGCAGATGGTCGCCACCGTCATGGGCAGCCCAAGGCGCGCAGTGGAACACTGCTGCAGCTCCTGGAAGGACGATACCATGCCCGACTATCGTCTCGCAGGCGATCCCTTCCCATTTGTTGGAAAGCGGCTTGGAAAATCGGCTCGACAAATCCGCCTGGTTCTCAGACAACACGTTGATCGCGTAGCCCTCCGCCTCCGCCCACTGGGAAAGGCTGGCGGCCCGGCGATCAATGGAGAAAAGGATCAGCGGCGGGTTGAGCGACAGCGAGTTGAACGAACTGATCGTGACGCCGAGTTTTTCCGCGCCGATCGTGCTGGTGACCACGCATACCCCAGTCGGGAACTGCCCTAAAGCCTGCCTGAATGAACGCACGTCCATGACCGGTTCCATGGCTTCCCCCGATGTCGATTTGATCTATCTGATTGCCAATCCTGTAATTTCTGCGTTCTTTGCTAACCTGGCCGCAAGCTGCGAGCCTATACCACCGCGCGCGAGCCGGGCGACCAGTCGCCGAGTGTAGGTGCCCGCAATGCTGCCAAAGTCCGAGCCAAATGCACCCCGACCGCCGCGGCGGCCTCGTCCGCTTGAGAGGTCCGAATAGCCTGCGCTATTGCCCGATGCTCCGACAGCACCTCGTCAACGCGGCTGCCGACAGAGATCGCATGGACCCCCATTCGAACCTGTCTATCGCGAAGGCTCTCATAGAAGGTCGCCAGAACAGGATTGCCCGCAGCCCTCACGATCGCCCGGTGAAATTCTCGGTCGCTTTCGATGAACGCGACGCGATCGTTTCGGACCTTCTCCTGCTGAGCGATCAGGCGGTCCAACTCAGCGGCCAAGTCCACCCCGAAGCGGCTTGCCTGCTGTGCGCACCATTCCTCGACTAGGCCGCGTGCCTGCATGATCGCGTCAACCTCAATCTCGGTGATCGGCGCGATATATGCCCCCTTCTTGGGCAAAATCCGCAATAAGCCATCGGCCTCCAGTCGCAGAAACGCCTCCCTGACCGGGGTTCGCGAGACGCCTGTTTCCCGACAGACCTGCGCCTCTGTAAGGAACGTCGTCTCATGGCGCGGCAGTGTCAGCACATGCTGCTTCAGCCAGGCATAAACGACATCCTGCGCTGCATCACCTCGCTGGAGCGCGGCAGCGCCGCTGGCTGAATTGGTTGTCATAAGCATGTTGCATACAAGATGCGTATAACAAAGTCAAGCGCATTTCGACGATGACTCCTTTGACAGGAATGGCCGCTCTGGGCCGAACCCGGCCTTCCAACCAACACGTTCGAATTATGCCGAGCTTTCAATGTTGGATTACCGGAAATCTCGGGCTTTAGGGAATGGGGCTCGGCATAGTATCGGGCTCGGGATAAATACCCTTATGCCGAGTTCGGCATAATGGAACGAATATGTCACGAGGCCTCGCCGCAGCCCGGTCTCGGGAATCCGCAGCTCCCGGCGAGCCGTGCGCAAATTCGTCACCGCGCCCGGTCGTCAACCGGAATTCCATGTCGCGCTCGGCAAGACCGGAAAGATCGCCTGAGAGGTCGAACAACTGCTGAGCGACAAGATGCACGACCTCCCCTTCCCGTTGAATGCGGCCGTTGATTGCCATCATCGACGCTCCGAGAAACGACGCGTCGACGCCGCTCGAACAGACTCGGCCAGAACACGACGTTCGCCGGACCGGTCTCGTCTTCAATCGTCATGAACATGACGCCTTTGGCGGACCCAGGCTTTTGACGGACGAGGACGAGCCCCGCCGTCATCAGCCAACGGCCGTCACGCGCATTCATCGCCCATATGGCATCCCGGCGCTGGAGCCCAAGAGAGGGTAGGAAAGCATCGGCTTGGGTAAGCTGTACGAGCGCTTCGGTTGGAACGTTTGACCGTCGCCAGACGTCATCGACGGATTCGAACGACGAGTTCATCCTCGCAGCGACGATCCGCGCGGCGTCGGCAACGGCCAATCCCTTGACCAGACGCATCCCGAGCCTGTCGCGGAAAGTTCGCCGACGGTATGGAAACCCAATGTGCCGCCGGCATACCGACATGGACGCCGACCTTCCTCGCAGCGGCGTCGGCAGCAGAGACCCAGCGCTTGGAACCGCTGCGCGCGATGACCGCGATCGCTTGGTCAACGGGAATGGACGGATCGGCCCGCCTGATCCTGTCCGTTGGCAAATCCGGTAGAAAGATCGATACGACCCGCGGCATCACACGCTCCAACTGTAAACTCTGCGCGCTCGCCCGCCTTCACTCTCATCAGCTCGAGGAACCACCGTGCTCGACCAACGCCGGGAACCGGGAGCTCTTCTGACGGCATCACACTCACTCTCCAGCGTGTCGTCGACGCCGTCGGCTGGCCGAAGTCGCTCGCCTCGGTCTGCCGCCGCCATCGTCGAACGACGAGTCCCATCGATCCGGACTTTTCGGCCGCGAGCTGCAACCGTCGCGAGGCCGTCATCGGCAGGCGGACGAGTTCGGCGACAACCGCTCCGAGCCCGCGGAACGACAGAGCTTCCTCCACGGACGCGAGGACATCCTCCTCCTTCTCGGCCTCAACGAAGACGACCCGGTTCGGATGAAGACCGGCTTGCGCCAGGGCCGGGAAAAAGAGGTCAGGCCTTGTAAGGCACCAGATCACCTTGCCCTTCGTTCGCGCGGCGATCCCGGCTGCGAGCAGCGCGTCAGTCCCTGCCCCGCCACCGGCGAACTCGTGGATCGCCCCAAAGGACAGCCCACCACCAGGCAGGTGGTCATCAATCTCGCGGACGCCGAACGGTAAGGTCTGCCTTCGCCGCGCCGGATTGCTTTCGAGATGCGATATGCGTTCTCGAAGTTCGGTGATGACAGGGTTTGCGCGCACTTGCGCCATCGGTAGCCTTCGCCAAAATCAGGGTTCCATCTCGTCCAAAAGCGAGTATGTTCTACATTTGTTCCTTTCCGGAATTCGAGTCAACGGGCGCGTGTCGGGTGGATTTGTGTAAACACCTCATCCGCAGCGGCACCGAGCCAGCGATCCATAAGGGAATTCAATGCAGTAGCCGCAGGCGATCCACAGGGCGTATGATATCTTACGGATGAGAAAAAATTCCTGCGTTGACGCAACATTGCGAGACTATCGGGACGCCGTAATCACCATCGAATGCGATGCCTGTGATCGGAGAAGCGATCTTGATCGGAAGGTTCTGGTCAAGCAGTATGGGGCCAACCTGTCTTTCCGGCAGCTTCGACGTCGGCTCACCGTCGGTTGCTCTCGTATGAACAGCACCGATGGCATCGATCGCTGCCAGGCTTGCTTTCCCTGCCTCGACGCGGACGCGGATGCGGATGTCCCATGAGTGACCATCTCGAGAGCCGTTCTACTGAGCGTCCGCGCAAGATCATCCATATCGACATGGATGCCTTCTACGCTTCTGTGAGCAGCGCGACAACCCGGAGCTTTGCGGTCGACCCGTCGCTGTCGGTGGTTCGGAAGCACGCGGTGTGGTGGCGGCTGCAAGCTATGAGGCCCGCAAGTTCGGCGTCCACTCAGCAATGCCTTCGGTGACGGCCAAGCGCAAATGTCCCGACCTGATCTTCGTGAGGCCGCGCTTCGACGTCTACAAGGCCGTATCTGCCCAGATCAGGGAAATCTTCGCCGAATACACGCCTTTGGTCGAGCCGCTGTCTCTCGATGAAGCCTACCTCGACGTGACCGAGAACTTGAAGGGAATGGAGATCGCGTCCGAGATCGCCCTCGAAATCCGGGCGAAGATCAAGGCGGCAACCGGGCTGAACGCTTCTGCCGGTATCTCGTACAACAAGTTCCTGGCCAAGCTGGCGAGCGACCTGAACAAGCCGAACGGCCAGGCGGTCATCACGCCGAAAAACGGAGCGGCCTTTGTCGCGGGTCTCCCCGTCAAGAAATTCCACGGCGTCGGGCCGGCGACCGCCGAGAAGATGCACCGCCTTGGCATCGAAACAGGAGCTGATCTGCGGGAGAAGGACATCGAGTTCCTGGTCAGGCATTTCGGCAAGTCCGGCCCGTACTTCTATGGCATCGCCCGCGGCACCGACGAAAGACAGGTCAAGCCAGACCGGGTGCGAAAATCCGTCGGCGCGGAAGACACCTTCGCTGCGGACATCCACGCCTACGACCCAGCAGTGGACGGTTTGAAGCCGTTAGTCGCTAAGGTCTGGCGTCACTGTGAGGCAAACAGCATCACGGGCAAGACCGTCACACTCAAGGTCAAGTACGCCGACTTCACGCAGATCACCCGCGCCAGGACGCTTGGTCGAACGTTCCGATCCGCAGAGGAAATCGAGGAGACAGTTTGCGTCCTGCTGGAATCCGTCTTTCCGACCCGGAAAGGGATACGCCTCCTCGGTGTGACGCTCTCCTCGCTGGAGCACCAGGCCGACATGGGTTTCGAGCAACTGGCACTGAAGCTGTGACAAATCTCAGCATAGTGCCGTTGGCCCGCCTCCTTCGTCGTTACCAGGCGGTACGGGCAGTACCCAGCGCGAACGTAAGCATGGACGATACATGAGCGACGTGGGTTTTCACCGATACGACACAGTTCCCTGGACAGCTGAGTTTGTGCTGTGCCAGGTGTTTCAGCAGTTCCTCGACATTGCGATTCTCGGTAAGCGGGAATGTAAAGGTCATCCAAGTTCCTCCAAACAGCAGACTTCGCCAGCCATTTAAGGTTGGAATTCTTTCGCACCGCAACAAGAATTTTTAAACAGAATAATTAAAATCGATTAGAATTTGAATTCAAGATTTTAAAATCGATTTAAGAACTCATGGACCTGAGAAGACCAACTCAGCCGCACCATGGTCGCGGCGTCGGCGGGCATCTAATTCGGCTGCACAAAGACCTTTCTCCACTGCTTGTCGGTGAGAGCGAACCTGTCGCCGCTGCGATCAATGCGAGCCAGGATGTCGGTGAGGAACTTCCGCTGCCATCCATTCAGATCGTGGCGGCGTTGAGCGTCTCGACGAAATTATAGATTTCCTCGCGAGCTGAGATGTCCGTCCATTTCGACGAAAGCATGGACAGCATCAGATCGGACTTGCTGAGCTTGGCCGGCGTCGTTCGCCCTGATAAAAATCCCGAGTACTCTGTCGTAGTCTTGGTTTGCCTCGGTGTAATAACTGACGATCTTCTCGACCCAGATCATCTGGTAGAGGCGTTCCAGATTCCGTTTTACCGTCTCTTTGACAGTCCAGTTTTTGGTTTCCGGCATTCTAGCGCGTCACGAACTCGGCGAAGGCTTTCCGCTCGCCGTAGTTCAGGGTTTCGCCAACCTTGATCCACAAGTTAGCCGGCCCGGATTGAGGTGGACTTTCGAAGAGCTCGAAACCGTATGCGTGCTCTATGTCGTCCTCGCTCTCCTCGTTCTTGGGAATCTGAGCCGGATCGACAAGAAGGTCGAGATAGAGCTTCTTCTTCTGCCAGGCGTCTGGACTATCCCAGCACTTAGTTTCGCTTTGACTGTGAATGAACCGCGTAGACCGATCAGGAGAGATGTAAGGCGCTGCTGCCCGTCTAGTATAAGCGTTAGCTTCCCTCCGGACACGTCTGCGTTCTCATTGTGGACCTCTCCGTACCGGAAATTTTCCGAGAACTTATAGATTTGCCAGTGCAGCTCATTCTCCGGAGCAACGTTCCAGAAAAGAAACGAGCTGATCGGATAGCCCTTCATCAAGGAGTCGAAGAGGGTCAGCATGTGATCCGGCCCCCAAGGAAGCCTGACGTATCAGAGGGGCATCAAGAGCCTTATCGCGACGCTCGTGGACGCCCGACTGCGCGCAGGTGACGAATCGTTACGCAAACAGGCTCAATAGGGCTTGCGGCGTTCCATTGGCTATCGAAAGCGATTGAATTGCTAGTTGCTGCTGCGTCTGAAGTGCAGTCAGCCTGGACGATTCCTCCTCCATGTTGGCATCGACGAGGCGACCGATGCCGGAGGACAGATTGTCAAGCAAAGTCTCCGCGAAAGCGGACTGCTTCTCCAGTCTGTTCTTCAGTACGCCAAGTGCCGCCGTCCCATTGGTTACCCTCGCCAGCATGGCGTCGACGCTGTAGAGGAAGGAATTTACCGAGTCCGGATACTTTTCGATATCGATGTCCATCACACCATTCATGGGGATCGGTTCGACATTCACCGTCATATTGGTGAATCCAATCTGCGTCCTGCCACCATTCAACCGATCATCCAAGGGATCGGACCTTACAAGAATCGAAGAGCCATTGGCTTCGATAATCGTGTTCGGCCGGGTGATCAGCGCGTTCAGAATAGTGGCCATGTCATCGGCCGTGTTTATCCAACCATCCGTCGTCCCGAGGATGGTGTTCACCGTATTCCGATCGATCGTATGGGTTTCGGTCGCCTCGCTGTTGATCCCGAACGTGAAATCGATGGAGACGTCCCGGTATATTTTGAATGGCGTGAAATTCAGAGTGAATGATGAACCGAGCGATCCGTAGGTGTTCAGATTGGTCAGGCTCCCGGCGGCAACGGTCGAACTGAAGTTGCTGATCTGCACCTGCGAGCCGTTCAGGAGTGACTGTTCAGTGGTCGAAATCGTGTATCGCACGGGATCAGGATAAGGCGGTGCGTTCAATGGGTCGTGCCACACTGGTGACGCATAGACCAATGACCCAATGCCCTTCGCTGCAAACGCGGCATTGAGCATTTGAGCCATCTCGGTCGCGTTGTGGATCGCTCCGCCCAGCGAACTCACCATCGCAGAGTCGATCGTGATATCGGTCGCGGTAATCCCTGGGTGAAGCGGTGCCGCGAGACCTTGGGCCAGGTTGTCTCCATCGATGGTGAGGTCGAAGCTAATCTTGTCACCTGCGCCGAAGGATATGGGAGTCGGCGCCTCGGTTCCCGAGATAACGGTAAACGGAAGGTTCTCGTGACTGATCGCCGGCAGGCCTGGCAGCGTATAGTAAGACAAGTAGTCATTGATGATGTCCGGCGTGTAAGGGTCGCCGTAGGGGCGAATGCCGCCGATCGTCTTTGGACTGCGCGGGTCGCCCTGTAACATGCCGTCGCCTTCCTTGTTAAAAAGGGAGGTGTTGATTTGGTCGAACAACGTCATACCGACCATGACAGACCCGCCGGCGTTTCTAATGAATGACGATGGCAACTTGGCAGATCGATCCGCCGGCATCGCCTCGTAGAGATCGTGTATATCTGTGTCGAGAAAGTTCACCCCATTGAACGAGGCCGAGGCCGCGATACTTTGAGTTGACGCGGCGAGTTGCGAAATCTCGTCCTGGATTTTCGACTTATCGACTCCGGCCTCCGTCGCAGTCACGAGCTTGGCCCGGATGTCGGACAATACCCATGTCGTTTGCGACATTGCCTCATACGCCACGTCAACTACGCTCATACCAACATCGAGCACATCCCTGACCACAGAGACAGCCGACTTGTCGGACCGCATGGTTGTTGCAATTGACCAATACGCCGCGTTGTCAGCAGCAGTTTGAATTCTCAGTCCGGAAGAAATCCTTGTGTTGGCGGCCTGCAAGTCGGAGTTAACGGAGCGCAGCGACTGGAGGGCAGCGATGGCGGCATAATTCGTATTGATGGAGGACATCAATGATCCTGAAAATGAAACTGATAGCGTCGAGGAGGCGAAACGAATCGACGCATCATGCATCTTCTGGATGTAAAAATTCAACAGAAATGGTTATTAAAGTCTAACGAAATTCAGCCGTAAATTGCTTCACTCGCGGAATATCTTGTGCTGTAGGCGGATGGAAGGAACACTGCGCAGATTCGCCAGCTTGTGTCGCGTCACGCCGCCATCTCTTCTCGTCCACGGGCGAGGAACCCCAGCCGCGATGCCGCTGGCTATGTTGTAAAGCGCGCGTCAACTGTCGGCACTGCAAGGCCACAGACGAGCGCCGGGTCGAGACGTAGGCCGCATGATTCGACCATACGGCGCGAAACCGTGTTGTCGGCGTGCACGAACTCGACGACTGCGTTTGCGCCCAGGCCTTCGACCGCCGCCATGATCGCCAGCGCGTTGATAGAGCGGCCGAGGCCGCGTCCACGCCGCTGCGCCGCCACCGTGATCAGCCCCACCCACGCGGTGCTTCGATGTCTGCTGTGGGAATTGAAGGCCATGTTCGCATGTGCCGTTGCGGCGATGTGGCCATCGACATCGGCGAACGCGATCGTGGCTGCGGGCACCACCTTGCCGATCAGCATCGCGCCGGAGAACGGCGCGATGCCATTTTCAGCCATGCAGGTTTGAATAAGCCTGATCGCCTCGTCTGGGGAGTGATCGGTCAGGTCGACGTGTGTCAGGCCATCGGGCAGATCAGCTTCCAAAATTGACGTGCAGGCGGCGATTGCCGTGTCTCGATCGGCGCTAAAGACGCTCCACATGTCGAGCCGATAGGACGATCCCAGCTGCTCGCGGATTTCCTCGATCCGAGTGGTCGGCATCATGCGAAATCCGAACACACCGTCGCTCGCGAGGCGGTCTTCGACAAAAGCCCAGTCGATGCGGTCGATGTCATCGACGGAGAAGAACCTTCCCGCCTGCACAAGGCCGGGCGTCGCCGCAATCATCGACTGCGCCTCGTCACTTTGCCGCTGGAGACGTTGCTGTTTCTCAGTGCCGTAGTAGTTCATCGCCCCTCGCATTGATCCTGGTCGGCCGCCTGATACCGACAGCCGGACGGTCCACGGCGCGCGCACATGCTTGCTGCATTCAGTCGGGGTCCAGCGGTCCGCGCATTCACGCGCTCCCATTCGAACCAAAGGAACATCTAAGCCTAGCAGATTCACTGGCTCGTGTCGCGTCACGCTGCGATTGCAGTCTTGTCGTTCACAGACCACTTCTTTCGCGACCCCGTGATTTTCGATCCGGTGGGGATATGGCGCAGATATCCGGCCGCGATCTCGTCGGGCGACAGGCTCGGCGGGTGGACGTATCGGCTCCCGATGGCCGGAAGCATCAGCCAGAGCACAACAGATAACGTCACAGCGGCTGCGACGAAGAGCAGGTTGCTAATCATGACACGAGACTACAACTTCCGCGCAACGCATCAATTTGGAAGCTGCTTTAAGGTGAGTAAATCGTAACAGAGCCGCTCCAAGAACCTTTACCGGAGGTGGAGGCCGACATGCGACGAAAGTTTGGTTAGGATCAATGCCACCAACCTTGGAGAGGCGTGGCAACTATGCGCCATGAGCGGTCATCGTTATGTCTTGTAGCGGCGGTATGCGGTGGTTCACGGCAACTCCCAAAGGCGACAAAATGATAGAAACAGAGCGTCTTCTGTTGCGGCATCCCAGCGCGGTTGATCTCCCTGCTTGGACCGTGTTTCTCTCCGACGCTGAGGTCACTAGATTCATCGGCGGCCCGCAAGATGCTACAGGTGCGTGGCGCAATCTATGCCTTTTCGCAGGGGCTTGGAGCGTTCAGGGGTATAGCAATTTCTCGGTAATCGAGAAGGCGACGGGTCGTTGGATAGGCCGCGCGGGCGCGTGGTTCCCTCCCGGATGGGTAGGCCCTGAGATTGGCTGGGCGTTCAGTCGCGACGTTTGGGGCAAAGGATACGCCACTGAGGCGGCAACTCGCTGCTTAATTTGGGCGTTTGAAGAGCTTGGTTGGATGGAAGCAGTCCACATCATTCATCCTGAAAATTATGCCTCCATCGCCGTCGCAAAAAGAATCGGTGCAATCCCTCGGGTATCTGAAAACGCCCAAAAAAATCTCGTCTATGTCACCACAAGGGAAGGCTGGTCTCCCAAAGACAGAGCGACAACGGGATAACGAAAGCTGATGTCCGCAGAGGGCCGAAAGCGGCATTGGCCTCAAGCCAGCCCAAACGAGTATGTGCCAAGACGCGCTAGCTTGAAGTTGCAACGCTATACAGTCCTATGGTTGGCCAATAATGACGACCGACAGGTGGTCTTGCTGAAGTCGGAGGATTGGCGTCACTCGCTCAAGAACCGTCGTCGGGACTATCCTATTGCCATCTCCGAGCAATTCCAAAGACAGGGCAGCTCTGGCCGGTAGCGGAAGATAGCTCTCTTCCGCTCCGCGCAAATCCAGTCAGGGACCGCCTAGCTGATCGCATCGGCGAAAGGCGTGTCGGGATCAGAGACATAAAACAGGGCCATTGTCGTGGGCCTTTCACTCCGATTATGTCCGGTCATCGCAACGAGGGACGGTTCAACAAAGACGTTCCCCGCGTGCAGGATGACCGGGTCTCGACCATCGAGTTCCAACGTGAATTCGCCGCTCAGCATAAAGACCGTTACCGGAAACCGATGAGAGTGATATGGAGTGCGATCACCCGGCTCCAACGTCGCAAGGAGTACCCTTATTTCCTGCGCCTCCTGTTGGGGAAGGCTCTGGGTCGCCTCTCGGTGAAGGACCTTTAACTTGGCCATTCCGGTGGGCGCGGCGGATGTCGTTGCTCCGACTAAAAGAGCCGAGATCGCATCCTGTACGTTAATGTCTTGCATGATTGCCTCCATTTCCAATTGCGCCACACTAGAGAAGTGGCGGTTCGGCCGGGAGCAGCACCATTGCAAAGGTTGCGCGCAAAAGCGCATAGTGGACCTATGCTCGGCTGGGACGACATCAGATACTTCATCGCAGTTGCCAGGCACGGGAGCACCCTGTCGGCGGCAAGAGCGATGGGCGTCAATCAGTCGACGGTTCATCGCCGCGTCGCCGAACTGGAAGGGAGGATCGGGCATGGCCTCGTCCGAAGACATCCGTCGGGATACCAGCTAACGGAACTTGGCCTTGCACTCCTGCCATTGGCAGAAGACGCCGAGAAAGCGATGATCGCCATCGAACGGCAGGCGAAGGCCTACGCCAACGAACTAAAAGGCATCATTCGGCTAACCTGCCCTGAGCCCCTCGTGTCACGAATTTCCAACTCGCAGTTCCTGAGTGACTTCTACGAACTCTATCCCAGCCTCCGGGTGGAATTTGTGATGAGCGACGGCTATCTCGACCTGTCCAAGGGCGAAGCAGACGTAGCTCTCCGATCAGGCGAACAGGCAGATGAAAAGCTGGTGGGACGAAGGATCGGCGACTCAGTCTGGGCTGTATACGGCAGTCGCGACTACGTCCATCGCCATGGGACGTTGAATGGCCTCCATGACATCGCCAACCATACAATCATCGGATTTGAAGGCGCGCTGTCAAACCATCGTGCTGCAGAGTGGCTCCGACGGATAGCTCCCGATGCGGAGACCGCCGCGACGAACAACAGTGTTCTCGGTGTCCTCCATGCCGTAATGGCTGGCCTCGGAATCTCTCCATTGCCTACCACGATCGCCAACATGCATGAGACCCTTGTTCAACTCTCCGCACCGGTCGAAGAGCTGAACCGCGGGTGGTATCTGCTGACCCATCCGGACATACGAAAAACGCCAAGGATTATTGCCTTTTTCGACTATACCGTGGATCACCTCAACACGCTAAGACCACTATTGATGGGATGAGGACTCTGCCCTGTTGGACCTTTCTCCCGCTGGCGAAAGGGGAGCACCATCTTCTTCCGGAAAGCGCCAAAAGTGGTCTCCCGAGTATGGCGACAAATTCACGTGTCTGTTACATCGGCCACATAGGCGGAAATGGCTGAATGGAGATACGAAATGCCTGTTTTAGAATTGAAGCTCGACCCTAACGAAGATGTCCGCCAGGCAATCCTAAATCCCCTGCTCGCGTTTAATGATTCGAAGGCTGGACAGGATGGTTACAAGCCGCTCGCAATTTTACTGCGCGATGATGAGGGCGGAATCCAAGGTGGCCTATGGGCGAAATGCTATTATGACTGGCTGTTCGTCGAGCTGCTTTTTGTGCCCGAAGTTATGAGGGGCCAGCAACTGGGGGCGAAGCTTCTGGCTCAGGCGGAGCAATGGGCCAAACAACAAAGCTGCGTCGGGATTTGGCTTGACACATTCAGCTTTCAGGCTCCAGGCTTCTATGAAAAGCAAGGATACTCTGTGTTCGGCACGCTGGAACGATATCCCCCCGAGACACACCAGAGAATATTTTTGCGAAAGTTGCTTTAGCCTTCTATGCAAAGTCCGCTTTGGGCCGACTGCAGACGAACGTCTCGACAGCAATGCGCCGTACGCGGACGTTCAATCCACGAGGCCGTCGATCAACGTTACGATCGCCTCCTCGTAGTCCGACCTCTTCCGGCCCCTATCAATTTCGAGTGCCGCCCGGTCGAACGCGGCCGAAAGAAGGACCGTCAGTGGGTCGACGAGGCCCAGCGACCCTGAAGTTGCCAAGAGTGCCGAGAGCCCGCTCCTGAGAGTGCTCTCGACCTGATCCTCGTTGACGAGAGCCGGAGCCTGCAGCAGCAGAAGCCTGGTCCGCCCTGGCACGGCCATCGCGTCGAAGTATGCGGCCGCCCCAGCGAGGATTGCATCACGCGCAGAGGACGTTGCCGACGACCGCTCCTCTATTTCGGAAGCTACGGCAGCGCCTTCCCTTTCGACCACTGCGGTGAACAGCGCCTTCTTGTCCGGGAAGTGGTGGTAGAGTGCGCCGCGCGTCACGTTCGCTGCAGCGACGATATTCGGAGTCGCGGTTTCGGCATAGCCTCTATCCACGAAGAGGGCTCTGGCGGCATCCAGCAGTGCTGTCCGAGTGGCATCTGTCCGTTCTCGATTGTTGCGTGCCATCGGCATTCCTTTACATACAGGCAGAATGTTTCTATAAACATGCAGATTGAATGTAATTGATGTTGATCAGGAGCGAAAGCCATGAAGACAACGAGCTACTACCCGGTCATTATGACGGACGACGTCGCCGCGACAGCAGCCTTCTACATCGAACACTTTGGCTTCGAAGCGCAGTTTTCAGCAGATTGTATGTTCATCTGCAGTCCAAAGACAGCGAACATGTGGCCCTGGCTGTGCTCGACGGCAGTCACAGCACGATCCCAGAAGGGGCTCGAGGCAAAGCGTCGGGGTTGCTACTCAATTTCGAGGTTGAGGACGTAGACGGATCATATCAGAGGCTGTTGAAAGCGGGCCTGCCCATCCGTCTTGAGCTTCGGGATGAGGAATTTGGCCAGAGGCATTTTATAACAGCCGACCCGAATGGGGTCCTTATCGATATCATCAAGCCGATCCCCCCGAGCGACCAGTACGGGGAGATGTACGAGGCTGGTTCCCTCCCGCGATAGTTTGAGGTCCCAGCCGACCAAGGGGTGATAGAAGGCCTTGGTACCTTGGCGGCTTCGCGCCCAACAGCGATCGGAATGCGCCAAAAGCTGAAGTCCATCTGATCCGGCCGAACGCTCATTGCCGCCCATTGCGGCCGCTCACTAATGGCCGCCGCATTATAATTGGGCGGAACTTTTCCGTACGGTCCCCAGTGGACGCGGCAGGTGCGCTATTTCCCAAAAGTTGATTTGACAACCCATCGTTATCGCTCTTAGGTTGATTTCGGATTACCTAATATTCCTCGACTAGATGGAGGAAGCGATGAACACGATTATGCGCACGTTATCCCTCACCTTGGGCGTTGCTGTTGCGGCGGGGTGCGCTTGGTTGACGCCGTTCCCGACGACCGTACTTGCCCAGGATCACTCGCACGAAGCCGTGGGCTTTGAAGGGAAAATTCTACTGAAGACGACGGCAACAGCAACTGACCAACCATTGACCCTGCCCCAGACTGATACGCCCGAAATAACCTCGATGGTCATTACAATCCAACCGAACGGTCACAGCAACCTTCATCAACATCCGGTTCCGGTCATCGCTCATGTGTTGGAAGGAACGCTGGAAACTCGGGTTGGGGGTGTATCACGGACCTATAAGGCTGGTGAGGCTGTAGCGGAGCCGATGAACACCCCCATGCAAGCCTTCAACGGCGGCGTCCCCACGAAACTCCTGGTCGTGATGGTCGGAGCGAAAGGCAAACCCAGCTCCATTGCCGTCGAGTAGCATTCCAGAACCGCGGCAGCGCGCCTTTTCTCGGAAGGACCGCGATCGGCCGAACGCCACTTACCAGCGCACATGCCTACCCAAAGTCGGCGGGTTGTGCTATTTTAAACTAGAAACATCCAGGGTGGAGTCATGAGCCGGTTGCTTGCATCGGTAGCGTTGTTTTTTGCGGCGACAATGGCCGCCGCAGGTGATCCCTTGTTCGATGCCGTTGCGGCCGGAGACACCGCCGCCGTCGAGCAGGCTCTGGCCGCTGGTGCCGATGTAGACAGTCGGGCCCGCGACCAGGCAACGCCTCTCATGAACGCCGCCCTCGCAGACCAGCTCGCCATGGTGGAATTGCTGATCGGCAAAGATGCTGACGTCATGGCGCGCAACGCGGGCGGGTTTACGCCGCTTCATGCCGCGGCCTTTTCCGGCAGCTTGCCGATCAGCAAGCTGCTGCTCCACCATGGTGCGACGCTTGACGACGCGGCCAATAAGGCGGGTGTGACGCCGCTGATGGTGGCCGGTGAGGAAAACCACGCAGCCCTCGCCGAGTTTCTGCTCGCCAAGGGAGCCGATGTCGGTCACGCCGAGGTTCACGGCTACACCCCGATCACGAGGGCATTCTGGAAGGGCAACACAGACATCATCCGGCTGTTCAAGCGGCACGGCGCGACCTGCCCTCCGGCCAGCCTCATCGGCGACAAGGGGTACGCGAAGTGCATGGAAATTCAAGATTGAACAGGAGGCTCAGATGGATGTAATGACCAGAAGCAGCGCACGAGGCATTGGTCGCTCTGTGGCGGGGACCGTCATGGCTGTGGCAGTGGCTGTCGGTGGAACGCCGGCTTTCGCCGACGACTCGGTAAACACGGGTTACTTCGGCGGCGTGGCTATCATGGGATACGACACGGTCGCCTACTTCACGGAAGGCAAAGCGACGAAGGGATCAGAGAAATTCTCCTACGAATGGCTGGGGACGCCGTGGCATTTCGCCAATGCCAAACACCGCGAAATGTTCATCAGCGAGCCGCTCAAATATGCGCCTCAGTATGGCGGATACTGCGCGGGCGAGGTGGCTCTCGGATCGGTCACGGTCAACACCGATCCGGAAGCATTCAAGATCATCGACGGCAAGCTTTATCTGATCTACGACAAGGGATCGGCGGAGTCGTTCGCCGCCCATGCGGCGGAAGCCGTGGCGAAGGCGGATGAGAACTGGCCGAAGGTCGCAGCCGATCTCGAGCTGGATCAGTATCACTGACCCGCAGGATGTGGCGAAAAATAGAAGACCTTGGTCGAGTTCACGTAAGCGTACCTGGTTTCATCTGTCGAGTTCGCACGTCTATAGACGGGGCCGCAATCGGCTCTACCAAATGCGTTTTCACTCTGTTCGCAGAACATGTCGCCATTGACGAAAACAATTTCGGTCATCAACTGCGTCGCCGAGCGGAATGCCGCCTTGCCATCGAGGCCGATTTGCATGAGTGCGGGGTTTCCAGAAGGATGGGTCCTGCCCCGCAGGAGTTTGCCCATGACGGTGCGGGCGATCTCGTAACCGTTCAGCCGGTCACGCTCGTCGCCCTTGAAACCGTGCGGCCATTCCGGCAGGCCGGCCTCGCGCAGGCCATCGAGGATAAACGCCAAATCCCGCTTGCGGAAATGCGCGTGGCTGATCCGCCACCCCGCTAGGCAATCGCGTCCCGCGAGAAGGCGGAGTCCCTCGGCGACAGCCGCGCGCGCGTCATCGAGGCGGCCGGCACGGACATAGGCCATGGCGAGGGGGGTGACGAATTCGCCGTTCCCCGGCGAACCGTCGCGCGCGCGTTCGAAACTGTCGATAGCCTTCGCGTAGTCGCGCTGAAGATAGTAGACGAGGCCGGCAGTGTACCTGTCGATGGCGGAGAGATTCGGATCGTGCCTGAGCGCCGTCTCGACGGCCGCAGCGGCTTCGGCATGATTACCGGAGATCAATTGAACGTATGCGAACGCCATATGAGCTTCGGCATCGGCGGGTCCGAGCGACACAGCCTTCTGCGCCGAGGCGACCGCCTGCCCGTAACGGCGGTCCACGACCTGCATGACGGCAAGAACGGCGTACGGCGATGGAAGATCGGGGTCGAGGGCCAGGGCGCGACTCGCCTTGGCGTAGGCCCTTTTTCGCGCCAACGCGCTCTGTAGAACGTCGTCGTAGGCGCTTCGCCAGACATAGGCGGTAGCGTGCGCGTCCGCCGCGAAGGCCTCCGCAAAACCGGGGTCGAGGGCCTGCGCCTTATCAAATAGCGCCAGGGCCTCGAGCATCCGGGAACGGCGGCCGGTCCGCGTCGCCTGTTCGGCACGCAGATAGTAGTCGTATGCTTCGAGATTTGCTGTCGGCGGCCGGGCAATCCGCTCGGCCTCGGACTGAGTGAGTTCAAGGCCGAGCGCTTCGGCGATCTGGCGGCTCATCTCGTCTTGCACGGCAAACACACCCGCCCCGCCGCGGGCAAATCGGTTGGCCCACAGATGGTCGCCACTTGCCGCATCGATCAGTTGCGCGTTGACGCGGATTTGACCGCCGGTCCGCCGCACGCTGCCCTCAACGACAAACTGGACACCGAGATCGCGTTTGATGTCTGCCAGAACGCGGGGCTTGCCTTTGTAGGCAAACACCGAATTCTGAGAGATGACGTCAAGGTCCGAAAGCTTGGCAAGATCGGTGATCAGATCGTCGGTGATTCCATCGGTGAAATAATCCTGGCGGGGGTCGCCGCTCAAATTGGCGAAAGGAAGTACCGCGATAGATGGACGTTGCTGCGCAAACGGCCATTGCCATGCCACCACAATCGCGGTGATCGCGATCATCAGCGCTGCGAGCGTTGCCAGGACGATAGCCCGCCGTCCGGCCCGGCGGGCGGGGGCGGCGACAATCTTGCCCGCCTCGGAGGGGTCGAGCAGAACGCGATACACGCGAACCGGATCGGCCATGTTCTTCAGGTGCTGCTCACCGAGGGCTGAAAACCCGACGTCGGCTTTGTGGGCGGCGTGATCGAACGCAGTGCCGGATATGCAGATTCCCCCTGGCGGGGCGATACCCTGCAGGCGCGCCGCTATGTTGACGCCGTCGCCGTAGATGTCATCCCCTTCGACAATGATGTCGCCGAGATTGACGCCGACCCGGAACTGAATTCGCTTTGTCTCGGATACGCCTTGATCGCGGCCTGCCATTTCCCGCTGGATCATTGCGGCACACTGGACGGCGTCTACCACGCTCGCGAACTCAACCAGCACACCATCGCCCATGAGCTTGATGGTGCGCCCGTGGAACTCCGCGAACGTGGGATCGACCAACTCCCGGCGGCAGGCCTTCAGCCGCTCCAGCGTGCCGGCCTCATCCTCTCCCATGAGGCGGCTATAGCCGACCACATCGGCAGAAAGTATCGCGGTGAGCCGCCTCTCCATATCTCCGCCCCCCTTTCGATGTCGTAAGAGAGCTGTTTATTTTACCACCTCGAAGGCGCGCAGGCGTTGCCAATCTCGTACGGCTCGCAGCCCGCGGCTGCATCAGCCGAACCGCCAGTCCCCCTCAGAAAGGAGACGTGCAACAAGAGGAGAAAAACGTCGATTTCCGGATCCGCGACCAACACACTGGATTTCCTGGTGTTGGATGCCGAGGACGCGTGGGGGACAAGTATGGGTATACCATCATGACCGCTCCCCGTTTAAGGATCGCTTCGAGTCTAAGACAAGGCGGCTGCAGAGGACATTATACGCGTGGATAGTTTTCATACCCAATGGTTGTTGAGAGTGCCTGCTTCAACTGGCTGACGCGCCTGGAGCGACGGTGGTATTGCCGATCCATGAACACGTCACTCGCTGAGCAGAAGTTCAGCCGCCCACAAGCCTCTCGGTGGCATCCGACGCATTTTGTTGCTTTCGTCCTGCTCCGATAGCCTGGGGTCAACCCAAGGAGACACGAAAATGCGCATGCCAAGGCACGTCTACGAGAGCCTCTCGGAGGACATCCACGAAATCGTCCGGCAGATCGATGAAACCGGCCGAAACTTCATCTGGAGCAAGCCTATCGACCTCGACAATGTCGACATGCGCGACATGTGGGACCTCGTTCTGACGGTCAATATCGATCGAAGCAACGACGATCACCCGCGACACCACAGCGACGTCCAGCGCGCTTGAATACGATGGCCGCAGCCCGCATTGGCTCTATTCCCGCGAAAACGGCGATCTGGACGATTCCCATATCGAGACCGCCCTGAGGCATATCAGGGAGGAGATCATCGAGAAGCGCCTGACGAGCGCGCTCGCAGCGGCCATCTGACGGTCCGGTCGGCAAGCACCCAATCGGCGGTTGTTGCGGAATGCGTTCCCGCAGGCTCTTATGCTTCCAGTCAGCGAGGGGAGCATAGCCATGGGGACCTGGAGCCTACCGAAGACCGCCGAGCAGGCGGAACGGCTAGCGCGGGTGATGTCCGCTCCGATCCCGGCCCGCGTCGCGTGCGACGTGCTGTACTCCGCGATCGGCGACGACAACCTGTTTGACAACATCGCCGGCTGCGCGGAAATCGACGACGGTTCCGACGTGAGAGGCGCCGTGGTTTCGACGCTGACCGAAATATAGTTCACCGGGTCGGACGCCACTACGTTCGCGTCGCCGGAAGCAATAGCGATCGTCCGCGGCGTCGTCGAAGGCTTCGCGCCCGCTGAAGACGACGTGTATTTTCCGGTGTCGCGACTGGCGTGGGTACGGGGTCGCGTGGGACGTCGTCATCACTTTTTGACGCCGCATGTCACCACGTCCGAGAATTTGATTCAGTTTCAGCAGTTGTTTGTCGCTCAGGCGCGTCCCGCCACCGTATCTCTCCAGCCTGTGAAGCACGTCCGAGAGAAAGCTACGCTGCCACGGACTGAGCGTCGCTTCGGCCAGTGCTGCGCGAATATTGGCTTTGAGATACTGCGTCTCGAAGAGCACGAACGCCGCGCCGCTTGGCTTCGAAGCTGGATGGCGCTGCATCTAGCAAGACGGCTCCACGCGCCGGGTGGATTTCCTATAGTGAACCCATATCGTACCAATGGAGCCAAGCATGGCGAAACCATACCAGCCGAACATCAGGCCGAGCACCCATTGTTCCTCGCTATTACGAAGACCAAACCCAGTGGCGATCAAAACAACATGAGCAATAAGAAGTCCAACAGCAACGAAGATCACGAACACAACCCCTGTTAGTGGAATCGTTGTACGAAAAACAACCGTCGCTTCCAAGATGACGCTGCGCTCAGATAGGAAGCTGGTAAATGCGCGGTTACGAAATGAGCGGAGTCGACGGTGCAGATGTTCGAGGAGCGACGCCGAAGGCCTGCGTTCGTCAGTTTACAATCCCGTGGCAGCCGTGCCGACCGCCACGCAGATAACCTCCGCGACATCGAAGCCGGATGAGTGTCGGAAGCATCGCGGAAGACGATTGCCATCATCCACCACGGGGATCATCGCGATTTCGGCTTTTCGCCAGTATGCCGCTTGAAAGTCCATTTCACGACGTAATCGCCGTTGCGCTTCATCTTGGTCTTCGTCTGCACGCGAAACGCTCCGCCTAATGCCAGCTCGGCGGCTTCGAAAGCCTGGCGAGCCTCGGCAAGTGCCTTGTGATAGGCGCTGTTGTCGCGCTTTGGGCTTTCGGCCACCGCCTTAAAAAGGGCAGTCAGTTCAGGCTTGTCCTCGTCCATCAATTGATTTGCTTCCTTTCGGCCCACACTCAGTCTCCGCTTATCTGTTATTTGCAGCCAGCGAGTTGAGGGTGTCACGCCGTCTGATATCAGGTCGATGGTATATGGTAGACGACCGAGCGGTATTTCGGATTGATACGCCGTCCCATTATTTTTCCGCCATAAGCTTCGGCTACCATAGAAGAATGTCCCAGATATCCGGCACGCGTTTGCTCTCTGGATCAAACGACCAATCAATCTGTGAGATGAACCCGCGGACAACACCAGTTTTTCTGGCGAAATCTCCAAGAGCGAGGACCTGGTCCGAAAGTGCGGGCTTGCTTCGCTGTTGGTCGAGTATCTGCAGATAGTCGATAACGGCGACCGTTTCCTGGCCTCGACCCCGACAAATAGCGAATGATGTATTCCGCGCTGATTTCATCCGACGTCACGATTTCCAGAATTTCGCCAAGCCGTGAGAGCCTTCATCCAACGGGGGTCAGTTTCGAATGGGATGCCGACCTTCTTATTGCAGGTTTGGTCGCCAGTTGGCAGCGCTTGCCTGCTCCAGTTCTGAAAGACGCTCGTTACAAATCGCCGCGACAATCTGGTGGAGCTGCTCCGTTCGCTCGAGCAGCCAGCCGAGTGCCTCCTCTGTGACCTCGAAGTGCCTCGAGTAGCGCGCTTTCACATAGGCTTCGTTGAGGATGTTGTACCAGGCGGTATAGCGGTGCTGGTCACGTGGCCAAGCGTCGATCAAGCGGCGGTCCTGATCTTCAGCCAGTCCCCTCAGGAACTTCAAATTGTGCGATGGCGGGCTGTAATTCGTCAGCGTCAGGAGCGCCGTCGCAAATGCATGCTCATTTGCTTGGTGCAGGCTAAACGCTGCCAGACGTGCCCATTCAGTCGCTTCACCAATTTGGCTGACCTGCCATTGCGCGGTCCGAAGGGTTAACTGAGCCTCGGGGTAGCGCCTTTCGAAGTGCTCCTTCGCCACCCTATACGCATCGACTGCGGAGAGCTTTCTCGGTTCAGCGAGCGGCCGGTCGTCGAGCTCGTAGAGCACGATGCCCTCGCGCAGGATGTCGACGAAGAAATACTGGCCGTCGGCCAGGAAGTTGTTCACCTCCCTGGCGCCATGGACTATGAGCCCGACCGGTGTCTTCACGTCCTTATCCCACATCAGCCGGTCGGTCGTCTTGTCCCATATTTGCGGTTCCGCCAGCTGCTTGGAATTGACCAGCACCAGGATATCGTAGTCGGAGCGATAACCCTTCATCGTGTGCGGCTCGTCGACCCAGGTGCCGCGCCCATACGAGCCAAACAGGATGATCTTCAAGATCCGGCCGCGCTTCTTGAATGCGGCAGACGTGCCAGCAAGCGCATCGGCGAACTCCTCATGGATGATCGCAACGACGCGGGCAAGCTCGCGCTGCTTTTCTTCCGGCAGATGTTCCAAGGACGATCGCATGGGTTCATCGATAGGCCAAAGACGATTCGCCGTCTACTACTGGAAACTCTAGGAACCGCAGCGACTTGCAAGGTGGCGCAATCTCCTGCGGCTACGGTGGAGCGGGATGATCTCCCTTGTCTTTTCCAGGGGGCAAGCTGAAGCTAGAGCACGTCCGCTGGTCTCGGAATCGGAATTGTGGTGACGGCTGTCGCTCTCCGGTCCACGAGAGTTTTCTCGGACCGTCCGTCGGCTCCAATGACTTTTCTGCCCCGCATTTTTACCCGCCGGAGCGCTGGAGCTGAGTGGGGGAGTTTCGTCCGCGCCGCCCGCGCATTTGACGATGAGGCGAAGCTGGAATGCGCGGCGATCCAGCCTCGTTCAACGGCGCGCCGCCAAAAAGGGAACAGAAATGAAGAGGCTACTAGCGTCAACGCTCGGCCTGTTCGCCGGCGTGTCGATGGGACATGCTTGCTGGTCATCGATCCTCTTCAAGCGGAAATCCGTGAACGGTTCGACAGCGCAAACCTCCCTGTTCAGTCCTTGCATCAATCTCAGCAGTGTGTCGCGACCCACGGACCTCGCTTGCTGCAGCGCGCCGGAGAAGACCCCCAATCCGGCTTCGGCTTGGATTGCAATCACGCGGCGTCATAGGCGGTTGAGCACAGCAAGGCTGCTCTGTCATGCCGGACCATCGCTGATAAACCTCTTTTAATCCTTCAGGCGGTGGGTGGCTCCGCCTTTGACGAGTCGCTCCACGAGACGAGCCGACTCCTCTGCGAGAGCCGGTATAGTGCCTGATTTCCGCGTCGATCCGAAATCGAGGCCGGCGAAATATAGGCCTGGAACAGCACCGACGCCGTCGGCATGGACAGGCTGGCCGACTGCATTGAGCGCGCCAGGGAGGTGGACCCAAGTGAAGTCGCCGGTGAAGCCGGTGCACCACACCACGGACCTGATGCCGCACGCCCTCCAGTCCATGGTACGGATCAGAGGATCGGGTATGCGCGGTTCGACCGTCTCGGCTGGATCGCCCTCGGCTGGCGGCGCATCAAGGCCGGCGCGCTCAATGTACTCGTCAACGAGGCGCTTGGTGTTCGCGGAGACTTCGTCGGCAAATCGCATATTGGCGTGGAGCTCATCGCCGAAAACGAGACTGTCGTTTTCCACGCCTCGGAAGCGGCCGAGCAACACGACGCCTTGTGCGCTCAGCGATTGCAGGCTGATCGTGTGCGTCGCACCGACAAGCGCGCGGGCCGGCACCTTGCCGGAAGGGAGGACGAGTTCCTTGCGCGGGACGTCGAGAAAGCCGGACAGCGTCAGCCAATTAAGTATGTTGCCTCCGCGATAGCGCCGCACCCAACGGCCGTTGCGGCTGGTCGCCAGAAACACGACGCGTCCAGCCAGCGCCAGGTCCTCAGCAATCTGGCCGCCCGACTGACCGCTGCCGACGACCAGCACCGCGCCATGCTCAAGCTGGGCCGCGTTGCGATAGGCCGAAGAGTCCACTTGGCGAAGTTCGACCGGCAAATCCGCCGACTCCGGCGGCCGGACCTGTCGATTCTGGTCGCCAGTGGCGATCACTACGTTGCGTGCCAGAAGGACGCCGGGAGCAGTCGTTAACCGAAATAGCCCATTTTCTCGCGTCAGCTCCTTCACCGAGGTTTGAGTGCTTACCGGCAAGCAGTGTCGCTCCGCATAGTCTTCGAGGTAAGAGACGAACTCGTGGTGGGTTATCGCGCCCCAAGGGTCCGGTCCCCGATAGGCATCGCCGGGCAATACGGAGCGGATAGTCGGCGAGTTCAGTCGAAACGAGTCCCATCGCTGCGTTCGCCACGTCTCACCGATTCGACCTCCATCAAGCACCTTATGTTCGCGGGCTTCGCGCTTCAGGAAGTAGCTGATGCCGAGCCCAGTCGAGCCAGCGCCAATCACGACTACGTCGAGAACTTCGCCCATGCGTCCCCCGCCTAAAGGTCTGGTGCATCCTACGCCTCGGGTTCAGGCGAGACTAGAGGAGGTCCGGCTAAAGGTTCCTTCAGGTCTGCTTGGGGTCGTGACGGGACCTTCGTGGCATCAATATTCAAGTACTGGATGTGGCTCGAAGCGGCCAACCTCAAAATAGCTCGTGGCATTTGCTACCGAATTCTGGAAAAATCTAAATGCGATAGCGTCGCGTTCATCGGCAGATATGGGCTGAGTCGTGGACACGAACGCATACGCTTCAAGCTTGGCTCCTGGACACGTCAGCCGTCGAGGTGAAGCTGGGCGTCGACGCTACGGCGCTTGGAAGGATCAGATCGTGACAGCGTCTTTGCCGAAACGAGCGTACTTTCTTGTCTCGCTACCGGCGAGTGCGGACCCGACCGCCGGTCGTCTTCTTGCATCGCGCGGAATGCGCGCGTTTGCGGACGGCCTCGTCAGCCTTTCGTTACCGATCTACCTCGCATCCATCGGCTTCGATCTGTTCGAGGTAGGTGTGCTGACCACGGCGACGCTCGCCGGGTCGGCCATCCTCACCCTGTCCGTGGGCATGCTCTCGCATCATTTCTCCCAGCGCCGGATGCTACTGTCAGCCGCGATGCTGATGATGCTGACGGGTCTCGCATTTTTCTTTGTGAAGGACTTCTGGCCCCTGGTGATCGTGGCCTTCGTCGGAACGCTGAATCCGTCTTCCGGCGACGTGAGCGTCTTCCTGCCTCTGGAGCATGCCAAGCTCGCCCATAGTGTCTCCGACAGGGATCGCACCGCAATGTTCGCGCGCTACAGCCTGATCGGCTCGCTTTTTGGTGCTTTCGGTGCACTCGCTGCGGGACTTCCAGAGCTTCTCCAGACCGTGATGGGACTTAGCGTCGGGCAGGCCTTGCAGCCGGTGTTCCTGCTCTACACCGCCGTGGGACTTGCGTCGTTTCTGGTGTATCGGCGCGTGCCGCGTGATCAGGCCGACGTCAACACATCCCCGGCTCAGCCGCTTCAAAAGTCGAGGACGCTGGTCCTGACGCTCGCCACCCTCTTCAGCCTTGACGCCTTTGCCGGCGGCCTGATCGTGCAGTCGCTTCTGGCCCTATGGCTTTATCATCGCTTCGGATTATCTCTTGCAGCGACAGGAGCGATCTTCTTCTGGTCCGGAGTTTTTTCGGCCGCCTCCTATCTGGTCGCGGTCCGCCTCTCCAACCGAATTGGGCTCGTGAACACAATGGTCTTCACGCACCTGCCTTCAAGCGTTTGTCTTCTGCTAATCCCCTTTGTTCCGGACCTTGCGACGACGATCGTCCTGCTTCTGATACGAAGCGCCCTGTCGCAGATGGACGTTCCGACCCGCACCTCCTACGTCATGGCGATCGTCACCCCCGGCGAACGGGCGGCGGCGGCAAGCGTCACGGCCGTTCCACGGAGCCTGGCGGCAGCGTCGAGTCCCCTTCTTGCAGGCTGGCTGATGTCCGTTTCCAGTTTCGGCTGGCCCCTCGTCGCCGCAGCGGCATTGAAGATCGTCTATGACCTCCTGCTGCTCTTCATGTTCCGGAAGCATCGTCCGCCAGAGGAGCGCTGACGACATCGACCGCCTCAACCGATCCATTAGCTTCATGCCAGGGACGCGCGCCGTTGGCCGGATAATTGGCCGTCGGGGATGTCGGGGGGACCGGACTTCAATTCTGCAGGCGAGGTCATCGGTCTTGTTAGCAGAAGCATCGCACCATCGGAGGATGACGAGCTTGGTCTGGCTTGGGCAGAGTGGTTGGCAGCGTCGGTCGCCCCTAGTATGTGGCCGGACAGCTTGGGGTGCTGTGCGGATTGATCCTTGGGCAATTGAAGGATTCCGAACAGGAGGCCATTACGCTAGCTGCTTCGCACGCAGCGTCAGCCAGCGGCTTGGTATGGACACTTTCATGGTCCATTCATAAGACCAGCGGCGGTCCTTGTCTGCGAAGCGATGTTGCCGTCTGCACGACGGAGCATTTCGATCGGTACCGGTGCGTTCATTCAGTCGTCTAGGTAGAAGAATGAACTATCGTTCGGATTGACGACAGCTTCGTCCTAAACTCCGATCAACCAGCCAGTTCGCTTTCGTTTGGAAACGGGCAACAATCTTGCTGCTTGTCCGACTGGCAGCCGCCTCTGACCCCGTCTGCGTGGCCGCCGGGCAAGAATTTCAGTGCGGGCTGTATCTTGAGCATCTGAGCCTCTGCTGTGAGATGCAGAAAGTGGAGCGCTCAGAAATCAACGGATTGAAACCAAAGATCACGCAGGGAAGGTCCGAGAAGGGTGGGTAAGCAGTCACTCGCCAAGGTAGCTCGTCATTGCTCTCTTGCGCCAATAGGGGCGTTGCTATTTCGCACGGCGGACTGGTCTTCGGGCATGCGTCGCTATCGGGAAGCCGATAGCGAGGCCAAGGACGTCATCAGCGGCATTTACAAAGCCGGTCTCGACAAGATCGCCGAAATGAGCGGAAACTGATCCGTAGGGTCGACAACGCGGGGAAGGATTGATCCCGTGTAAAAGAGCCCTGGGTCGTGCCGGGCTCTTGGGACCGATTGTCGGCCAGCGGGCTTGTGATGGGACATCGAGTTTCCCGTCACTACTTGGCTTTCAAATAGTCATTGCCGTAATTTCAAATGGTCACAGGTCTAGGGGACGTCTCTTCTCAGCGTCTCGATGAAGCGGATCACGTCGCCCACCATGCTGTCGTTAAAAATGTCGTTGTGACCCGAGCCGTCGCAGATCAGCATTTGCTTGGGTTCGGGAGCGATGCGGTATAACGCCTCGCCCGAAGATAAGGGAATGCTATCGTCACGTCGACCGTGGATGAACAGCTTCGGTTGTCTCACCTTCGCGATCTTGAGGTCTGAACGGAACGGGTCCTTGATAAGAAGCGCAACCGGAAAGAACGGATAATGCGTCTGCGCCACTGACAGAACCGAAAGGTATGGGGACACCAGGATGACGCCGAAGGCCGGCCTCTGCCCGGCCGTGTTCACCGCGACGCCGGTGCCAAGCGACCGGCCTAGCACAATGATCTTGCTTTTGGAGCGTACTGAAAGCCAGTCCAACGCGGCGATGCCGTCGGTCAGCAGCCCCTCCTCGCTCGGCGAGCCCATCGATTCCGGATAGCCGCGGTAGGAAATGGCCAGCATTCCAACGCCTCGCGCGGCCAGCGCCCGCGCGAGAAAGCCGTAATTGTCGACGAGGTCACCGTTTCCGAAAAAGAGCAGCACGCAGGGCTTGTCGAATTCGCCCTGGCTGTAGAGTCCATGAAGCCCTCTCCGTCGGGCGTCTGGATATATACGTTCTCGCCCCAGCGCGCACGCTCTGGAGTACGTGTGGCGCTCGCACCGGGAAAGAGGAGAGCACGCTGAGAAAAATACACCAGGCCTACAAGGGCCAAGTAGACGAAAGCCGCCATCAGCGGCAGGATCAGTAGCAGTCTTGTGGCGCTCACGGCAGCATGACCCCGCGTAGCCTTCATTTCATTCGGCCCAAGGCGCCAAACTATGCATTGGGTCTGATCCGCTCCGCAACCAGAGCCTGCAAGCGCCAAAGGTTGCGATCGCGGATGCCTTGCTCCTCGAGATGCGCCACTGTGTTGTGGAGATACTCGGCGCCGGAACCCCAGTGGCCGCAAGCTTCCGCCAACACGTCGGCAACCTCCTCAGGTGGCAGTCTGCCCGTGTAGAAGCGCGACTGCCGGTTCATCACGAAGGCGATGGCGCGCAGCGATCCCTTATCCGTTTCGACGGTGACCCAGCGCGGGATGTTGTTGGGCGGCTTCACCGTGATCTCACGCCGCACCAGCTTGTCCAACTGGCTTTCCAGATCGTCCGGCGGCAGTCTGAAGACGACGCCCCGACATTGGCCGCCCCGGTCGAGCGACATCATCAGTCCCGGCTTGTGCTTGGTGCCCCGGAACCGCTCGATCCGGAAGCAGAAGGAGCGGTGCCACCCTCGGGCCGTAGCGCGGCGTGCCTCAACATGGACGAGCTCAGGTTTCCAGATCAGGGAGCCGTAGGCAAAGAGCCACGCGTCCGGCCCGCCAGGGCGCGAGGCCAGCAGGCCCTGCACGATGGCCTTATAGTCTTGGTCGGCGTGATAGGTCCAAGTTGGGTCCGGACCAGGATCCTTCAAGATGCAATGAACCTGAGCCAGATGCTCTGGCGTGAGCGCTATTTGACGGGTTCGCATGAGATCATACCGCTGAAGGAACTATTGCTGACGAATGATACTTCCAAGCAAAGCCCGTGTCGCCAGTTAACGCTTCGTCAGTAAGCATAAGCATCTTTCACCTCCAGGTTCACGATGGGGGTTACACTCGAACTCAAGTTGGATTGAGGTCAATAGTGTTTGCCTCCTTAGGACGCCAAGGAGCTGGTAGGCGTCAGCTCTCGACTTCATTTTCCGGGAAGCTGGCGGAGTAGTCCCTCCAACGAGATTTTCGAGCCTGTTTTCCGTAGCCGAACCATAGCTGGCGCATTCAGCAGGACCGACTCGTGTAAGGCGAAATGCGATAGCTGTCAGTGGCTCTTGTAGAGCGGCGGCGACACGTCTTCGGCGGCCAGATCGGGATAGAGCCTAAGCCTGATGCGTTCCAGCTCCTCCACGTTCCGCCGCTCCCGCTCCATCACCTCGATCGTCACATTGCGCCATGGAGATCCGGCCGGCTGGTCCCATACCGTTCCGCCGGATGCAATGAACTCGCAAAACCTCCTGCCCGATCTGATACGGCTGGTGATCTCTATGTAATGGTTGAGGCGGTGATCCATGGAAGCCTCTCAAGCTCGTCCATCCCAAACGGTCGCTCTTAAAGATGACGAGATGATGACGCCTCCGGACAACGCTATTCGTCGATCAGTAACAGGCCTCGTTTTTTGTCGCCGTCCATGGTGTCCATCGCAGAAAAAAGGCGCTCGCGCTCGATCAGCCAGGGCTTGAAGTCTTCGTTCACATCGAGAACGAACACCATGTCTTCGGTTTCCAGATAGCCGCCAATTGGCGAGTGGTGGCCGACGCCAGCGCCAAAAATCATCTCACGGCTGAAATTGATGATGTAGCGGCGGCCGGGATCGTTGGCTCGCCTCATATGCTCGTGAAACGCCTCGCTCGTAAGATCGCGAAGGACCGAAACGTCCCTTGTGGTCTGTGCCTTTGCGACTTCGGCAAGCTCATCAAGCGTCAGCCCCATGATGCAGACGCCTGTCCAGCATTTTCCAGTGCCGTCGAGGACCTCGGCTTCCGTCGTCTCCTCCTCGCCGATCGATCGGAACACATTTGCCACGCTCGCCGGGCCGCAACGCGAACCGTTCGATTGCCATGTGACGTTCGACTTGAAAGTGGCGGCTGCCGGGAGCACCCAGGCGCGGTTCATCAGATCCGGCGCTTGGGTGACCGAGGCCTGGATCTGATCAGGCGAAACTTTGGACGGGCTGATGACATATAGCGCGGCTGCGGCCGACAGGCCGACGCCAGCAATCAAACCGGAAATCCACCCGCGCTTCATCGCCGAACCTCGAGGTCGATGAGCACCAGACGATACTTCAGAGCAGCCGCAACAGCAACGAGACACTAGAGGCAGGCAAGCCGTGGCTGCCCAAATGCGCGGAAATTTGCCGAACGTACTTCAATTTTTGCCCGCAGTAGCCTAACATCAGGCGGTGACTCCAGTTCCCCTGGGAAGACCTCCCAACCTTGGCCCGCTCCGGCGGGCTTCTTCTTGCGCTCAAGATCGGCATCTTCGATGCCGGCACAGGCGCCGCCCGGCCGATCGGCAAGGGAAAGATCGACTTCGACGACAGCGCGCTCGTCCTGCGCTATTCGCTGGGGGACGACAGCTTCGAGCGCCCGCTTTCGGGCGATAATGGCGAGCGGTTTGCCGAGGTCATCGAAGGCACACTGGATCACCTGCTGGCTCAACTGCCACCCGGCTCCCTGAAGCTCGCCTCCCATCGCGTCGTCCATGGCGGCCTTCGGTTTCGTGAGGCCGCAGCGCTTGACGCGCAGACGATCTGCGAGATCGAGGCGATGGTTCCGCTTGCCCCACTGCACCAGCCACAGGCGCTGCGGGTGATCCGCGCGCTGCAGGATCTGCGACCCGACATTCTGCAGACGGCATCGTTCGACACCGCCTTCCACGCGACGCAGGACGATCTCGTCCGGCGCATGGCGATCCCGCGATCGCTGCATGACGAAGGCGTGCGCCGCTACGGCTTCCACGGCCTGTCTTACAAATTCATCGCCGGCGCGCTCAAGCGGCAGGCGCCGGAGGTGACCGGCGGAAAGGTCGTGGCCGCCCATCTCGGCAGCGGAGCCAGCCTTTGCGCCCTGCAGGGCGGCATCAGCCGCGATTGCAGCATGGGGTTCTCGGCCCTTGACGGCATCCCGATGGCAACGCGGCCGGGGTCGCTCGATCCAGGCGCCCTCCTCTATCTCATGCGGAAGGGAACGCGCGATCCCAGCGAGCTGGAACACTTCCTCTATCATGCCTGCGGCATGCTGGGCGTCTCCGGCATCAGCGGGGATACTCGGGATCTTCTGAAGGACAAGCGGCCGGAAGCTGCCCAGGCCATCGATCTCTTCTGCTTCCGCATCGCCAGCGAGATCGGCCGCATGTCGGTGACGCTGGGCGGCCTGGACGCGATCGTTTTCACCGCCGGCATCGGCGAAAACCAGCCGGAAATCAGGCGCCGCGTCGCCGCCCATCTCCGCTGGATGGGCCTTCGTCTCGATGATGGCGGGAACGAGGCCAACATGACGGTCATCAGCACGCCGGACAGCAGGATTGCCGCGCTCGTCATCCCCACGGACGAGGAGCAGGTTATCGCCGACGAGGCGCTCGCTATTCTCCGTGCGGGGTGATCCAGATCAAGAACCGGCCCGGCGCAAGCCGCTAGAGTTGAACCTGAACACGTTTCGAAGGTGAATCCATGGAACAGCACGCCTCGAACACCGTCCCTTCCACGCTTTCCGACGCCGACCTCGCTTTGCTCGACCGCTACTGGCGGGCCGCCAATTATCTCTCCGTCGGCCAGATCTACCTCTTGGATAACCCGCTTTTGCGCGAACCGCTGAAGCCCGAGCATATCAAGCCCCGTCTCCTCGGCCACTGGGGCACGACGCCGGGACTGAACTTCATCTATGTGCACCTCAACCGGATGATCCGTGCCCGCGACCTCGACATCATCTATATGTGCGGACCCGGCCATGGCGGGCCGGGCATGGTCGCCAACACCTACCTCGAAGGCACCTATAGCGAGATCTATCCGGATATTTCCGAGGATGCGGACGGCATGCGCAAGCTCTTCCGCCAGTTTTCCTTTCCCGGCGGTATTCCAAGCCATGCAGCACCCGAAACGCCCGGCTCGATCCATGAAGGCGGCGAGCTCGGCTATGCCCTCGTCCACGCCTATGGCGCCGCCTTCGACAATCCGGAGCTGACCGTCGCCTGTGTCGTCGGCGACGGCGAGGCCGAAACCGGCCCGCTTGCAGCCAGCTGGCATTCGAACAAGTTCCTGAACCCTGCCCGCGACGGCGCGGTGCTGCCGATCCTGCATCTCAACGGCTACAAGATCGCCAACCCCACGATTCTTGCCCGCGCCAGCAACGATGATCTGCGCGATCTCTTCCAGGGATATGGCCACCAGCCCTTCTTCGTCGAGGGACACGAGCCGGCCGACATGCACAGCAAGATGGCGGCCGCCTTCGACGCAGTGTTCGACCGAATCAGGGACATCCAGGCGCAAGCGCGCTCAGGCGTCGCCGGCATGACGCGCTGGCCGATGATCGTGCTTCGCAGCCCGAAAGGCTGGACGGGGCCCAAGGAAGTCGACGGCAAGAAGGTCGAGGGCTTCTGGCGCGCCCATCAGGTGCCGGTCTCCAACTGCCGCGGCGACGACGGCCACCGGAAGATCCTCGAAGACTGGATGCGCAGCTACGAGCCGGAAAACTTGTTCGATACGGACGGACGCCTGAAGGACGACCTGCAGGCGCTGGCGCCCGAGGGCAACCGCCGGATGGGGGCCAACCCGCACGCCAATGGCGGCCTGTTGCGCAAGGAGCTCTCCGTCCCCGATATCTGCGATTACGAGATCAAGATCGGGGACCGTGGCAGCAAGGCCGTGCAATCGACCGAGATTTTCGGTCAGTACCTGCGCGATGTGCTGAAGCTCAATGCCAAGAATGCGAATTTCCGCATCTTCGGCCCCGACGAAACGGAATCGAACCGCCTCGGCAGCGTCTTCGAGGCGACGGACCGCGTCTGGATGGAGAACATCGAGCCCTATGACGTGCATCTTTCCCGCGACGGCCGCGTCATGGAGGTCCTGAGCGAACATCTCTGCCAGGGCTGGCTGGAGGGCTACCTTCTGACCGGACGGCACGGCCTGTTGTCGTGCTACGAAGCCTTCATCCACATCGTCGACTCGATGTTCAACCAGCACGCCAAATGGCTGAAGGTCACCCGCGAACTGGCGTGGCGAAAGCCGATATCCTCCCTCAACTACCTGCTCACCTCGCATGTCTGGCGGCAGGATCACAACGGCTTTTCCCATCAGGATCCGGGCTTCGTCGATCTCGTCGCCAACAAGAAGGCCGATATTGTGCGCATCTACCTGCCGCCGGATGCCAACACACTGCTCTGGGTCGGCGACCATTGCCTGAAGACCTACGACCGCGTCAACGTCATCGTCGCAGGCAAGCAGCCGGAGCCGCAATATCTGCCGATGGATGAGGCGATCGAGCACTGCAAGGCCGGGATCGGCATCTGGGAATGGGCCAGCAACGAGGATAACACGATCGCGCCCGACGTGATCATGGCCTGCGCCGGCGACGTGCCGACGATGGAAACGCTTGCCGCCGTCAGCCTCCTTCGCGAGATGATCCCCGATCTGAAAATGCGCGTCGTCAACGTCGTCGACCTTTTGGCGCTGCAGGCCAAGGAGCAGCATCCGCACGGCCTGGAGCACGGTGAATTCGACCGCATCTTCACAAAGGACAAGCCGGTGATCTTCGCCTATCACGGCTATCCCTATCTCATCCACCGGCTGACCTACAAACGCACAAACCACGAAAACATTCACGTGCGCGGTTTCATCGAGGAAGGAACGACTACGACGCCTTTCGACATGACGGTGCTGAACGAGCTCGACCGCTTCCATCTCGCCATCGAAGCCATCGAGCGCGTGCCGGGATTGAAGGAGAAGGTGCCGGACGTTCTCGACCGGCTGCATGTGAAACTCGTCGAACACCACGCCTACGTCCGGGAATATGGCGAGGACATGCCCGAGGTCAGAAACTGGAAATGGCCGGCGTCATGAGCCGGGCGGCGGCCGACCCTGCCATTTCGAGGCTCCGCCTAACTCCAAGCACGCCGGCGCGCACAAAGACCGTCCCGCAGATTGCCGTCCGCGTTTTTCCGCCTATCCTTCATGCATCATAGAGGAGGATCAAGCCATGCCCTTCATCCACACCCCCGACGCATCCGCCAGCGAGAAGACCGCGTCCATGTACGCGTCCGCCGAGTCGAACTACGGCTATCTGCCAAACATGTACCGCACCTTCGGGCACCGGCCCGAGGTGATGGAGAACTGGGGTGCCCTGCTTTCGAGCATCCGCAGTCATATGAGCCCCAGGCGCTACGAGCTGGTGACGCTGGCGGCGGCAAAGGAACTCAAGTCCTCGTATTGCATGCTGGCGCACGGTTCCGTGCTGTTGCGCGAGGGCTTCACCAATGACGGGCTGGCGGCCGTGGCGAACGAGACGGAAAAGGCGCCGATCGATGCCGTCGAGCGCGCCGTCATGGCCTTTGCCGCCAAAGTGGTGCGCGACGCGACCTCGGTGACGCAGCAAGATGTCGACGGGTTGAAAAAGCACCAGCTCACCGATGCCGAGATCTTCGACATCACCGCGGCGGCGGCAGCCCGCTGCTTCTTCTCGAAGATGCTGGATGCACTGGGTGCGGCACCGGACCATGTCTATGCCGAACGGCTCGACCCCAATCTCCGCAAGGCACTCACCGTCGGCCGCCCGGTCACGGGGCTCACCTGAGGCAACCTGAAAATCGCCCTGCCGCTTTACCTCCTTGCGCCAATCTACGGGAGGGCGGACATGGCATATCGGAAAAGCAAGGGCAAAGACACTTGGCATTGGTGCCGCAATTGCAGCACCTGGCCAACATCGGATTACGAGGAAAAGCCCTCGAATCGGCGGGGCAGACGCGCCGGCACCATTGAGGGCTGCGCGCATGAGCCGCCGCTCGCTCCTCTCGCCAGCTGACTTGATGAGGTCACCGCGGCATGAGGTGCCCCCAGAACCCAGAACGCCTAGCGCTATTCCGCCTTCATCGCTTCGATCACTGCCCTGAACCCCGCCGGCATGTGGCGCCGGCTGGGGTAGTAGAGGTAGAGCGGCTCTTCCGGCTGGCACCAGTCGTCGAGCACCTGGATGAGTTCGCCGGCCGCGATCATCTTCTCCACGCGATCTTCCCAGACATAGGCGAGCGCCACGCCGCCAAGGGCTGCTTGGGTCATCAGTTCGTGGTCGTCGAGCGAAAGCGGGCCGGCCGGGTGGAAGGTAATCGCCTGCCCGTCCTTCTCGAAATCCCATGGGTAACGCGCGCCGGAGGGGAACATGTTCTGGATACAGAGATGGCGCTTCAGGTCGTGCGGTGTCACCGGCTTCGGCCGCCGTTTGAAATAGGCGGGCGAACCGACGACCACCAGGCGCAGCCGCGGCTTGATGCGCAAGGCGATCATGCCTTCCGTCACCCGCTCCCCAAACCTTATCCCGCCATCGAAACCTTCTTCGACAATATCGATCAGGCGGTCCGTGGCGCTGATTTCGAGCTGCAGGTTCGGATTCTTTTCGAGCAGCGGGCCGATCACCCGGCCGATCACGAAAGGCGCGATCGAATTCGGAACGTTGATCCTGACCTTGCCGAAGGGCGTGTCACGAAACCGGTTCAGCGCATCGAGCGCTGCAGTGATCTCACCGAAGGCCGGATCGAGATGCGACTTCAGGAGTTCGCCCGCCTCCGTCAGCGAGACGCTGCGCGTCGTGCGATTCAAAAGCCGGACGCCGATCCTGTCCTCGAGATTGAGAACCGCATGGCTGACGGCGGAGGCCGTGACGCCCCTCTCCTCGCCCGCCTTTCTGAAGCTCCGGTGCCGGGCAACGGCGGCAAAAGCTGCCAGTTCGGAAAGCTCGGTGGCGCGCATTGCTGAATTTCACTCATCATAGTTTCGATAATAACAAATCTTATACAGCAGCGCATTTTCGGTCAAATTCCTCCCGTCGGCACAGAGATGCGGACACCCAAAAATCCTAGAGCTTGAAAGGAACGTGTCATGAAAGTCTGGTTCATCACTGGTGCATCCCGCGGCTTCGGCGCGCTGATGACGAAGGAAGCGCTTGCAGCCGGCGATGCGGTCGTCGCCACAGCCCGCAATCCGAAGAGCGTCACCGACAAGTTCGGCGACCACCCGAACCTTGTCGCCGTCGCCCTTGACGTCACCAATGAGGGACAAGCGAAGGAGGCCGCGGCAACAGCCGTCGAACGCTTCGGCCGCATCGACGTCCTCGCTAACAATGCGGGTTACGGCCTGCTCGGCGCCGTGGAGGAAGCAACCGCCGAGGAAGTCGAAAGGCTTTACGCCACCAATGTCTTCGGCCTCCTGAAGGTCACCCGTGCCGTCCTGCCCTATATGCGTCGCCAGCGTTCGGGACACATCTTGAACTTTTCCTCGATCGGCGGCTATTTCGGCTATCCCGGCTGGGGCGTCTATGGTTCGACCAAGTTCGCCGTCGAAGGCCTGTCGGAATCCCTGGCCGCCGAACTCGAGCCCTTCGGCATCAAGGTGACGATCGTCGAGCCCGGCTTCTTCCGCACAGATTTCCTCGCCGACAACTCGCTGGCGGTCAGCCCGGCCTCGATCCCGGACTATATCGGCACGCCGGCCGGCAACATGCGCGATTTCGCAGCCGATGCAAACCATGCCCAGCCGGGCGACCCGGCAAGGCTCGCAGCCGGCATCATCACCCTTGCGAACGCGGCAAGCCCGCCGCTCCGCATGCCCTTCGGCAGCGATACAGTCGCGAAGATCGAGGAGCAGAATGCGAGCGTTGCCAAAGAGCTTGCCGAATGGCGCGAACTCGCCGTCTCGACGGATTTTCAAACAGACGCCGCCGCTTGACGGGCTGCTGCCAGTAACTTCGCTCCGCCTGCGGAAAAGCCGAGGGCGGAGCGAAATTGCGTCTTATTGAAGCGTGCGCGTATGGATCTGCTGAGCGACGGCATCCGGTGCCGATGTGGAGAGCTCAGCGTCGAGGCCCGTTGCGACGACGGACACGCGGAACTTGCCGTCGAGATTGCGGTCGAAGATCGCGCCGACGACGATGTCGGCGTCGTCCTGCACCTCGTCGCGGATGCGGCTTGCGGCCTCGTCCACTTCGAAGAGCGTCATGTCCGAACCGCCGGAAATCGAGATCAGAACGCCCTTGGCGCCCTTCATCGAGATGTCGTCGAGCAAGGGATTGGCGATCGCCGCTTCGGCCGCCTTCAGCGCGCGCTCGTCGCCGGATGACTCACCGGTCCCCATCATCGCCCGGCCCATGCCGCGCATCACCGATTTGACGTCGGCGAAGTCGAGATTGATCAGGCCTTCCTTGACGATCAGGTCGGTGATGCAGCCGACACCGGCAAAGAGTACGCGGTCGGCGGTCATGAAGGCGTCGGCGAAGGTGGTCTTCGCATCGGCGATGCGGAAAAGGTTCTGGTTCGGAATGACGATTACGGTGTCGGCCGCCTGGCGCAGCGCCTCGATGCCGATATCCGCCGTCCTCAGGCGCCGGTTGCCCTCGAAGGTGAAGGGCTTAGTGACGACGCCGACCGTCAGGATGCCGGCGGAGCGTGCCGCATGCGCAATCACCGGCGCAGCACCCGTGCCCGTGCCACCGCCCATGCCGGCGGTGACGAAGCACATATGCGAGCCTGCCAGGTGATCCATGATCTCGTCGATCGATTCTTCGGCCGCTGCACGGCCGACTTCCGGCAGCGATCCGGCACCGAGCCCCTCGGTCACGTGCGCGCCGAGCTGGATGCGGCGCGACGCCTTGGACGTTGCCAGCACCTGAGCATCCGTATTGGCGGCGATGAAATCGACACCTTCCAGATTTTCGGAGATCATGTTGTTGATCGCATTGCCGCCGCCGCCGCCAACGCCGATCACCGTGATCCGCGGCCGCAATCCCGAAATCCCGCTCTTGGCGTCCGTCATCATATTCTCCTTTGATGCCATCTCTCGTCCCCGCCCTCGTTGCGGCAAACCGAATCGAGTGTCAGGCTAAGCGAGCAACAAGGCAGAGGCAGGGCGAAAGAACAAGCCGTATGCCTTCTGAAATACCCCATGGAACTTTTTTCCTGGTGGCATAGTTGAATTGATTCATGAATAATTTGCCGGAGGAGAACTGCTGAGATGCCTTTGTCAGCCGCAAGCCAGACTATCGCCTCGCCGCGCGAGCATATTCTGACAGTCCAGGAAGCGCTGGAACCGCTCTTTCTGGCTCTGGAACAGGAGGTGGAGGTGAAGATGATCGCCGCTGCCGTCCGCGCCGGATGGTCGGCAGAGGACGCGGTTGCCGCGATCGATGAGCTCCGCCGCAATGAGCTTGTTGCGGACGTCACGTCCCATTAATACGGGCGTCAAAAATCGGTTCATGAAGCGATAAGTTCGCTCGCCATCCCGCGAGTGCGTCCTAAGTCTAGCGCGACAGCAATGATCGCGGAGCCTTCCTAATGCCTTTCAGGACTATCTGTATCTATGGCGCCGGCGCGCTTGGCGGTGCCATGGCGGTGAAGCTTGCAGCCGGACTCGGCACCGGAGCGACGATCTCCGTGGTGGCGCGAGGCGCCCATCTCGATGCGATGAGGAAGAATGGCCTTGACCTCTTCGAAGCCGGCTCCGAGACGCCGGTCAACGCCCGTATCACCGCAACGGATGATCCATCGGCGCTTCCGCCGCAGGATCTGATCGTTACGGGCCTTAAGGGCCATCAGCTTGGCCCGGCAGCCGAAGGCATCGCCAACCTGCTGAAGGACGGCACGCGTGTCGTCATGATCCTGAACGGCATTCCGTGGTGGTATTTTCACCGCGACAGGCAAAGCCCGCATGCCGAACTGCAGTTGGAGGAACTCGATCCGGGCGGCCGGCTCTGGCGCCTGATCGGTCCGCAACGTGTCATCGGCTGCGTTGCCTATCAGGGCGCGGAAGTGATCAATCCCGGCCAGGTGAAGCTCTCGAACGATGGCCGCTTCATCCTGGGCGAGCCGTCCGGTGAACCATCCGCCGATCTCGAAGCGATTGCCGCGCTCTTCTCCCGCGCCGGCCTCAGTATTACGGCCACGCAGCGCATCCGCGACGAAATTTGGAACAAGCTTACTGGCAACGCCGCCTTCAATCCGATCAGCGCCCTGACGCGAGCCCTGATGACCGACATCATGGCCAATCCGGCGCTTGCCGAAACCGTCGGCAAGGTGATGACCGAAGTGCGCACCGTCGGCCGCGCGCTTGGCGCCCGCTTTGACAGCACCATCGAAGAGCGGCTCGAGCAATCACGGCACGTAGGCGCAGTGCGCACCTCGATGCTGCAGGATCTTTTGGCCGGAAAGCCGCTCGAAATCGTGCCCCTCACCGGCATGATCGTCACGCTGGGACGGCTTGTGTCGGTGCCGACGCCGGTCTCCGAAACGGTATTCGCGCTGGTCTCGCAGCTCGATCGGGAGAACCAGCGGTAGACTGTTCCGGCACCTGCCAGGCGTCTTTATGACATTCTTATATCTTCACCCGTGAGCGCGAATGGATTTCCTATCCGCATCGGCGGTAGCCTTTGGCATCATGAAAAAGGTGAAACGCCATGCGTCTGATGTTTCCGCCCTTTTCGTTTCCTCCTTCGCGCCACAAGACCGGAGCGCGCCATATGCGCGAACGCCACACGGCGCAAATCCTGATGATCTTCGGCATCGTGCTTGCCTTTGTCGAACTCTACGTCGTCATCGCCAATCTCTGGCAGTTGTCGTGAGGTAAGATACCCGAAGCACTGACTGCTCCCGCTGTCCCAGAGCGGGAAGCGTCCGGCGCTTCACACCCTCGCGCAGCCCAACTCTTCCTTAACCGGCGTCCCCTAACATTAGCGGCAATAGACATTTAATCCGCAAAGACCGATGCCGAAACCGAACTTCCGCTTTACCCATTATGATCTTCACGAGCAGCGCGCCGGAACCGTTGTCGAGGTGACACTGAATGCGGTGAACAATGTGCGGCTGATGACGGCGCCGAACTATCAGCGCTTCACCGAGGTTCTCGATTTCAAGTATATTGGCGGAGTTGCCAAAAAATCGCCCATCAGGCTCGCCGTTCCCGAAAGCGGCCACTGGCATCTGATCGTGGACATGGAAGGCCATCACGGGCTTGCCGGTTCCGCAGTGAAGGTGATTGCCGCGCCGGCGGGGCAGAAGCACGCGTCATAAAAGTCACCGGATCGCAACTAGCGCGGATTGCGCTCTTTTCTGAGCTTCGCCCAATATTCGAGCCGCTTGCGGATATCGCGCTCGAAGCCGCGCTCCGGCGGATCGTAGAAGGTCTGGCGGCCCATCTTCTCCGGAAAATAATCCTGGCCCGAAAAGGCGTCGGGCTCGTCGTGGTCGTAGCGATAGCCCTCGCCGTAACCTTCGCCCTTCATCAGCTTGGTCGGCGCGTTCAGGATATGCTTCGGCGGCAGCAGCGAGCCGTTCTCTTTTGCCGCCTGCGTGGCGGCCTTGAAAGCGGTGTAGACGGCATTGGATTTCGGGGCGGTCGCCAGATAGACGCAGGCCTGCGCGAACGCCAATTCACCTTCCGGTGACCCAAGGTAATCATAGGCGTCCTTGGCGGCATTGCAGATGACCAGCGCCTGCGGATCGGCAAGGCCGATATCCTCCACCGCCATGCGCACCAGCCGCCGCCCGAGATAGAGCGGGTCCTCGCCGGCATCGAACATGCGGGCGAGATAGTAGAGCGCTGCATCCGGATCGGAGCCGCGCACGGACTTATGCAGCGCGGAGATGAGATTGTAGTGGCCGTCCTGTGCCTTGTCATAGACCGGGGCACGGCGCTGCACGATGCGCGTAAGCGCTTCGGTATCGAACGTCTCACCGTCGCGGACGGCGCGCCAGACCTCCTCGGCAAGTGTCAGTACGGCACGGCCGTCGCCGTCTGCCATGCGCAAGAGGCTGGCGCGTGCATCCGCCGTCAGCGGCAGCGCCTTGCCTTCGGCTGTCTCGGCGCGCTTCAGCAGTTCTTCCAGGCTTTCTTCATCATGCGATTTGAAGGTCAGCACGCGGGCGCGAGACAAGAGAGCGGCATTGAGTTCGAAGGACGGATTCTCTGTGGTGGCACCGACGAGGATGATGGTGCCGTCTTCCATGACCGGCAGGAAGCTATCCTGCTGGGCACGGTTGAAGCGGTGGATTTCGTCGACGAAAAGCAGCGTCTGGCGACCGTCCATGCGGCGCAGGCGCGCGGCGTCGAAAGCCTTCTTGAGGTCGGCGACGCCGGAGAAGATCGCCGAGATCTGTTCGAAGGCTAGGCCCGCTTCACCGGAAAGCAGGCGGGCAACGGTCGTCTTGCCGGTGCCGGGCGGTCCCCAGAAGATCATGGAGCCGAGCGAACCGCTTGCGATCATCCGGCGCAACACGCCGTCTTCGCCCGTCAGGTGTTCCTGGCCGGTGACTTCGGCAATCGTCTGTGGCCGGAGCCGATCGGCGAGAGGCCGCCTGTTGGCGACCTCCTCTGGAACACGCGGTGCGAAGAGATCGTCGCTCATCGGAAGAACTGCCTTATCCGCTGGCCCTCGCGCTCGATCTCGACGCGCCAGAAACCCGGGTCCGCGTCGGCCATCTGTTCCAGCTCCTCCGTTGTCTGTACCGGTGCGCCATTGATCGAAACGATGATGTCCTTCGGCTCGAAGCCGAGACGCGCTGCAGGCGAGCCATCCTTCACATCGGCAACGACGACACCCGTCGATTCCGTCGGCATGCGCAGCTCGTCAGCGACGCGCGGCGACAGGTTCTCGACGACAGTACCGGTGAAGGGCGTGCGCCCGCCAATCGTGCGCTGGTCGCGCGGCGAGGTTTCCGGCGCCCGGTCGAGCTTCAGCGCCACCTGCTGTTCGCCGCCATTCTCGGCCACGGTCAGGTTGACGGAGCTGCCGAGGCCCGCCGTCGTCAGGCGATAGAGAAGCGCGTCGGGATGTTCGACCGGAACGCCGTTCACCGCCGTGACGATCTCGCCGGCTCTCAGACCCGCCTTGGATGCAGGACCGCCTTCCGTCACTTTCACGATCAGCGCGCCGCGTGCCTTGTCGAGACCGAGCGCTTCTGCAACCTCGGAGGTCACCGCGTCGAAGGTGGCACCGACATAGGGGCGTTCGAACGACTTCACGCCAGCGTCGGCCGATGCCAGGAACACCTTCACCAGGTTGGCGGGGATTGCGAAGCCAATACCGTTCGAGCCGCCGCCGCGCGAGAAGATCGCCGTATTGATGCCGATCAGTTCACCCTTCATGTTCATCAGCGCACCCCCCGAATTGCCGGGATTGATCGACGCGTCGGTCTGGATGAAGAAGCCGAACTCGTTCTTGACAACCTGGTTGCGCGCAAGCGCCGAAACGATGCCGCTCGTCACCGTCTGGCCGACGCCGAAGGGATTGCCGATCGCAAGCACGAGATCGCCAACCTCGACGGCATCCGAATTGCCGATCGCCAGCGTCGGGAAGCTCGCCTTGGTTTCGATCTTCAGCACCGCGAGATCGAGCCGGTCGTCACGCAGCACGACCTTGCACGGGAACTCGCGGCCGTCCGACAGCGCCACCTTGATGTCGTCCGCACCCTCGATGACGTGATTATTCGTCACCACTGTGCCGTTTGCTTCAACGATGACGCCAGAGCCGAGCGAGGATTGCTTTTCTGTGCGATTCGGCATCTGCTGGCCGAAGAACTGCTCGAAGAAAGGGTCGCCTGCAAAGGGAGATTGGCGCTGGATGATCTTCTCTGCGTAGACATTCACCACGGCGCCCGACGTCTGCTTGACGAGCGGCGCGAAGGAAAGCTGCAGTTGCGCCTGGCTTTGCGGCACCGCCTTCGCGTCCTGCGCATCTGCGCCGAACGGCAAAGCGACGACCAGCGCAAAGAGCGAAATGGAAGCGCGTTTCAACAGGCCTTGCATTGGAATCCCTTCTGAATTCGTATTGAGAAAGTGTTGTAGCGCTGGACGCTAGAAAGGAAAGAGGGCGGAAGCATGAAGGAATAAGGCAGGTTTGAAAGCACGTGAGGAACTTGCGGCATGGAACTGATATCAAAAGCGAAAACATGGGCGAAGTCACTGAGGTGTGACATTGCCGCATTATGGCTTGCCGCCCGCGACCCACGCGTTCCGTGGCTTGCAAAAGCAACGGCTGCAGCAGTGGCGGCCTATGCGCTTTCACCTATCGATCTGATCCCGGATTTCGTGCCCGTCCTCGGCTATCTCGACGACCTCGTCATCGTGCCGCTCGGCATTTTGCTGGCCGTCAAGCTCGTCCCGCCGGAGATCATGGCCGAACTCCGAAAGGAGGCCGCATTGCGCGCCAGCCGTCCGGCCAGTAGCAGAGCGGGGCTCCTTTTCGTCCTTGCCGTCTGGACTTGCTGCTTCATCTTTCTGGTACTGGCATTCCTTTGAAACGCTACTTTCTGAAGCAGGAAGATTTGCATGAAACGTTCCCTCACCCTTGCCATACTTGCCTTGTCCGCAGCATGTTTGAGCTCTGGCGCCGCCCAGGCCGCGAGCTTCGACTGCGATGCAAAGGAGCTGAAGCCGGACGAAAAGGTGATCTGCGACAACCGCGCGCTCAATGATGCCGACGTGAAGATGACGACGACGTTCGATCTTCTTTCAGGCCTGCTCGCCATGGGCTCGCGCGGCACGCTGCAGGACGAGCAAACGGCCTGGCTGAAGAAGCGGCAGGAATGCAGGGCTGATGCCGCCTGCATCAAGGCCGCCTATGACGAGCGAATGAAACAGCTCGGCGAGACCTACAAGAACATCAACCGGCCGCTATAGCCGTGCCTGTCAACTCTCGATCAGAGCCCGCACCTGGGTCAAGACCGCACGCGCTGCGCCGCACTATCTAAAGGCCAGCATAAGCTTTGCGGTCCGCCTAGTTGTGCGCCATTTAGAGAAGGTGACGAATGGGTCTTCCAGCGGCGCTTCATGCAAAGCACGTAACGGGCTGAGGCCCGGATTTTCTTTGCGGGCCTCCCACCGTCTCGCGGAAGAGACGCTGGATCACGCCGCGAGATGTTGATCGAAGAACGTGGACAGCTTGTCGAACGGAATGAGGTCCACGCGGTCGTAGAGGTCGACGTGCCCGGCACCCTTGACCCAAACCAGTTCCTTCGGCTCGGCGGCACGATTGTAGGCGTCCTGGCTGAACTCTTTCGAATGAGCCTGATCGCCCGAGATGAACAACATCGGGCGGGGAGAAACAGTCTCGATATCGTTGAACGGATAGAAGTTCATAAACTTCACGCTGCTGGTCATCGTCGGCTTCGTTGTCGTCTGCACTGTCGCACCAGCGGGCGTGAACTGACCACGTGGTGTCCGGTAGAAGTCATAGAATTCGCGCTGGACGGGATCGGTGTCGGCAGTCAGTTCTAGAACCGTCCCGCCGATATACTGGGTTTCCCCGCCGCCAAACTCTGCCCAGCGCTGTTCGGCCGCCATCGCGATAAACTGTTTGCGCTGTTCTAAAGTCTGCGAGTGGTTGAGAGCGTCGCGGAAGGCCGCACCCATATCGTACATGCTGACCGTAGCGATGGCCCGGATACGAGGGTCGATCTTGGCTGCGCTGATGATGAAGCTGCCGCTACCGCAGATTCCGATACCGCCGATACGCTGGCGATCCACGTAGTCTTGGCTACCAAGGAAATCCACCCCTGCGCTGAACGCTTCGGCGTAGACGTCGGGGGAGACGAGGTTGCGGGCTTCCCCTTCGCTTTCACCCCAGAACGGCAGGTCGATGGACATTGCTACGAAGCCCTGCTCGGCCATCTTGGTCGCATAGAGGTTGGCGCTCTGCTCTTTGACCGCTCCCATGGGATGCCCGACGACGATCGCGGGGGTTTTTGCATTCCGATCGAGGTCTTTCGGGGTGAACAGGCTGCCTGCGACGATCGTCTTGTACTGGGACTGGAACGTCACCTTCTGCATGGTGACCTTGTCGCTGGTATAGAAATTGGCCGCGCGATTGGACATGTCCTGCGCCACTGCCGACGAAAAGCCGAGCATAGAGGCAGCTCCGACCGCAGCCATGCCTGCGCCGGTCATTTTCAAAAGCTGGCGGCGGTCGATGCCTGCGGGCATTCCAAGGGCGGCGTTGATTTCGTTCTTCTCGTTCATCGTCGTGTCTCCGTAGGGTGAGGAAAAGGGGAGCGAACTCGGGTGTCGTTAGACCCTCTCGATGCGGAGCGGGAACTCGCCGCGCATCAGCAAAGGCTCGAAGCCATCGTCGAAACGGCCAAGACGGATCAGGCCGGATGAATAGCGGTAGCCGCTATGGAAAAGCGCCAGGTTGCCCCATGGGGCGAAATAGCAGAGGTCGCCGGGACGCTCGTTTTTGAACGGACCGCTTCCTGCCTCTGTCAGTTTGCGCGGCAGGTAGGTGATCTTCTCGTTGGTCGAGTAGTCTTCGATCTTCAGATCGAGCGGCAGCATAGATGCGAAGTCGCGGGCCGACGCGTTGTCGTAGAGGGTTGCGGTCATCGTCTGACCGTTGAACGTCATCCTGATCTTCACCTTGGACGGCTCCTGGCTTGCTGGATCGTTGCCCTGTTGCCCTTGGGCCAGCGGCGGGAAAACCGCCGTTGCAATCATAGACCCGAGAACGCTACGGCGGCTGAGTGTCGTCGAATTCGAAACCATGTCAGATGCTCCGGTTGTAACGCCACGCCGCAGTGGCAAGAACAGACGAGCCAGTCAGAAGCACGGCGGCAAGGACGAAGGTGGTCCACCAGCCCGCCGCGTCGAACAGAAGGCCGCCAAGGGACGCACCCATCGTGATCGCAAGCTGGATAGTGGCAACCTGCAGACCGCCTCCGGCTTCCGCGTCGTCAGGCATAGTCCGGCTCAGCCATGTTCCCCAGCCCACCGGGGCGGCCGTTCCATCAGGAGGGTCGCGGTCACGACCGATGACGTGCCGAAGGCGATCAGCCATAGTGCGATTGCGGCCATCACCAGCGGGATCGATCCCAGAATGCTGAACAACCGCGTCTGAAGCAGACCGCTGACGCAGTAAGTGCCGACGATGCCCGCCAGGCCCATCAGGAGCAGCAGAAGGGAGAGCGTCGAGATCGGGACCTGGGTCACGGTTTCGAGGAACGGGCGGAGATAGGTGAACAGCGCGAATTGTCCCATGAACAGCAGCATGACGGAGGCCATTCCGATCGCGACCTGCGGACGCGCAAGCAAGCGCAGGACGTTCGAAGCGCCTTCCTTCCGGCGCGGCGGGAGGGATGGGAGGCTGATCCACTGCCAGACGAGTGCGAGCAGGGCCAGCGGCACCACGGCGAAGAAGGCCCCGCGCCAGCCTATGGAGGACCCGAGCAGGCTGCCCAGCGGCGCGGAAATCGTCGCAGCGATGGCATTGCCCGCATTCAGCATCGCCACACCTTTCGGGACTGCATCTTCGGGTACGAGGCGCATGACGATGGCGACATCGACCAGAAGCCACCGATGGCGACACCGAGCAGGGTGCGGCCGACCATCAGCACCACATAATTCGGCGCAAGCGTGACGACCGTTCCGGAAATGATCAGTAATAGGGTGAGAGACATCACCACCAGACGGCGGTCCAGTCTGCGCGTGACCGACGAAATGAACAGGCTGGTGACAACAGCGAAGATGCCCGAGATCGAAATCGCCTGACCCATATGGCC